>JAFGFY010000015.1 GCA_016930795.1 Deltaproteobacteria bacterium
AAACGTTCAAATAGCCCGAGTAGGGCTTTCAAGCGCTTATTCGTTCTAAATGCTGTCCAAGAAAAAACCGATTTTGGACAAGAGTGATACAAGATATTATATCGGATGATTACAGTAAAGCACTTTCTGCACGAACGTCCCCCTTTCGGAGAACAATCTGCGGTAACCGCTTTCTGTCTAAGAACTGTGGGTTGTTACTTTGATCCGGCTACGGTCCGATCTTCTTCGTGAACCGCCTAGCGCGGACCTGCATGCTAGGCCTGTCCCGCCATAGCCTCGGCGACGGCGTATGGTGTGGGGAGGGGGAGCTAAAATCTCTCCCTTACCGGATTCGCCAGTGACTATCTATTCCATTGCTTCAGCAATTTTTTTATCCCCTTTGAGCAGTTCGTTCACCACCGAGGATCGATCAATTCCTTTTTTCGAGGCTATTTTCTCTATAAAGACCGAAACCTCATCATCCAGATAAATAGGTATATTAAGCTTCATGCCCGGACGATAAAATTTGCCTCTCTCACCTTTTGAAAAATCATATTCTTTTCTCATAATGATTCACCATATCTTTTTGTTTCTTGTTGTGTAGCTTTCCTACCTGAGATTATCCTGATCGTGACCTCAATTTCATTTTCCTCAAGAAAGGTATGAATGACTATCAGCAACCTCCCCTTTTCTGAAATACCCATGGTCACCCATCTATCCTCAGTTTGACTATGATCTGGATCAAATACGGAAAGTGCCTTCGAATCTCTAAAAACCGTCGCAGCCTCATCGAAGGCTACATCGTGTTTAGTTTGATTTTCTTTTGCTTTTTTCGGGTCCCACTCAAAGTTGTAATTTATGGACATTTTTTAACTCATCTAATATTGTGTTACTCTGTGTTTTTATTTGGCGAACGCTACGCTAACAAGCTGGCGGTTTTTTCAGCCAGTCCGAGTAAAGCATGTTGTTCGGATATCTATCTACGATTTCATGACACCCTGTATTGCAACATGAAAGTCCCAAAAAGTATATTTAGACGGGACTTGTATTACCCTCCAAATAGTTGGTTCGATTTCAGCTAATTCAATTTTAAACTGGTATATTATGTTTTGATTTTTCATTTTCCTTTATCCGAACGGTGCGGGTGAGAGGCCGCGTTATTAGCGGTCCTTTCAACGCGCAGGTTATGAGGCGCGAGCAAAAGAGATTGTATCTCTCTGTTTTTGCACAATATTTGGGCCCCCTTTTCGCACCCGTGATCCCAATTGACTCCAGTAATAAAAAAGGTTACAATACAAAAAATTTCAAGGTATTTCAGGGAATTACGAAAGATGACAAATTTTACTGCCAAATACACGAAAACCAGCTCCGGCTATATGGGTCAATTAGTGGAGTGGCCAGAGGTTGTTACCGAAGGCAGAGATCTCGAAGAGTGCCGTGCTATGCTCCGCGATGCCCTCAATGAAATGGTGCTCGCATACCAACAAATCGGTAAGGAAATCCCACCCGGGAATGCACTCATTGAACAGTTGCCCATAGAGGTTCAGCATGTCGGTCAAGCGACGTGACCTCGTTCGGCACCTTGAGCAAAATGGATTTTATCTACTGAGAGAAGGTGCCAACCACTCCATCTACACAAATGGTACAAAAGTAATTCCTGTAAAACGCCATAAACAGCTTGATCGGATTACTGCCAATGAAATCTGCAAACAAGCTGGTATCCAGCCTAAATTTTAAGCATCATCAAGGAACTGATTCTCTCTTTGTTAAAGCCTCATAACATATTTGTTAGACTTCTAAAACTTATATGAGCGTACTCTTGAAAAAAAATCTAGGTTCTGGGGGGGGTCTCGACATAATATCAGCAATTCTATTCTTACTTGCTGTTGTTTACTTGTATCTTTTCTTTTTTGAAGGCATGGAGTTTGTCGCTTTGGCTGGCGCCCTACTGAATGTGTTGATTGGAATCGGAATTGCCAAGCGTTTTGATTCTGTTCGAATGATTTTGATATTCTTTCTTTGGATTTTTTATCTCATCACCGCGCTTACGATCGCTGTCATTGTACTAGGCTTCATCTTTAGTATGCCAAAATTAAATATTTATTCTGGCTTCTCTTTGATATCGGTCTTCATTTCTGTAGCTAGCTTTGTGCTTATCATTTGGATACACAACTATTTGAGAAAGCCTGATGTCAAAAAATTATTCAAGACTACCAAAGTCTAACCTGCAAATTCAGCCGACCGCTGACCGCGCCGCCTGATTTGCGCCGTTAGGGGTATAGGCCCATTGGACCAGGATTTTACTTATTTTCTTATTTTATTAGAAAATGTGGAAAAACACAACATATCCGTTATTCTCCATGAAATCAATATCATGTCTCTATTATAATAATTTTTGGAATATTGATATTGACCTTTTTTGCTCTTATTAGTGATGTTATAGGGCAGGGCCTAAAATCCCGGTGTAAAATTATGGCCATTCCAGGGGGCTTTTTACACCCAGTTTGTTCTTTTCGGCTACATGTGTATATATCATGGTCGTTTTGACATCCGAATGCCCCAGAATCTCTTGTTTGATGATAGATAACCTGTACGGGTAGGATACTGGGGTTTATTGACTTAGTCTATCGGGGAAACCCTGATTTTTTGGGGAGAAAAACCTTAGATTAAAGTGAGGGAATGGCGTGTCCGCGCTCTTAGAACATTCCAGTATAATTGGTTGTGTTTATTCCATCAACCCGTCTTGCCTTATTTTTTCAAATCATATCTCTCGGCTAGAGCGATCCTCTCATCTTCAGGAAGAGACGTGATGTACCTCTTCCATCCCGGACACCAACCTGCATGCCATCTCCATATCCGTCCTAGAAGTGATCGAGGGTTTTTGTCATATTTCGCTCTAAGAGCGCAGTTCTCACAACTATAACCAGCCATTCTGCTCCTCCTTTCCCCTGTTCCTGCTCCGCAGAAATCAAGAATGCTTGAAGATCCCGTTATCGGGGAGACCTATTGTCTATCCCTAAGCCACCCCC
This sequence comes from Deltaproteobacteria bacterium, assembly GCA_016930795.1. Classification (GTDB taxonomy): domain Bacteria; phylum Desulfobacterota; class DSM-4660; order Desulfatiglandales; family HGW-15; genus JAFGFY01. The sequence continues at coordinate 3,009 of JAFGFY010000015.1, forward strand.
AACCTCTTCAAGAGGCTCTGGAGGGCTTCGAGTTCTCCCGGGATTTCCTCATGCACGATCCGAACGATAAGACCATCCTCTCCAAATTCCAAATGCTGCCTTGAGCTGTAAACAAGGCTTTGACCTTTGACTTGAATAAGATCAGTGAATTGGACGGTTACACGATTCCCTTCAATCCTCAGGGTTTCGCTCCCGTAATCCACCTGATCAAAAAGCCTCTTTGCCTTATCACTCCCCTCTCGAAAGCTTTGAATGATCGTTTCCGGACCATGCAGCTCTTTTTTCCCGACCGAATATTGACAGATTCGTGACAGATACATCCTGGCGGATTCAAAATCATCCTCATCCAGGGCCTTGGCAAAAAGCTTCGCGCGGGTCCTGAGAGATTCCGCCCTGGAGACACCTTGAGATAATTTTTTCCCCATATTGATCCGCCTCTCGGTTCGATAACCATTCGCGGCAAAGAAACGCTCAGACGCTTCATCGCCTTCCATCATCTGCAGGTTGATCTTTCTGCAGCCGAGAGCCGAAAGCTTTTTTTCCACAAATGCCAGCAATGAGGAGCCGATGCCTTGCCTTTGATACTCCGGCAGCACGCCCAGGCCATAGATCCATCCTCTGTTCCCGTCGTAACCAGCCATAATCGTGCCGACAATCAACTCCCCTTTCAACGCGATAAAGATCAGCCCTCCCTTTGCTTCCAATTCCTTGTCCAGAACAAAGTCAGGGGCGATATCGGCGGATTGGTCGCCAAAGACTTTCTTCCACAATGACACAACTTCATCACAATGTGTTTTGCTATCAAATGTGACAATGACGGGTTTCTCCATAGATCTCCTCTCGAATCCGGACACGCGGTCGCTTCGCGGTTTTCCACAGCACGATTAATCTGCCTGTAGCTGGCTATGTCCCTTGATAAATAGGAATTTGAATGACTGTGCCAAAAGAAAAATGGCCAATCATCCATACTAACTCGCCTATTTCTTCAGACTGTTATAGACGATCTCCACAAATCGCTCCGAGTTCATAAAGCCTTGTCCCATGGCCGCGTCATAGTCCTGCGCTGGCTTTGCCGCCAGAATTTCTTCCAGGGTCTTGCCATCCTTCAAGTATTGGGCGACTCGCTCCCTGATGGCAGCCAGCATCTTGCGGTAACCCTCCAATTTTTTCTTGTTGGAAAGGGGGCCGTGTCCAGGAATGATGATCGTGTCTGAATCGATGATGGCAAGGACCTGGTCTACGGCGCTAATCATACCGTCTATGGAGCCCCCGGACGTGAGATCTATAAAGGGATACATCCCTTCAAAGTAGATATCTCCCATGTGAAGCACATTCGACTCCACAAAGCGAACGAGAACATCCCCATCGGTGTGGGCGCAGGGGATATAGAAAACCTCAATCTCGTGGCCGTTCAGGTGGAATGTCATCCCATCGTCAAAGGTCGCCACGGGCAACGCCGCCTTAGGCGAGGGAGGGACCTCGCTACCAAGAATGGATTGGCTGCTCCTCATTCGTTTGCGAACGTTTTCGTGGGCAAAGATGACCGCGCCGGCCTTTGCCAGGTTCTCATTCCCATCTGTATGATCGGAATGCCAATGGGTGTTGATCAAGAACCTGATCGGCCTATCACTCAAAGCGGCGATGGCTGCCCTGATCTTGTCCGTCAAACTCGCGTATTGGCTGTCTATCATCAGGACGCCGTCTTCGCCGGCGCAGACACCGATATTGCCTCCGGCACCGGTGAGCATATAGACCCCTTCCGCGAGCCTTTCCGTCTGGATCTGAACCTGATCGAAGTTTTGCTGCGCGCCGCAATAGGATGGAATCACCGCGACCAGAAAAACACAGAACAGGCAACTCAACACCAGAGATCGATGGCTTAACATCATGAACCTCCTTGATTGGTCTTGGCGAGAGAACCCGCTCGCCATTCGGCCAGTCTTCAACCCTGAGCACCGTTCCGTCCGAGCTCAAGGCCGAGGGCTGTGCATTTTCGTTCAATATCCATCAAAACACAGAAGTTTTCAAGGCATAAAAATAGGCTTACTGAGCCTTGCCAAGTTTGGCTATGGGTTTGGGCGTTTTTTGTGAGGCGGCATTAAAATAAGGTCCCGGCTACCCTTTTTGTTGATCCACTCGCTTATATCAAACTTGACATTAGGGTTCAATAGGGATATCTCTTTCGTTTAGACAACAGCCGGAATGGCGGCTTTTGCAGAGGGGTATGGTCATCATTGCAGAATTGAAAGGAGTAGAACATGAAAAAGGGGATAATGTTTTTTGCGCTCTTTTTGCTGGTTTTTTCGAATTCCGGCTTACGTGCGGAAGCGGGCAGCGGAGTTAAAATCACCGGCGCCGTGGGAAGCCCGTTGGAAATCATGATGAGCAGCCTTGAAACACTCTCGGCCTCGGAGGTCCAGCTTAATGACGTCATTGAAGATGGAACATTCAAGGGCGTTTTTGAATTCCGGGGGGTGCCCCTGAGGGATCTCCTCGATCTCGCTCGCGTGGAAAAAAAGGAGACTGATTTCAAGAAACCTATCGATCTGGCCATCCTTGTGAGGAACAATGCCGGGCAAATGGTGACCCTATCGTGGGGAGAGCTTTTTTATAGAAATAAAGAGGAGATCATCCTCGCTATATCCGCCAAACCCGTGTTTCCCAAAAAAGGTATCGATCATTTCGAAAGTAAGGATGAGTATCATCAAATGATCCAGACTCTTAATCGAACCGTCGGTTTCCCAAGGCTGATTGTCCGATCAGACTTTTATACGGACAGATCGATTGAAGGCGTGACAGAAATTGAGGTCTATGATCTTCGCCCTGACGTTCAGGGCAAGAAATCGTCTGATCCCTATTCAGAGTCTTTTGAGGTCAACGGAACCGTGATGAAGCCCTATACAACGGATCGCTTTGACGAGCCCTCTTTAAGAGGGCTTAGAGCTCATGTTGTGGGAGAAGGAAGAGGCTATCACGGTACCCATGACTTGAGAGGAGTTTCGCTAAAAGAGCTGATTATGGCCGCACAACCCAACCTCAACCTAAACACCATCTTTCTTGTTTCGGCCTCTGATGCCTATCGCTCTCTTCTATCCTATGGAGAGTTATTCTTGAATCCCCATTCAGATCGTATCTTGGTGGCCAGCGAAAGGGACGGGAAGCCCATCAAGGAGAACGGCAAGTTCATTATGGTTGTCCCTGAGGACCTCTTTGCTGACCGTGAGGTCAAGGCTGTCAGAAGAATTGAGATCATATCACTGGAAGATCTGAAGAGATAAAAGGCGCGTTATGTTCACAACAGGAGTTCACGTATACCTATATGTAAGTATCGCTTGCTATGTCGCGTCCTTCATCCTTTATCTCTTTAGAGCTCGACGCGCGGGCAGGGGATTGCTGATCATGGGAGTCGCCCTTCAAACCATTTACCTCCTTGGGCGCGCGTGGCTTGGCGATGTCTTTATTCCGAACCCTATTTTTGAAGGGCCCTTTCTACTTCCATGGTGCCTCTCTTTGATTCCCCTTACGCAGGCCATTAAAGAGCCGGATTCAAATTGGGGGCCGGCCTTGGTCCTGGTTATTGTCTTCTCCATATTTTCCGCTCTTTATCCCAAGGGCATCATTCCTCCGACCCCGAAAAAAGTGACAGTCTAGGCCCATCTCTTTTTCATGTCCGAATCCGTGGCACACGCCCTTTTTTACGCGGGAGCCCTCTATGGTTTCCTTTCGATCATTGGAAAAGATCAGGTGAATGGGTTTTATGCATGGATCGTGTGGGGCTTTATTGCATACACCATCGCCCAGGTCACAGGCGCTGTCTGGTGCTTTGTCGGCTGGGGCAACACGTTCAACTGGAGCGCCAGACACTTAGGCTCAGCAACCATCTGGACATTCTATGCCGCCTCCCTTCATTTGAAATTTATTCCGGGCTGGGGAAAAAGAAGCGCTGCGTTCGCCTTGGCGGGGGCTCTCCTGGTTTTCATTATAAGTTACAGCAGTTATCTGCGGGAGATGAGTCTTCTAAGGGTCGGAGGTTGATCGTGATCAGGAGGATTTGGAATATACTGGGAGATATCAAGGTTTCCTTTGCGCTCTTAATGGCCGCCTCAGCCACACTTTTTACAGGGTCCCTTTACGCCGGAGATCATTATTCCCTTTTCAATGAATTGAATCACCTCAGAATTCAGGACTGGGTCGCTGATCATATCACTCTGCAGCCGGAACGGGTCTGGTGGATTCCACTGCTCTTTATCATCATGGGCTGTTTGGGCGCGAACATATTCATGTTTGCCTGCAACAGGGTTGCAGCCCTAGTGCGCCAGCGCAAATTAGATCCAAACATTCGTTTTTTTCATTTACTGACTCCTTCCCTCATCCATTTTCTGTTCCTCGTGATTATACTTGGGCATTTGATGACATTCACTCTCGACAGATGGCAGACGACGCCTATCAAACAACAAAGCAGAGTGGAGTGTGGGGAGGAGAGACAAGTGCTCAGGGTTCAATCCGTTCGGGACACATTCTTTCCCGAAAACTCGGCCATGAGGGACAACATTTTTCAAACAAGGGTCACTTTGAAAAACGAGGAGGGAAAGGAGATAGCCCTGCAATTCACGAAACCCGTATTCATTGACGGGCATTATCTATTTCTGGACAAGAAAAAAGAGCAAAAAAAGAAGACTTGGAAGCAAAACTTGGAGAAAACATCCAAGATGATGAAAACTGCAACAAGGCCTATATCTATATAGAAAAAGAGAGAGACAAACAGGAAGGAGAGCTTCTGTTTCTCAGCGTGTTTGATCCCGGATTGTATGCTATTGTTCTCGGGCTTACCTCCATCATGGGTCTCATGATATGGTACTTCATTACTCAAAAGATGACGACTAAGAACGGCAAAAAAGGGTTGAATAGTCAAATCAGGAAGACTTAATAGAAGAAGAGGTCGATCAACCGTCTGCCGGCGGCTGATCGCTACCTGTTTTCAAAATAATGGACAATAGCGTGAGTGAGGGCGTCAATGGTATACTCTTCGGGCATCAGGCTGACGGCCAATCCCTTATCCTCGGCGGTCTCGGCGGTCACGGGCCCGATGCAGGCTACAGCCACCTTTGACATCCAGTCTTGTAGAAATCGGGCCTCTTGACGAAACATGTCCACAAAATTGGTTACTGTCGAAGAGCTGGTAAAGGTGACCATGTCTATCTCCCCCTTTTCCAGCATTCCCTTGACACGGGCCTTGTTATGGAGAGGCCTAATGGTCTGGTAGACCGGAATTTCATCCACGAAGGCCCCCATTTTCGTCAGCGCCACGGGAAGGACTTCCCTGGCCTCGGCCGCCCTGGGCAAAAGGATCCTGGCCATCTTGATGTCCCAATCCTTAAAGGCTTCCGCCAAGGCCTCGGCCCGGTACTCATCCGGCACCACGTCCGGCCTGATCCCCCGCTTGGCCACGGCCTCAGCGGTCTTGGGCCCGATGGCCCCGACTTTGATGTCTCTGAGTTCTCGCAGGTCAAATCCAGCACTATCCAGGCGGTTAAAGAAATATTTCACGCCGTTCACACTGGTAAAGACCACCCATTGGTATTGTTCCAAACGCATGAAGGCTTTATCCAAAGGATCCCATGTCCTTGGAGGGGTCACCTGAATCGTGGGAAACTCAATACACTCGGCGCCCCATTCTCTCAAACCGGCCAGAAATTCACTGGCCTGCTCCCTGGCCCTTGTCACCAGAATGCGCTTGCCATAGAGGGGTTTGCTTTCAAACCAGTTGAGTTCATTTCGCAGCCCCACCACATCTCCCACGACAATGACAGCTGGCGGCCTGAGTCCCTGCTCTTTTACCCGTTCGGCAATATCCTGAAGCCGGCCCGTCACCGTCTTTTGCTCGGGAACCGTACCTCGATGAATGACCGCGACAGGTGTATCGGGAGAGCGGCCATGCTCCACGAGGTTTTTCATGATATTCGGAAGATTCCCGACTCCCATGAGAAAGACCAGGGTTCCCGCACCTGTTGCCAATTTGTCCCAGGCGATATTCGAAGTCTCTTTCGTGGGGTCTTCATGACCCGTGATAAAGGCGACGGTAGCCGTGTGGTCGCGATGGGTCAAAGGAATACCCGCATACGCGGGCACGGCAATGGCAGAAGTCACACCGGGAATGATCTCAAAGGAGAGACCGTTCCGCGCCAATTCCTGTGCCTCCTCGCCGCCGCGGCCGAAAATGAAGGGATCTCCACCCTTAAGCCTGACCACCGTGTGACCCTCCCGGGCCTTGTCCAGGATCAGTTGATTGATATCCTCTTGATGCATGGTGTGGGCGCCGCCTTTCTTGCCCACATAGATCAATTCCGCCTTCCCTCCCGCGAACTCGAGGAAGGCCTCATTGGCCAGATAGTCGTATATGATCACGTCGGCCTGCTCCAAACATTCCTTGGCCTTGATGGTCAGTAACCCAGGGTCCCCCGGACCGGCGCCGACCAAATAGACCTTCCCCTGTTTATCCCTTTCCATACCTCAACCTTTACAATGATCAATGATCAATGA
>JAFGFY010000113.1 GCA_016930795.1 Deltaproteobacteria bacterium
CTAAAACGAGTTAAGGGAATAGTCCATGCCGCATTTCACATCAGATCAATCAAGAATTCCATAAAAAAGTCATAAGTATGAGTCTCAGAGAGTATGTTACGAGACCCTGGAGTTTCTAGATTCAATATCTCTGGTTCTTCTCCCAATGAATCAACCGATCAACGATGTCTAACATGCTCATTCAAAACAGTTTCGATATCACTCAACACCCTGTTCATATCCAGAGGTTTTGTGATGATCAGTTCGAACCCTGACCTCTCCTCAGGCCTGGGGGGCTCTTCAGCCATCCTGTCGGTAATGAGTGCCATGGGTTGATCTCCATTCATTCTCCTTATCTTCTGGATCACAGCATCTCTCTTCACCTTCACAATGTCTAAGCCCACAAGAATCAGATCAAATTTTTTCTTCTTCAGTATATGCAGCCCTTGCCGGACGCTGCCGGTTGGCACAACCCTGTATCCTTTACTTACGAATACCTCCAGCAAAATTCTGTTCAGAATCACTTCAGATTCAATAATAAGAATGCGGGCATATTTTGCTCTTTTTTTAGAAACCCGACTCTTTGATTTCTGATCTACCCTCGCAGTAGGAAATCTAACGGCAAATGTAGTCCCCAGGCCTTTTTCCGAGGTAAACTCCATTTCTCCCCTATGCTTTTCGACGATGGCATAGGATAGGCTAAGCCCCAGACCAAGCCGATCTTTCCCTTTGGTAGTAAAAAAGGGATCCAATACCCTGTCTTGGATGGTTTCGGAAATCCCGACCCCGCTATCCTGGACATAGATATGGGCATACCCGGCATTCTCTTCTATCGTGACATAGAGATCTCCTCCCCGGGGCATCGCCTCCACAGCGTTGACGATTAAACAGGTCATGAGATCCTGAATTTCACCTGAATCTCCTTGAACAGGAGGGACAGACCTGAGATAAGTCTTCAGATTGATTTCTTGCTTGTGTGTCTCAATAAACTCCTTTATTGTCGGATTAACAACCGAAACGGCTGCCTTGACGGCTTTTCTCAAATCAACAAGGTCATCACGCGAAGGGTTATCCTTTGGCACTGAAAAACCTTCCAATTTACTTATGGTATACAGTGTCTCCTTTGACACAGATTCTATATGTTCCAGTATTTTTGTCAGGGTCACCGGTTCAGAGTTCACCATTTCCTTGATCTGCTGAATATCTCTACTCACAACCAGGGCATCTTGACTCAGCTTCTTGGTTATTCCCGAAACCATAGTCATAAGGGCTTCCCTTTTTTTGGATTCAATCTTTTGCCTTTCCTCTCTTTTCCTCTCTTCAAGCAATGTCAGGTTTGTAACAAAGGCCCTTCGCCCATTATGTCTGATCTTTCTGACCCTTGCCTCAAAACATCTCCTTTCCCCGACCTTTGTGAGTAGATCCAATTCGTATTGTGACAGAACCTTTTTTCCTGAAAGCCGTTTATCGTGCAGGTCTCTCACCTTCTTCTTCAAATCCGGGGGGACGAAATCCAGTAGTCTATGACCCACGACCTCCTCCGAGGCATAAGCCAAGTCTTCCAGGAACTCTCTGTTGGCAGCAACGATTCTCCCTTCTTGTTCGAGAAGAATTCCAGCGGGAAGAGAATCAAACAACCTGTCTCTACCTCTCAACTCCTTCTGGAGATCGTTATACCCTCTTTTTGAGGAGATAAGTTTCTCCTTAAGTCCCTCATTCTCCCTTTTGAGTTCCTCAAACCTCTCTCGCCAGTAATTGTTCCGTGCCTTCTGCATAAAGACTCATCTCTCCTTTCCTGCTCATACGGGAGACTTTTATTAGAATAGAGGGCTCATCATTGCTGTCCAAGAATAGTCCAAAATGGGCTTGATGCCCATAGATATATGCCGTATCATACCCCCGACATTAAAGACAACCTGCCCATATCCGTTGCCCTTTGTCAATAGGGTCTTATACTTTTTTTTCTCTCCTGAATGAGGGATTTATGGTGGTATAAAACGCATGAAATATGACCATAACAATTACTTGACAAACCTGTCAGACGCAATCGGTTTTAGAAACGGAGATCGGAGTTAACATGACTGACGATTCACCTTTTGTTCAACTGCACGTGCATACAGAATACAGCCTGTTAGACGGCGCAATCAGGATCGGACAGCTACTGGAAAAAGCCAAGAGTTACGGGATGGACGCAGTAGCTATTACCGATCACGGGAATATGTTCGGTGCGGTTCAGCTCTTTGATCAGGCCTCAAAGGTCGGGATTCAACCTATTTTGGGCTGCGAGGTCTATGTCGCTCCAGGTCATCGCAAGGACCGGGGCCCTTCACCGGATGGCGGTCCCAACGCTCATCACCTCGTCCTTTTGGTGATGAATCAGCTGGGATACAAAAATCTAAGCCGACTCGTGACCCTTGGTCATTTGGAGGGATTTTATTACCATCCCCGGATTGATAAAGAACTTTTGATAGAGTACAATGGAGGCCTGATCGCCCTGTCTGCCTGCCTAAAAGGGATCGTTCCCTACCTCATTAACTCCGGTCGCATCGAAGAGGCCAAGCAAAAGGCCATGGAGTTGGCCTCCATTTTTGACAACAACCGCTTCTACCTCGAAATTCAGGCCAACACCATGCCCGAACAGACCAGAGTGAACAGCGTTCTCCAGGAACTCTCCCGTGAACTCTCCATCCCCTCGGTAGCCACAAACGATTGTCACTACCTCAACAGAGAGGATTCGGAGGCCCATGACGTCCTCCTCTGCATTCAGACAGGTAAAATGGTGGATGATCCTAATCGTATGAGGTTTTCCACCGATGAACTTTTCTTCAAAACCCGGGAAGAGATGGTCGATTCCCTTGGCGCAGGGGACTTTAGCGAAGCCCTTGACAACACCATGGATATCGCTCGTCGTTGCGAATACATGATGGAATTCGGCCAGTACAAGTACCCTGTATTCACTGCCTCCAAGGGAAAAAGCCTGGATGATATGCTTTCTGAAGAAGCCCGAAAGGGTCTCAAAGAACGGCTCGCTCATTTGCAAGTGGAAGTAGGAGCCGGTCTTTCACCGGAATTAAGGAAGGAATACGAGGAAAGACTCGCCTTTGAGCTAAATGTCATTACAGATATGGGGTTTTCAGGCTACTTTCTTATCGTGGCGGACTTTATTGATTACGCTCAACGCTCAAATATTCCGGTGGGCCCGGGGCGAGGATCAGCGGCCGGCTCCCTGGTGGCTTATGCTCTCCGCATTACCAATATCGATCCGATCAAATATGGACTCCTCTTTGAAAGGTTCCTCAATCCAGGGCGTATCAGCATGCCTGACATTGATATTGATTTCTGTATAAACGGCAGAGATGACGTCATCAGATATGTCACCGAAAAATACGGCAGAGAGAACGTGAGCCAAATCATCACCTTCGGTACGATGAAGGCAAAGGCCGCCATAAGAGATGTGGGACGCACCCTGGGGATCCCTTACGCCGAGGTGGACAAGATTGCCAAACTGGTCCCCGAAGGGCCGAAAGTAAGCCTGGAAAAGGCTATTGAGGAAGAGCCCGCTCTAAAAAAAATGGAAAAGGGCCGGGAAAATGAAAGAAAACTCATTAAGATCTCCCGATTCCTTGAAGGTCTCTCCAGGCACGCCTCCACCCATGCCTCCGGCGTGGTCATTTCAGATAGGCCCCTTGTGGAGTATCTCCCCCTTTTTAAAGGGCCGAACGACGAGGTCATGACCCAGTATACCATGTCTCAAATCGAGCTCCTGGGTCTGATCAAATTCGACTTTCTGGGTCTAAAGACACTGACGGTCATAAGACAGGCATTAAACCTCATTCAGGCCTCTTCCGGCCGGCAGATCGACATCGACAAAATACCCCTAGACGATGATGCCACATATCGCCTCTGCCAGGAAGGAAAGACCACCGGTGTCTTCCAATTGGAAAGCTCAGGCATGAAGGAACTCCTCAGAAGACTGAAACCAGGGATCTTTGAGGACTTGATCGCCCTGGTCGCCTTGTACAGACCCGGACCTCTGGGAAGCAATATGGTGGATGACTTCATACAGGGTAAACATGGCTTCACCAAGATCAAGTATTCGTTCCCGGAACTTGAGCCGATCCTGAAAGAGACCTACGGTGTGATCCTTTACCAAGAACAGGTAATGAAAATCGCCCAGGTCTTAGCCAGCTATTCGCTGGCCGAGGCCGATGAACTGAGAAAGGCCATTGGGAAAAAGAAGCTGAGAGTGATGGCCGATCATAAGGCCCGATTTTTGAAGGGTGCCGTTCAGAAAGGGCTGGATCGTAAAAAGGCCGAGCGGATCTTTGATCTCATAGAAAAATTCGGAGGGTATGGTTTTAATAAATCCCATTCCGTGGCCTATGCCATGATTGCCTACCAAACCGCCTATCTTAAGGCCCATTTCCCCGTCCAGTTCATGGCTGCTCTCTTGACCCAAGATATGGGAAACCAAGACAAAACCATAAAGAACATTGCTGAATGCCGTGACATGGGCATTGAGATCTTGCCTCCGGATCTCAATGAGAGCCAGGCGGATTTTGCCGTTAAAGAGGGAGCCATCCGATTTGGGCTGGCCGCAGTAAAGAATGTGGGTCTAAAAGCTGTTGAGTCCATCATCGAGGAGCGATCAAAGGGTGGGGCATTTGAGGATTTGCCGAACTTTTGTCAGAGAGTGGACGGATCAAAAGTCAATCGCAGAGTACTCGAAGGCCTCATCCAATGCGGGGCCCTTGATTTTACAGGCATTCATAGGGCCAGACTCTATGGGGCCCTCGATGAGGTCATTAGATTTTGTGGAGCTTATCAGGATCCAAACCAATTGAATATGTTCGCTTCGCTCAATGGAAATGTGGGGGATCGCGACCTTCTTGTGCTTCAGGAAATAGAGGAGTGGGATGAAAAGGAAAAACTGAGAAAAGAAAAGGAAGCATTGGGGTTCTACATCACCGGGCATCCCCTGGAACGGTTTGCGACAGAGGTAAAAGAATATGCTACCTGCACCATTGAGGGGCTTACGAATATGAGAGACAAGTCTGAGGTGAAAGTCGCCGGTGTCATAGAGAACCTTAGGATCAAAAGGACCAAGCGAGGGGATAAGATGGCTATCTTGATTCTGGAAGATCCCACAGGTTCCTCGGAAGTTGTTGTATTTCCAAGCACATTTGAGAGTTATGCGCATCTTCTTAAGGGTGACGAGCCATTACTCGTCAGCGGAAATGCCGAAGTGGAGGGTGGCTCTGCCAAAATTATCGCCAAGGAAATCAACTCGATGGAATCAGTCCGTCAAAGGGCGGTGAAAGCGATTGAACTTCACCTTCAAGCACAGAACATATCAAGAAAGCTACTGGAAAATATTCGGGATGTCTTATTCAGATATCCGGGGGAATGTGCCGTAATTTTCAGAGTGGATACGGGGGAAGAGAAGGAGTTTATCATCCAGGCGCACAAGCACTTTAGGATCTCGCCCTGCGATGAAGTCAGAAGAGAAATCGAAGCCCTCACAAGTGAAAAAGTCATTTGCAGATATGGAAGGAAAAATTGAGTGAAGCCCCGCATCATTTCGGGGTAATCGCATCGGGTGGATAGACGTATTTGGGGTCTATCTGGTAGGTCCAGGGGAGCCCCCACCACTGCCACCCGTCATGACGACGGTGTTCGAAGCCGTAAACCTTATGCCTGTTTGCCAGCTGGCGGTAGAAATTGTGCTGGTTCTTATCCTCAAATGAAGGAAACAGTGCTCCTTCAAAACCATCCTTCACATCAAAGACACTTTTATAACCCGCCTCCACCAAAGCCTTGGCTGCAAGGCGGCTTCTTGTCCCGTCCCGTCCCATAATAAGGAGGTTATCCGTCTTCTTAAATGCCTTTCCTATTTCCTCCACAAAGGACTCGTTTACAGGTCCCAGCTGATAGGTGAGGGCGTCATCCTCTTTCACAAGATCGGTGCTGAAAAACATATAAGGAAAGAGATAGGCATTAAAGGGATGCCCCACAAACTGATATTCTGCTCTGGTTCTCACATCGATCAAATAAGTATCAGGAACCGTATTGACCATGTCATAGGCTTCAATACTCAATATCCTCTTTGCCTCCTGAGCATAGCCATGTCCATAAACCGTCGCCAGCATCACACACACCAAGCATATCATCACGAAAAAATAAAGAGCACTTCCTTTTCGCATAAGACACACCCCCACCGTGAAAGACATCTGATTGACAAAGAGTAATCCCCAATCCCTTCAACCGGCCCTTGGAATGTAGAAGACGGCTTTCGTTGAAAAGCCAAAGCCCGTCCGCAGTAGCTTGCTACGGATGGATAAGCTCCAATAAATTGACCCCGAACGGACTAAAGGATCACTGCCCATGTGGCTTTTAACGAGCACATATTACTATGTCATGAAGTGTAAAGGATCGATCGGCCCGAAAACCATGGCGATCAGCAATGGTAATAATCCAATATGAATCGATTTGTCAATCGAAATAGTCACTATATATCTCCCCGTATTGACAGGGAAAAACGAAGAGAAAGCCCCCATGACTCCGCGAGATTGCGTGTTCCGTCCAAGCTGTGCCTTGATACCATTCCCTGTATGGGCCGATTCGGTATTCCGGATTCTGTATTCTAGTCTCGTGACGCAGAAGGAACTCGAACAATAAAATATCATCTATTGCAGAATTGAAGCGCCCATAGCCCTGCGCCCACCGGACTGGACTACGGAGCGCTTCATTTCTGGCATCGATACATCCTATTCTGAGTGATTAATCCTTTATGACCTTCCTTTGGATATCATAGAATACCATCTCATTACAGACAAATCCTCAGGGTTTTCAAAGTTAAAAATCAGGGTTTTCCCGATTGCCTTTCTATTAGGGACTGTATTATTATTGGATACGTACATATGTCCGGACATATGAGACATGCCGGAAGGTGCTTTTTTCAGCCCTTTCCGACAGCAAATTGATACTCTCGCATAGAATCCATCAAATTAACCCAATCTCTATATTCTCGCTAAAGAGGGTGAAGAATGGACCAATCGGGAGAGGGGTCTTTTTTGTTCGTACTGTGAAGGACTTATTCCTGTAACCACAAGATATTTGGCTATATCTTCCCCTGTAACCAAAGAAGCGGAGCTGTGTCTTCACTTTCACAGACTACCCCCCTCACCCAGAGACCCTTGAGCCCCCTTTTGCCCAAGGTTCTAGTATTCCATGAATCCACAACTCGAGGTATCCAACTTAATCTTTCAATCCTATTGCGCTTTGGTCTCTTTTGACCCTATAATCCCTTAATCCTGTATACTTCCGCCAAGAAAGCTCACAAAAGGTAAGGTCATGACTCATACCCAGAAGAAATTTGCCCTGATCGGAGCAGCCGGGTTCGTGGCACCATGCCACATGAAAGCGATTGCAGACACTGGAAACCAGCTCGTGGCAGCTCTGGATCCCCACGACGCCGTAGGCATCATAGACAGTTATTTCCCGGAAGCCGCCTTCTTCACCGGATTTTAACGCTTTGACCGGCATCTTGAAAAACTGCGACAGAAGGGACAGGGGATCGATTTTGTCAGCACCTGCTCCCCCAACTACCTCCATGACGCCCACATCCGCTTTGCTCTTAGAATCAGGGCCGATGCCATTTGCGAGAAGCCTTTGGTGTTGAATCCATGGAATGTGGATGCGCTCGCTGAAATTGAAAAGGAATCCGGATTCAGGGTTTGGAATGTTCTACAGTTGCGTCTCCATCCCAGTATACTCGCTCTCAAAGAGAAGGTATCCTTTGAACTGGCCGATAATCCTGACCATATCTATGATATCGATTTGACCTATCTCACCTCGAGAGGAAAATGGTAGTTTGTCAGTTGGAGAGGGCACAAAGATTTGGCACTTCTCCCATGTTCTTCCCCGTTCAAAGATTGGCGCACGATGTAATATTGGACAAAATGTTGTCATCGGCCCGGACGTTTCTATCGGGACGAACTGCAATATCCAGAACAATGTCTCCGTTTATAAGGGTGTAACTCTGGAGGACGGTGTTTTTTGTGGTCCATCAATGGTCTTCACCAATGTCTACAATCCTCGAGCTGGACTCCGAAAGATGGATCAGGCAAGACCTACACTGGTGAAAGAAGGGGCAACCCTAGGCGCCAACTCCACAATCATATGCGGGGTCACTATAGGTAAATATGCCTTTGTTGGTGCGGGTGCCCTAGTCCACAGAGATATCCCTGACTATGCCCTCGTTGTGGGAAATCCCGCTAAAAAAATCGGTTATGTCTGCCAATGTGGGGAACGCCTGCTCCATGATCACAAATGTCCCGAATGTGGAAAAACCTATAACAAAACCCAGGAAGGCCTCGAACCAAGTCCAGATTAAGCCTTATTTCTAATCCCCTTTATCCTTTGATCCTCCTCATCCTTTGTCATAAAAAGAAGGAACAGATTTTTTGACATAACGCTTCTCCCAATATCTTGTGCCTAATGAGTCTATAACACTAAATATAGGCATATAGGGTTTTTCCTTATCCAAAAAACAGGAATCTCGACATGATAAATGAGGGTTTCCCCGATTGAGTCTCTCTAACGGAACAAGGTATGAGCAGAGTGGGGGGCTTGATGAAAGGAGGCGCGTTATGAAAAGATCTAAAAAAATCCTGACTCTTTCTTTGGTTGTAATCGTTATTGCCGCTTTCGCTCCGGTCCTTTGGTCTCAGCAGACGCAGGAGCAGGGCTCAGAGAAAGTCAATATTAACACGGCGACTGTGGAAGAAATCGCTCAACTCAAAAATATCGGTTCAGCTTATGCGATGCGCATTGTTGAGTACCGGCAGCAGAACGGCCCTTTTGAGAAGCCTGAGGACATATTAAAAGTAAAGGGCATTGGAGAAAAAACCTACGAGTTGAACAAAGACAAAATTACTGTAGAATAATCTTTTTCCAAGCCCCCCTTTTTTAAAAGATACGATGCCCCAATCCAATTGACCGGAAAACAAGACCATTTCGGCCTTCAGGGCTCAACCCGGAAGTTTCCTTTGCCCTAGGTGGGACTGAAGAAAGAAGGATAATCTCCGAATTAATCGGCCATTGGAGAAACTAAGAAGCTATACGGATAAAATGAAACCTTAAGCTAAGGGTTCGAGCTCGACAAAAAAAATTGTAAAAACCACTTTATAATAACCCCTTGGTCCCTTGAATCCTCGGCCCCTTTCTCCCAACCAATTGGGAGAAGAACTATTAAAAGGCATCCTCCCACTATGAAAAGAAAACCTCAAAGAAAAGATACTCATTCCAACATAGGCATCCTATATCGTGGACAGACCGGATTAAAGGCCTCAGAATCCGGTGAGCAAGAGGACCCGAATCATTCTTCTATTGAGGCACGGGTTGCGAAACTCCTTGAAGAGAACAAGGCGCTGCAAGAGGAAATAGCCAAGCGCCGTATGGCGGAAGAAGCCCTTCTAAAGGCCGTCAATGAAAAAGAAAGGCGGATACGGTCTATGGCCTTCCACCATACGGTTTCAGAAGAGCGATCACGGCGAAAGCTCTCATCCTATCTCCATAGCAACATCTGTCAGTCCTTGGGGATTGTCAAGATGAAGTTAAACAGCCTTATGAAATCCATCTCTTCCTCGAATTCTAGGTCCTATTTGGAGGAAGTGACACAGATCATCCAATCAACGATCGCGGACGTTCGATCAGTGATCGCGGATCTCAGCCCGGCGGTGCTTCATGAACTCGGATTGGAGGCAGGCCTGGAATGGCTGTCCGGGCGATTCCATGAGCAAAATGACATTCCTTGTACCTTTGAAAATGACCATTTTTTAAAGCCCATGAAGGAAGAGGCGGGTGTTTTGCTCTTCTACTCGATCCGTGACTTACTCATGAATATAGCCAACCACGCGCGAGCCGGCAGCGTCAAGATATGCGCCTCGCGAAAGAACGACAAGCTGTATATTGTCGTAGAAGATGACGGGGTGGGGTTCACACCCTCAGACAACGGCCTGCCGTACCGGGAAGAGGGCAAGTTCGGATTGCTCGGCATTCAAGAGCGAATGAGTTCCATAGGAGGATCAATGGAAATCGTTTCAGCCAAAGGCAAGGGAACCCGTGTCACCCTTCTAGCACCACTTCAAACATAAAGAAAAAAGAGGAGAAAATCGATGAACATTCGAATCATCCTGGCAGAGGACCATAAAATCACACGTGAAGGACTCGTTAATATGATAAATGACCAACCGGGCATGGAAGTCGCGGGTGAAGCCGGAAATGGGAGAGAGGCGATCCATTTGGCCCGGGAGCTTGCCCCGGACCTGGTGATTATGGATGTCACTATGCCCGGCTTAAATGGGATAGACGCGACACGCATTATCACTTCAAGCTCCAAAAATATCAGGGTGATTGCCCTCTCCATGTATTCAGATAAACAATTCGTGCAAGGGATGATGCAGGCGGGGGCTTCAGGGTATTTGCTGAAAGACTGTGCCTTTGACGAATTAGTCCAGGCCGTTCGAGCCGTATTCAAAGGCGACACCTACCTTAGTCCTGGAATAGCAGGCATTGTGGTCGAGGACTATGTCAGCAGACTGTCAAAATCCGCTTCTTCCGTTTCCAGTATCTTGACCATAAGAGAACGGGAGGTCCTTCAGTTGATTTCAGAAGGCGAGAGTACGAGACATATTGCTGCCAAGCTGGCCATCAGTGTCAAGACCGTGGAAACTCATCGGCGACAGATGATGGGAAAAATTGGGATTCGTACGGTCGCCGGTCTCACAAAATATGCCATTCGAGAAGGGCTGACCTCCCAGCACCTTTGATCCATCCTATTATACTCTCTCCTTCCGTAGATGATGAGCACATCATCTCCAACTGCCTCACCCTTCGCTTGGGTTGTCGGCATCCTTCTTCAGTTTTCGAATCACAATCTTCTGCACTTTCTCCCTCAACATACTGTAGTACCTATCCTTTTCATTCCAGATAATAGCGCTTGTGCTCCAGCCGTCAGCCTCTCCCAGAATCATGCTCCCCTGTTGATCGGTCTTGTAGTCTTCACAGATAAACAAGTTTGTTCCCTCGATGTCATCCAACAAGAGCGTAAACAAGGCCGCGTAACTGGGACGGGTGTGATCTGCAAAACTCACCAATATATCTTTCTTCTTACTCAGGACCACGAGCGCGTAGTCTGTTCGCAAATAGAACTCATTTTTGTAGAATTGGCCCTTTGAATAGGCCTTTTTCCCCTTATAGAATCTCTCGAAAACCGCCTCAATGTCCTTCATGATACGTTTCTCTTCTTCAGTCGCCTCCACTGTTTTGACATTCTCTTCCATTGGTTCTCTCCCTCTATCATGAGTATCGACCCGCCTTTGTGCAGGACTCTGATGTTGCGCAATCCTTCAGCGATCCGACATCCCGAGACCTTTGAAAAACACCCTCTTTGTCCCAATCTTCCGCCGTCGCCGTAGGCTCCCCGAAATACGTGCGGGATAAAATGGCGGGACAAGCGGCGTCCGACTCCATTTTTGATCCTCGAAATACCAAAGGTATTCCTCGCTGTCCCGATGAAAATCGGGAGGGTTAAAATTCTCGTCTTTTTTCACTTTGAATAAAATAAAGCACTTTTCAAAGGTCTCATCCCTTCAACGACATCCGCTTCAATAATGATTTCATGTTGTGATCAAAACATCAAACCTTTTTTCGTCTACACAGATCTTCTTGTGCCCGTATCGTGTACCATATATTCGTGGATCAAGTAAAAGTTGAGACATCCTCTTGAGAGAACAACCCGGGCCTTATTGCCCATTAAAATAACAGGAAATTCTGTCAAGAATCGTGACAATTATTCTCTGAAAATATAACATGAGGCAGTGTCGTGTCCCAGAAATAGCGTTCATCATTCTGAATAGATCCAGAGCGAATAGAAGAGAAACAAGGGGGTCTCTTTTTAGTTCCGTCGCCCAAAAGACGACCAAGCCTGTTATCCCCCAAAGCGGACAACCCGCAGTGGACAGGCACAAAGAATTCACATCATTATGGTAATATGGCTTTGTGAGGCTTCTCCAAAGCATGTATAGGCCTGGTGCCGTTCCACTACCTCCGGACAGATGGTGACGAACTAAAAAGAGACCGCCTTGTTTCTCACGGATCTATGGCGTAGATATAATTATGTGATTTACTTCTGAGACTTTACACTAGTTATTGACATCACCTCTCCCAATTGCTACTAAACCCTCGAGGTTTTCATAGAAATGTATCAAGGAAAAATCATAGAATTTATTGATCAAGGCAGATTTATATGCACCCTATGCCTACAGGATAAAGGAACCAGGCTCCACCTGTTAACCCCACTCAACCGTGAGATCAATATCTCGCCCAAAAGGGCTCTTCTCTTCTCAAATGCGTCCCTAGACACCGGGATGCCCAGGGGAGAACTCTTGAACCAATTAAAAGAGATCGAGATACGGAGAAGGGATTTCCAGGAAGATGTCCAAGTCAAGGAACTGTGGGAATTGGTGCGGGATGGAGAGGAGCATTTTGACTATGTGGACCTTGCCCAACTCTGTTTTGGAAAAGAGATCACAGATGATCACATCTCCGCGCTGGTCAGGGCACTATTCGACGACAGACTCTATTTCAAGTTGAAGGAGGGTCGTTTTCTCCCCCATTCTGAAGAAATGGTGAATCAAATCATCAAGCAGAAGGAGGAGGAGGCTCGAAGGGAAACAAGGCTGAAAGAGGGGGGCGCTTGGCTGAGGAATCACGTACAGAATAAACCGACCCAACCCCCTTCTTGTAAGGATGAGATTATTGACCTCCTTATCGAATTGGCCCTTTATGGAAAAGAGGCTTCAGACTTTAGGCATGGAAAGGACCTTCTCCTCAGGGCGGGGATAACGGACATTCAAAGGGTCAGGAGCCTCCTTGTCGATCTTGGTGTCTGGGGTGAGGATGAAAACCTCGAACTTCATCGTCTGAATATCAGCACCTCCTTTAGTGAAGACTTGCTGAATGAGTCAAAACAACTCATCGAAGTCGGCATCGAAGAGGCTCGGCGTGAGGACCTTCGAGATCTGTACACGTTCACCATTGACGGCCCTGACACCAAAGACTTTGATGACGCTCTGAGCATCCAAATTTCACCTGATTCTGTCCTCCTGGGTATTCATATAGCCGATGTCGCGGGAGTCATTCCTCCTGACAGTCTTCTCGACAAGGAGGCCTCACAACGGGGATCTTCCCTTTATCTTCCTCGTAACAGCTTTCACATGTTCCCGCAGAACCTTTCCGAGGATACCTTGAGTCTGAAGAAGGGCTATGATCGCCCCGCCATATCTCTCATGTGCCGCTTTGATAAAGAAGGCGATCTTTTAGACTACAGATTTGTACTGAGCGTTGTGAGGATCAGGCGTCAACTCACCTATGACGAGGTCAACGACCTATACAAAGAAGATGCTTTATTGAAACAGGCCTATGAATTGAGTCAAGAGTTGAGGAAGAAACGAATCGACCAAGGAGCCCTTATCCTTTCCCTTCCCGATGTCTGGTTCACCATCCATCCCGATTCATCTATCTCTTTAGAAATGTCGGACCAGGAAACTCCCTCTCGAATGATGGTGGCTGAATTCATGATCCTATACAATTGGCTGGCAGCCAAACTCTGCCAGGAGCATGACATTCCGATCCTCTATAGAAGCCAGGATAAACCCAGCGAAGAGCTGACCGTTGGCGATGAAGGTTACCACTATTACGTCTTCAAACAGCGCCGCAAGCTCAGTCCTCTCATGATCGATACAGACGCCCGCTCCCACGCGGGGCTAGGCCTGGATATGTATACCAATGTCACCTCGCCTATTAGGAGATACTTGGACCTGGTGGTTCAACGGCAGATGAGGCGTTATCTCTCAGGGGAATCTTATGTGTACAACAAAGAACAACTGCAAGAGATAAGGATGTCGGTTCAACCCTTATTGCGGACCCTTGAGACCATGAAAAGAGACCGTATTCGTTACTGGACACAAAAGTATCTCCTTTCTCATCTCGGAGAGAAGTTTCCCGCCCTGGTCCTGGATATCCTAAGAAACAGGTATCGAATGCTTTTGACGGACTTTCTGCTGGTGACGGAAGTGAAGAAAGAAAATGGCCAGGAATTTCTTCAGGGTCAGCAGATCACGGTAAAGATAAAAAAGAGCGATCCCTGGAATGACCTGTTGAGTTTAGAGTGTGAATAAGGGCAAGGCGCACGGCACAAGGCACAAGGTGTAGGGTGTGAGGCATAGCGCATGGAGGTTGAGAAAAAGGTGGTTCTTCCTCGCCTTGCGCCGTGCGTCTTGAGCCTTGCAGCTTTCAATCAGTTTGAATAAACACCTGGCCTAATACCAATGAACCCTTCTTCACCTGGACGGGATAACGGCTATCTCCTTCCAAGTCACACAATGCCCTTAGTTCTCTCACTTCACCGGGCTTTAAAAGATGCTCATTGATTTTCAGGCAGATGTCATTCTCACTATATAAATTCGTCTCTATCTCCTCCAGGCATATTCGATTGTCCATGGATAGGGACACCATATCCTCCGACCTCAGGCAGACATGACGGTGATCGTCTATCTTAAGAACCATATAATCCATTTTGGGAGGGACAAGCCTAACGATCATTCGGCCCAAAACACGATCACCCTCTGATGCGATGATTTCGTAGAGTTCCCCTTTTTTGCCCAAAGAGTATCGCGTGAGGAGACCTGCCTCCGTGTGAATGAGATACCCCCGGTCTTCGCCTGTGTTGTTCTTGAGATTGCCGACAAACCCCTTGAAATTGACCGTGATACATGATGGGTCCGCCGGGGAAGGCAGAATATACATGATCTTTAGATCTTCCCCCCTGACCAGATCAAGGGTCTCTCCATCAGCCACGAGAACACGATATCCCTTTGTTTCAATCACAAAATACTCCACCCTTCTGGTCCGGATTGGTTGTCTATCTTGCCCCAGTCTGTTCTCTGAAACCTGAACAGGAATTTCAGCAAAAACATCATTGTCCTTTCTCACAATGATACTCGTGTCTTCGAAAATGACAAACTCTCGGCGATAATCGTTCAGGTCGCCGTGTCCGAGAATATCGAGGCTTAATCCCCTTTCGTAGTTCGATTCGATATGGGAGATGTGAATGGCGTCACCAGCCTTCACTCGCAGGGTTTGATTTTGTTTGACCACGATGGGAATTTGCCCGTTGAGGGAAACCACCAGATAGTCCAGGACAGGGGCCTCCAGTTCAAGCCCTGGGGATTCAGGGATAATCCCGAAGATTTCCTTGAACGCGTTGATAATGAGGTTATGATATCTCACCTTGAGGTCAATGGAGGGAAGGAACTTTGATGTTTCAACCCCAAAGGCGGGGATATGGTGGGTAGTGAGGGCGTAATATGTGGCCGAATTCCGCTGTTCACGGTGTGGGCTGTCCACGTCCTCTGTTCTTGTATTCATGAAATGGAATTTGTGAAGATCGTTTTGAATATGGGGATTGACCTGACTGATGACCTTTTTGGCCGTCTCCTCCAGTTTGATGACTCTATCGGTCCCCGGAATCCTGTATTCCGCGCAATCTGCAATGATGGACTGGCCAAAGCGGGTCGGATTTCGCCATTTGTCAATGTATTCGGGGTAATAATACCCTGATCCGTCATGGAGGTTCAGGAGATAATCACTTTCACTGATCAACTCTTTCAGCTTGGTCACAATCTTGTCTTCCATGCTGCTGGAGGTATCCTCAGGGCTGAATTTCCTGTTCATGTCGCCGTTAGGGCCCCTTTGATTAAGGATAATGGAGTAGAAATTGGCCCTCGGAACCACGATGAGGTTCCCTTTTTGAAGACTCATGTCGGCATAGAGGTCGGCGGAGAGGAACCCTCCCGGCTCGTTTCCTTGTATCCCGCCTATGAGCATCAAGGTCTTTCCAGGTTCTTTTCCGAAAATTTTGTATATGTTCAACTCATAGGCCGTGTTGGGAAAATAGACGAGGCGCTCTCTCTTGGAGAAGGCCTGAGAAGGAAAAACGCATTGGAATAACAGGCTCATCCAGAGGCACAGAAAAAAGACTCTTCTGTCAGGCATGGAACCTCGCCCCTTTAAGCCCGTCACTAATCCCCTTGCATCGGCTGCCATTCCTCTTCCTTGATCCTCCAATCCTGCCCTTTTTTGACGACAACCAGATTTTTAATACCGTAGTCCTGATACGCATCGGCCTTATATATCTGTTTAAACCTGACCTTTGCCTCTCGATCGGAGGCAGGCAAGATCTCCAGGTCCGTGATAACGATGTTTAAAGAACTGTATTTACGATTCAGCCTGTCTCTGTGGGTCTTCCATGCGCGCAAGTCCATTCCGCGAGAGGTGAATTCCGTGTCGTAGCACGAGATATACTCCACGAGATCCTTCTCTTCCCAGGCATCTTGCCATGCCAAAATAAATTGTCTTATTTCTTCCTGGATAGAGAAGTATGGGTCCTTGGGTGGCCCCCGCCTGAGCGCCTTCCTTTCGAAAAACTCTCCTACGATTTTCCACTCCTTACTGTTCTGTTGGAGATAAAGGCGCTTTTCACCCTCGCTCTGAAGCCTTTCGGTCTGATAGCGTTGGTCAAACTTGGCCAGAATGGTACTCCCGTTCTTGAGCAGCCAAAGATTCTCAATGTCCACCATAATCTGCTCATAACTCCTGGCAAGTCGTGCCTTGTATTCTTTATACTGGTTCCAGTCTCTTCCTCCCAAGGTAAAGCGCGGACTGTAAAACGACATGTATTGATCAACCATCTTGCCTTGCCAGGCCCTTCTCCAGTTTTCGACGATCTCCAACATCTCTCTTTTTTCCTTTTCCAGTTGGCTCCGTTCCACCATTTCGATCCGGGAGCATATGACGGCAGGCGTATCATACAATGTGATGAAAGAAGCAAGGTCTTCAATATGATGGTTTTCCAGGACGATACACCCATTTGAATCATAGGGCTTTAGAGGCTTGTCCGTGCCGTGAAACCAGATCCCGTACCCTCCGTTTCCTATTTTCTTGTCCATGGGATTGGGGTAATCAATGGGGAATGCCCTGACTCCATATATGGGGGCGAGATCCTTTTCGAGATAGGAGTGGGTGAAAAAATAGATTCCTTCAGGGGTTTTCTTGTCGTTTTGCCTCCCCTTCGGGCCGTCATTCTCTCCGGTGGAACACTGGTAGGTCCTGAGGGGGCTTAAGAGGTCCTTCCATTGATACACAAAGGTCTTTTGAACAGATTTGTCTACCAGGATCACATACTCAGAGCCTTGCGCCGGCCGATACAATAGCGGCGATGGGACCAGCCCTGACTCGAATGTCGATTGTCCCGAGGAATCAGCAGCGTAAGGATTAGTCCGCAACAGGCAAACCGAGACGATCCAGACGAACAATAGCAGCCCAAATTCGGATGAGGTTATAAACCGCATTTTCATGACTTGTCGCACCTCTTGCTTCTCTATTCTTTCTTCATCCTTACGCCTTACACCTTGCGTCTTGTACCTTGCGTCTTGTACCTTGCGCCTTTCTCTTAACCAAACACCCTCTTGAAAATATCATCCACATGTTTGAGATGGTAATCCAAGTCAAAAACGTCCTCCACCTCTTGCGCGGACACATGTTGCATAAGTTCCTTATCCTCCAGGAGAAGGGTCTTGAAATCTTTTCCCGTATCCCACACCTTTAGGGCATTCCGTTGAACCATCTCATAGGCTGTATCCCGTTTTAGCCCGAGATCGGTCAACCGAATGAGGACCCTCTGAGAAAAGATCAGCCCCTTGAGTTTGTTCAGGTTCTCAAGCATCCGTTTGGGATGAACCCCAAGATTTTGGATGATCCCTGTGAGGCGCCGCAGCATGTAATCTGCGAGGATGGTACTGTCAGGGCCGATGACCCTCTCCACCGAGGAATGGCTGATATCCCTTTCATGCCAGAGTGCCATGTTTTCCATGGCAGCGAGAGAATTGGTTCTGACCAGACGGGCAAGTCCTGAAATGTTTTCCGACCCAATGGGATTCTTCTTGTGGGGCATGGCCGAAGAACCTTTCTGTCCTTTTGCAAAGGCTTCCTCCGCCTCAAGGACCTCCGTCCGCTGAAGATGGCGAATCTCAATTGCGATCTTCTCCATAGTCCCGGCCAGGATGGCCAGGGCAGAGAAATACTCAGCGTGGCGATCACGTTGTGTAATTTGAGTGGATACTTCTGCGGGCTTCAGACCCAGCTTCTCACATACATAGGCCTCAATCTTCGGAGAGATATTGGCAAAGGTCCCCACGGCCCCGGAAAGCTTTCCATAACTGATCACCTCAAGGGCATTTTCCAGCCTCTTGAGATTGCGTTTCATCTCCATATACCAGACGGCCAGCTTGAGTCCGAATGTAATGGGCTCTGCATGAATGCCATGGGACCGCCCGATCATGACGGTATATTTGTGTTCAAGGGCCCTCTCTTTGATGATTTCCATAAACGTCTTTACATCATCAATGATGACGGCCATGGCCTCCTTGAGCAAAAGTGCGAAGCTGGTGTCCAGGATGTCCGAAGAGGTCAATCCCTGGTGGATAAACCGCGAATCCGGTCCCACGTATTCCGCCACATTGTTGAGAAAGGCGATCACGTCATGCTTGGTCTCTTCCTCGATTTCCAGGATCCGCTCAACAGAAAAATTCGCTTTTTCCTTGATGGTGGCAAGGGCCTCCTTGGGGATTAGGCCTTCCTCGGCCATGGCCTCGCAGGCCAGGACCTCCACTTGAAGCCACTTGGCGAATCGATTCTCGTCTTCCCAGATTCGTCCCATCGCAGGGTGAGTGTATCGGCTAATCATAATAGATCCCTCTTTTTCTGTAATTTGTTATGTCTCCTAATAATGAAAGGGTTTTTGCATAAAACGATATAAAATTATATATAATTGACAATAAATTATGCACATAAACAAGCCTAATATCAAGAAAAATGAGTGCTGAAACGAGACCATAATGGGGCGAGCTTTCAATAGCCTCTTTTGAGTCACGAAAATGATATACAGACTAGCGGCGGTAATGTAAATAAGGTTCTTCTCCCGAAATCCATTCTCTCGGAAAAGGTTAGCCGCGTACAAAAGAGGACATATCTGATGCCGGAAATACCTGAAGTGAAGGCCGTGTTACTCGATTTTGGGGGCGTTGTTGCAGAAGAAGGATTCAAAAATGGTCTTCATAGTATCGCCTTAGACCATGGACTGGATCCGGATATCGTCATATCTACTGCTTTCAAAATCACCTACGAAATCGGGTTTGTCCTAGGTAAGGTAAGGGAAGACGCGTTCTGGAGGGCGATGAGAAATCGCTTTCCTTTTCGAGGAGAAGATCGGGATTTGACCGAACAGATCCTTTCACGATTTATCCTTCGTCTCTGGATGCTACATATAGCCTCGGACCTGAAGGCCATCGGTATGGTGGTGGGGATCTTGAGCGATCAGTGCCACTGGTTGGAAGAACTGGATCAAAGGCATGGCTTCTTCAGATATTTTGATCATATTTTCAACTCCTATCATCTGCACATTTCAAAAAAGGACCCTGAGATTTTCGACATGATCTCTCAAAGGCTTCACATCGATCCCGCAAACATCCTGTTTGTTGACGATCATGAAGCCCATATTCTCAGGGCAAGACAAAAAGGCCTTCAGACCATCCTCTATGAAAACAAGGCCTCCTTTATTCGACAATTGACCGGAATTATCTGCGGCACTCTGGAAATCGAGATCTGCCTACCGTCATTGGCTAGTAGTGTATCTGAATAAAAAATCTGAAGGGGTTACATGTAATCATGTAACCCCTTCAGATTACTATGGCGTCCCCAAGGGGATTTGAACCCCTGTCGCAGGCGTGAAAGGCCTGTGTCCTGGACCGGACTAGACGATGGGGACGTTATATACCTAGATAACGTTCAGAAGGTCACCAAGGATGTGTTCCCCGGTGAAATCCACTGCTCTCTTGTTGCTACAATTTCACGGGGCAGGCACCTCAGAGAGGGCACGGCAAATAGAGTGGTGGGCCGTGCAGGAATCGAACCTGCGACCAACGGATTAAAAGTCCGCTGCTCTACCTGACTGAGCTAACGGCCCGATCCCAGGCCTCAAAAGTAATATCTTTCATCCTTCTTGTCAAAAGTTTTTTTGGGTAGACTCGAAATCAGAGAAAAGACGCTATGACCCGTAGGACTTGAGCATGATTTTTGAACAGATACTCCTTTCAATCGTACTCATTAACCGCAAGAACCCAGTCAATTCCCTTGACGACCCTCATGGCCTTCACATAACCTTAAGACGTGCAAGTCTTGACCCCACATCATTTGGATCCTGAATCCCTTCGGCTCAATCTGCCGGAGGGACCGGGGGTCTATGTCTTTAAAGATAAAACAGATAAAATGATCTATGTGGGAAAGGCCAAAAACCTGAAAAAGAGGGTCTTGTCCTATTTCCCTCCTTCCGGGGACCTAGCCCCCAAGACCGCTCTGATGATGGATAGGGCCAAAGGTCTTGAAATATTCCTTACGACAACGGAAAAAGAGGCGTTCATACTCGAGGATACCCTCATAAAACGCCATTTGCCTCGCTACAATATCCTCCTCAGAGATGACAAGAGGTACCCATGTCTTCGCTTTGACATTCAAGCCCCTTTTCCTCGCCTGAGCATCGTCCGAAGAATAAAAAAGGACGGGGCTCTCTACTATGGGCCCTTCACTTCTGCCATTGCCGTTCGAGGCACCCTCAGATTGATCGACCGTGTCTTTCAGCTCAGAAAGTGCAAGACTCGTGATTTGCCCAAAAGAACGAGACCCTGTCTCAACCATCAACTGGGCAGGTGTCTGGGGCCATGTGTTCACCAGGTCTCCAGCTCCGATTACAGGGAAACCGTCCATCAAGTCAGACTCCTCTTGGAAGGGCGTAATCGTGAGTTGTTGAGGCAATTGAAAAAGAGGATGCAATCGGCTTCGGAGCAACTCGACTATGAAAAGGCCGCCCTGATCAGGGATCAGATCAGGGCTGTGGAAGCCACCGTAGAACGACAAAATGTGGTCTCCACTAAAATGGAAGACCTGGACATCATCGGCCTTGCGCAGGCAGATGGAAAAATTCACCTGGTCATCATTTTTGTGCGAAAGGGTGTCCTTTTGGGCAGCCGGGACTACATTTTCAGGAACAGAGATGTCTCTTCATCAGAAATTCTAGAGGCCTTTTTAAAACAGTTCTATTCCCAACAGTCATTCATCCCAAAACGCATCCTCATCTCTGAGCCGTTGCAGGATCTACCTCCTTTAGCCGACTGGATTTCCGATCTGGCCGGAAAGGGGGTATCTATTCATTGTCCTGTAAGAGGCGAAAAGCGACGTCTTGTTCAAATGGCCGTAACCAATGCCCGGGATCTCCTCACAACCCGCACAGACGCCCATGATGAGGACCTCATATCCTTGACCAAGTCAGCCTTGGGACTGAAGAATGCCCCAAGGAATGTGGAAGGCCTGGATATCTCCACCTTTCACGGGGCCTTCGCCGTGGGAACCGTCGTCTCTTTTGTAGAGGGCCGTTCCCACAAACCAGGATATAGAAATTACAGGATCAAAGGGGTCGAGGGCATTAATGACTATGGAATGATGTCTGAAGTGGTCTCCAAGCGGCTCTCCCATGGCCAGGCCCCGGATCTCTTTGTGGTGGATGGAGGGAAAGGTCACCTTTTGGCGGTCAAGAAGACCATAGATGAGTTCAACGGACAGAGAAAACCCGAAGTGGTGGCTATTGCCAAGGCAGACGAAAGAAAGAAAAGCGGCATGGATAAGATTTTCATCATCGGTCGAAAGAACCCCCTTTCTCTCAAAGAGGATGATCCCGTGCGCCTGCTCCTGATGCGGATTCGCGATGAAGCCCACCGGCGCGCCGTCAGTTATCACCGAAAACTGCGATCAAGGGGTTACAAATCCTCTGAATTGGATCAGATCTTTGGAATGGGACCTAAGAAAAAATTCCTCTTACTCAGACATTTTGGAGATATAGACACTATATGCAGTGTAAAGAAGCAAGATCTTGTGGCCGTACCCGGAATCAGCCCTCTCTTGGCAAAAAACATTTTGACATTTTGTTCACAAAGAAATAGGAAGTAAAATAAAGCGCCAGCTGGTTGACAAAATTGACCTTTTTGTGTTATTCTTACTAAATCAAAATCATTTTTTCACGCTAGAATTGAGCTAAAGGGCTTTTATGCTTCGCAAGAAGATCACCATTATCTTTCTTCCAGATGCTTCCAGCCGGGTGAAGCAAATCAGAATTCCTCAGACGCTTCTCCTGGGTTTCCTCCTTGCTATCCTTCTACTTGCATTTGTTCTCACCTGGGGTCTCATGGACTATCGGGCCGTAAAAGCAAAGGTCCCCAAACTTGCGCGGCTTGAGGAGGAAAATTCCCAGCAAAAGGTCCAGATTGCCTCCCTGACAGATAGGATTGATCGAATCAACGGAAGACTGATCGAATTGAATGAGTTTGATCAGAAACTTAAGATTATGGTCAACCTGGAAACCGAGGAAGAGAACAGCCAATTTCTGGGTATTGGGGGTTCGGACTCCACCTTGCTCGACCCGGGTTACACCATTGAAAAGGCACATGAAAGACTGGTCACTCTAATGCATCAGTCCCTTGACAATCTCGATACCGCCATATCGATTCAGATGAACGAAAAGGAAGAGCTCTACAAGTTTCTTGAAAATCAAAAGAACTTGCTTGCCCATACACCCTCCATATGGCCCACCAGGGGGTGGCTCAGTTCAGATTTTGGAAAACGGATTTCTCCTTTCACAAACGAAGAGGAATTTCACAAAGGGATTGATATCAGCACACGCATGAATACGCCTATCGTTGCGCCGGCAGATGGTCTTGTTTCCTTAACCGGAAAGGACTATTTCATGGGAAATATGGTGATGATCAATCATGGCTATGATCTGAAGACGAGATATGGGCATATGGCAAAGATCCTGGTCAAAAAAGGCGAATATGTAAAACGGGGCCAAGAGATCGGTCTGGTGGGAAATACCGGCCGCAGCACAGGGCCCCATTTGCACTACGAAGTCTATTTAAACAGCCTTCCCGTAAACCCCCGTCGTTACATCCTCAACTAGGATCATGTTCCAAGGACAACTTCAAACCAGTGAAAAAGGGTCGTATCCGAATGGATGTCCATCCGGTTTGAGATTCCTTTCTGTCTTCTTATGGTGTATACTGCCACATTGAAAATGCACAGCGAGCGCATTCCCCGCGGGCTTATTGGAGCGAAGCGGAAATCCCGCTGATCGGGGCCGCGGGGTTAGCGAGAGAATTACAATAGTCGACTTCCTTACATTTGGGAGATCCCCTGCAGCTTTCTGAGGGGATCTTCAATTTCTTTCGAGCCGAAGTCGTTGTCACATCACAACCTATTAATACGCGTGCTCTGTTATTCTTTTTGAGTTAGGTCTGGAAATCCATGATCGGTAAATTTTTAAAAGGGGTATTTGGCAGCAAAAACGAGAGGGAGCTGAAAAGAATGGCACCTCTTGTTGATGCCATCAATCAATTGGAGCCTCAATACCAGGCCCTTTCCGATGCAGACCTTCAGGCAAAAACCCTGGAGTTCAAGGAAAGACATTCAAAGGGTGAGACTTTGGACGAGTTGCTTCCTGAGGCCTTTGCTGCGGTTCGGGAGGCCTCGGTCAGGGTCCTCGGCATGCGCCACTTTGATGTCCAAATCATCGGCGGGATTGTCCTGCATGAAGGGAAGATCGCCGAAATGAAAACCGGTGAAGGCAAGACTCTAGCCGCGACCCTTCCTCTCTATCTCAACGCGCTAACAGAAAGGGGCGCCTATCTGGTCACCGTCAATGATTATCTTGCAAAACGAGATGCAAAATGGATGGGAGGGATCTATAACTTTTTAGGGCTCTCTGTGGGTGTCATCGTTCACGACATGAACGATGAAGAACGGAAAAAAAGCTACGGTTGTGATATCACATATGGCACAAACAATGAATTCGGCTTTGATTATCTCAGAGACAACATGAAGTTTTCTCTCGAGGACTATGTCCAGAGAGACTTTCAATATGCCATTGTGGATGAGGTGGACAGCATCCTTATCGATGAATCCAGGACCCCTTTGATAATAAGCGGTCCGGTGGAGCACAGCGAAAACAAGATATACACCGAAGTCAAGCCGCTGGTCATCAACCTGAAAAAAAACCAAGGGACCATCATACGCTCCATCCTCAAAGACATCCGCAGCAGAATCCAGGAAGAAGACTATGGGGATAAGACCATTGAAATGCTTCTCCAGGTCAAGCGCGGAGACCCGAAGAATCCTGTGTATCTGGATATCATAGCCAACAACCAGTCCTTTAAGAAGGAAATCGACCGAACAGAGAGTCTGCTTGGGGCCCAGAAGGTCCTATCTGATTTAGATCAGGATCTTTACTGTGTGATTGACGAGCGTAATAACTCAGTGGAATTGACTGAAAAAGGGATCAAACTCCTTTCTGCAACGGGGCTGGGAGATTTCATGCTCCTCGATCTGGATGATGAGAGTCATAACATTCGAATCGACGAAAGTCTAAGTGAAACAGAAAAAGCGGATCGTCTCAAGGATCTGGAAGACCGCTACATGCGATCTTCTGACCTCCTCCATACCACCCACCAACTGATTAAGGCGTACTGGTTGTTTGAAAAAGATGTGCATTATGTGGTCAAGGACGGACAGGTCGTCATTGTGGATGAATTCACCGGTCGCATGATGCCGGGTCGCCGCTGGAGTGACGGATTGCATCAGGCCGTGGAGGCCAAAGAAGGGGTCGGCGTTGCAGGAGAAAACCAGACCTTGGCCACTGTGACGTTTCAGAATTTCTTTCGCATGTACGAAAAACTCGCGGGAATGACGGGAACGGCGGACACAGAGGCCGCTGAATTCGCCAGCACCTATAAACTGGACGTGACCGTAGTGCCGACCAACAAGGAGATGATACGCAAAGACTTTCCCGACGCTATCTACAAGACGGAAAGGGAGAAGTTCAAGGCCGTCGTAAAAGAGATTTCAGAGCTCTACGAAAGGGGGCAGCCCGTCCTGGTAGGAACTATTTCCGTTGAAAAATCGGAGATGTTGAGCAAGATGCTTAAGAGGTCTGGAATTCCCCATTCTGTACTCAACGCCAAGCATCACGAAAAAGAGGCTGAAATCATTGCACAAGCTGGTCAGGCAAAGACCGTGACGATCTCCACCAATATGGCCGGAAGGGGAACAGACATCATTCTTGGCGAGGGAGTAACGGCTTTGGGCGGGCTCCACATCCTGGGCACGGAGAGACATGAGAGCCGACGAATCGATAACCAGCTCAGGGGTCGATCGGGCCGCCAGGGGGACCCCGGGACCTCTCGTTTCTACCTTTCCCTCGAAGATGATCTCCTCCGAATATTCGGCTCCGAGAGGATTGCCTCCATCATGGACCGCCTGGGCATGGAAGAGGGACAACCCATTGAGCACAATTTGATCTCTAGGGCCATAGAAAATGCCCAAAAGAAGGTGGAGGCCCATCACTTTGATATCAGAAAACACCTGCTTGAATACGATGATGTCATGAATAAGCACAGAGAGATCGTCTATTCTTTGAGGAAGGATTTACTCAGTGGTGACGGGGTCCGAGAAGTGATCCAAAGCATGGCGGATGAGAAGATGCAGATGCTGGTTGATACTTTCACCCATCCGAAAGGCTACTCCGAAGATTGGGATATTCAGGGGTTGAAGGAGAATGTCGCCAGATTATTCGGCTTTTTGCCAAAGATCGGGCCGGAAGACCTGGGAGAAGAGAGGTTTGATCAACTGAAAACAGAAGATTTGGTCCTCCTACTAAATGAACAAGTCCAAGAATCCTTTGAGGCACGGGAAAAAAAACTGGGAAAAGAAGACCTTCGAACTTTAGAGAAGATTATCATCCTTCAGATTATTGACAAACAATGGGTGGCTCATCTTCAGGACATGCAAAGCATGAAAGAAGGAATCGGGCTTCGGGGTTATGGCCAATTAGACCCATTGAGAGAATATCAAAAAGAGGGATTCTCCCTCTTTGAAGAGCTGATGGATCGAATCAGGGAAGAGACCCTCAGCACTCTTTCCCGGATCCAGCTTATTCGAAAAAGATCGGAAGAAGAAATGCCTCTAAGACAGAAAAGGGCCATGCAGCTCAGCCATGGGGATGAAGTACGTACGCCTACCACGGTTAGAAGGGAGGGTCAAAAGATCGGAAGGAACGCCCCTTGCCCCTGCGGCAGCGGTAAGAAATACAAGAAATGCTGTGGCGCCGCGAAGTAGGATTTCTTCAAAAAAACTCGCCCGAAAACAATGAATCTTCATAACACGATTTCGAGGTCTTTAATCACTACATAAAAGGAGCATCCCATGTATGTGGTCATTATGGCAGGAGGGTCTGGAACCCGGTTCTGGCCGGTCAGCCGCAGAGATACCCCCAAACAGTTCCTGAATATCAGCGGCAAAGAACCCATGGTGGTGGAGACTTGCAATCGGCTGAGACCGCTGGCATCCGAGAAGGAGATGATCCTGGTACTTGGACGAGAACACCTCGAAAAGGCCAATAACCTCTTTGAAAATCAAGATGTCCACCTCGTTGCAGAACCGGTGGGACGAAATACTGCCCCATGTATAGGTCTTGGAGCGATCTATGCCCGGCACTTGGGTTGCTCCGAAGCCGTAGCATTCCTCCCCGCAGACCATTTTATAGGGAACCCTTCGGCCTTCGTACGGGACTTGGGTCATGCGGGGGAAATAGCCCAATCAGGAGGTATCGTCACCCTGGGTATCATACCCACGCGACCTGAAATAGGGTATGGCTACATCCAATGCTCCAAGGACCATCCTGCTTTCACGGAACCAACGGCCTACAAGGTCTCCGCCTTTGTGGAAAAACCTGATCTGAAGCGGGCGCAAGCGTATCTCTCAAGTGGTGAACACTTCTGGAACGCGGGCATCTTTGTGGCCACACCGGATACCATCATGAAGGAAATCCATCATGGTCTCCCTGATCTGTATGAGGCACTGAAGCACCTTGAACAGGTCTTGGGAACAGATGCCTTTGAGGCAGAAATCAAGGACATTTATCCCACCCTGGAGTCTATCTCATTCGACTACGGCATCATGGAGAAAACGACCTGTCCCGTCTTCGTCCTTCCGTGCGAGTGTGGATGGAGCGACGTCGGATCATGGGCGTCCCTGTATGAAGTCAAGGAGCAGGCACGTGATTCGCGCCAAAACCTCATAGAAGGAGAACCGCTTCTCATCGACTGTGAAAAGAGCTTTGTTGCGAGCCGCGGTGACCGCCTGGTGGCCTGTCTGGGTCTCAACAATTGCCTTGTAGTGGATACCCCTGATGCACTTCTGATTGCAGACCTAGAGAAATCAGAAGAGATACGAAAAATCGTCGCACAGTTGAAGAAAACCCAAAAAGAGGAGTATCTATGAATCCGCACATCTTTAGAGAGTATGATATTCGAGGGAGAGTCCCTGATGAACTGAATCAAGAAACAGTCTATGAGTTGGGATTGGCATTCGGGACATACTACTACAACAACGGAGCAAAGAGGATCGCCCTTGGCAGAGATTGCCGGCTCAGTTCTTCCGACCTGCGGGATTCATTATGGGCCGGTCTTGCAAACTCAGGCATGCATGTCTTGGATGTGGGGATGGTCCCGACACCCCTTCTCTATTTCTCCTTGTATTACCTTGAAGTCGATGGAGGTATTCAAATCACGGGTAGTCACAATCCCCCCGAATATAATGGGTTTAAAGTCGGGATAGGAAAGACCACGATCTATGGAAAGGAAATTCAGAAGATCAGGGAAATCGGAGACTCACAGACATTCCATAAAGGAACGGGGAGCGTGGAGGACGTTGATGTCACGGCTCCCTATCTCGAATACCTGCAAAACCATATCCACCCTGGAGATCTCCCCGTCAAAGTCGTGGTTGACGCAGGTAACGGGATGGGAGGGATCGTGGGGCCAAAGGCATTTTCCGCAATGGGCGTGGAGGTTGAAGAACTCTTTTGTGAGCCCGACGGTCGATTTCCCAACCATCACCCCGACCCGACTATTCCTGAAAACCTGAAGGACCTGACCCATCGTGTCACTGAAGGCGCCTTTGATTTGGGGATTGCTTTTGATGGCGATGCCGACAGAATCGGTGTCGTAGATCATGAAGGAAGTATCGTGTGGGGCGACCATTTGATGATCATATTCGGGCGAGATTTGTTAGAGCGCAATCCCGGGGCCAAAATCATTGGTGAGGTAAAGTGCTCTCAAGTCCTCTTTGATGATATTAAAAGACACGGCGGCATACCGATTATGTGGAAGGTGGGACATTCCTTAATAAAGGGAAAAATGAAAGAGGAAGGAGCCCTTCTTGCCGGAGAGATGAGTGGGCACCTCTTCTTTGCAGAGCGCTATTTCGGTTACGATGACGCCATCTATGCCGGAGCCCGGCTCCTGGAAATCCTCACGAAGACAGGGAAAAGTGTCAAAGAACTCCTATCCGGTATCCCAAAAATGGTGAGTACTCCGGAGATTCGACTGGAATGCCCTGATGAAAAGAAATTTCAGATCGTGGCGGAACTCGCGGCAGATTTTAAGGAAGGTCATCAAGTCATTGACGTTGATGGGGCCCGGGTTCTTTTTGATGGTGGATGGGGTTTGGTCAGGGCGTCCAATACACAACCTGTCCTGGTATTTCGTTTTGAGGCTCAGGATAAAGAGCGTCTTGAAAAGATAAAAGAGATCTTTATGGAGAAATTTGAGAAAAAGATGGCGGAGGCTTAACCAAATAGAGGAACAGATGTATGCCTAAGAGAATACTGGTCCTGGCAACCCGAAATCCGGGGAAGATCTCAGAATTCAAGGAACTCCTTTCCTCTTTTTCAGTTGAGATAAAGAGTCTTCAAGATTTCGGCCCCATCCCTCCTGTAAAGGAAGATGGAGACACCTTTGAAGAAAATGCCTATAAAAAGGCCCATACTACAGCAAAAATCCTCGGCTTTCCCGTCCTGGCAGATGATTCCGGCCTGGAGGTTCAAGCCCTGGGTGGTCTGCCTGGGGTCCGGTCCGCCCGTTACGCCGGAGAAAAGGCCACGGATAGAGATAATAACCTGAAGTTACTGGAGGCCATGAAAGGGGTTGTCGACAGAAGAGCCTCATTTAGATGTGTCATCTGCATTGCTGTTCCAAGAGGTCCAGCCCTCACGTATGAGGAGGCATGTCATGGAGAAATTATCCATGAAATGGAAGGCGACCGTGGTTTTGGATACGATCCGATCTTCTACTATCCTCCTTTGAAAAAGACCTTCGCGCAGATGACAGTTGAGGAAAAAAATCGGGTCAGCCACCGGGGAAAGGCTGCGGCCCAACTCCGGGACGAATTTGACAAGGTTCTCCTATGGCTGGAGCAGAGGCTCTCTGAAGAGGTTTAAAGACAAGGAGGCAAACAGGATACCATGACTGAATTCATCCAAATTTATACCACCACAGAGAACAAAGATGATGCCAGGATGATTGCCCAGAGGGTCGTCGGAAAAAGACTGGCAGCCTGCGCGCAGGTCGTGGGACCGATCTTCAGCACTTATTGGTGGGAGGGGGCGATTGAAGAGGCGGAAGAGTGGTTATGTATCATAAAAAGCAGAAAAGATTTGTTTGATAAACTGGAAGAGGCGATCCTGGGCATCCACCCTTATGATGTGCCGGAGATTATCGCGGTCTCCATTATTACAGGGAGCCAGAAATATCTCCAGTGGCTAAACAAGGAGGTCGGCACAAATCAATGATAGGTAATCCGTAACCGTCTTGATTTCTCAAAGTCTGATCCAATGGGGGCTCGGGGATCTCTTGGAGGAGGCGAACTTGATTCAGTGGGTCTTTGATCTGCATATCGCCTAAGCCTGGCGGGCGGGTTACTATCAATGGAATACACCAGATCTACAAACTCTCGGACTGCCAAAAAACGACCCCCCGCCCGTCTTGTTGGCACCGAATACCGCACTAGCTGAAAATGCTTTCGCCTCCTAAAAGAGATTGCTGCGGCCCCATTGAAGTCCACGCTCAGAATGTTGAATGGCTACAATGTTCAATGCCTTCCACAATCAGATGTATCCCCCCCCAGCTTTGAGAGGGCGTGTCTCAAGGCAGGCAAGACCACGGAGAGGTTTTCCTTAACCCCTGCGGGACTCCCGGGAAGATTGATGATCAGGCAAGATCCCCGCACCCCTACCATGGCCCGGGATATCATACCATGAGGGGTGATCTTCAGACTCTCAGCCCTCATGGCCTCGGCCATGCCCGGGACTTGATAGTCAATGACCTGTTCCATGGCCTGAGGCGTCACATCATTCGGACTAAGCCCGGTCCCCCCCGAGGTCAGGATAAGGGTAAGCCCTGAATGGTCCGCCCATTCCATTAGCGTGTCAGCGATCCTTGCACGATCATCAGGGACGACTTCTCTTTTGAGGACCGAGAACCCTTCCCCTTCCAGCATACGGGTGGCAATATCCCCACTCTCATCGCTTCTCTTGCCCTGGGAGCCCATGGTGCTGATAGTCAAAACACCCGCGCGTGTTTCGTTTTCCATTCAATCCCTGCTATTCCGTTTTTTTGGCCTGAGCAACAATCTTTTCCGTCAACTGGGCCGGCACCTCTTCATAATGGGAACGTTCCATTCGAAAAGTCCCGCGGCCTCCTGAGATAGCGTTCAGATCAATCGCGTACTGAAGGACCTCTGACATGGGAACCTGCGCTTTGATCACCTGAGACCTCCCTTGGCTATCCATGCCCAATACTCTGCCCCGTCGACTGTTCAGGTCACCCATCACGTCTCCCATGGATTCCTCAGGAACCGTAATCTCCATCTTCATCACCGGTTCAAGGAGGACGGAAGTCGTCTCTTGCATGGCCTTCTTGAGGCACATGATAGCCGCTATCTTGAAAGCCATTTCCGAAGAATCCACATCGTGTGATTTGCCGTCATAGAAACGGACCTTTAAATCCACCACAGGGTAACCCGCCAGAACACCGCTCTGGATGGCCTCGTTCAGCCCCTTTTCCACGGCCGGAACAAAGTTACGAGGAACGTTCATGCCGACAAGGGCCTCTTCAAACTCAAAGCCCGCACCCCTCTCCAGAGGCGATAAGTCAAAATGGACTTCGGCAAACTGCCCGCGTCCTCCTGACTGTTTCTTATGGCGGTAAACGACGCCGTTTACGGGTTTCTTGATCGTTTCCTGATAGGGGACCTTCACGGGCTTCAGATTAACCTCAACCCCGAATTTTCGTTTTAGTTTTTCACAGGTGGCCTCCAGATGAATCTGCCCGGTCCCGGAAAGAATGATTTCGGATGTGGTCTGATCCCGCTCCAGCCTCAAAGTGAGGTCTTCTTCAAGCAACTTGGCGAGAGAACTGAAGACCTTATCCTCGCTCCCCTTGACTTTGGCCTCAGCCGCATAGGAGAGAACCGGGGGAAGGGGTACAGCAGACTTGTAAATGATCGGGGCACTTTCCAGACATAACGTATCCCCTGTCTTGGTCTCCTTTAACTTGGGGATGGCAAGGATATCCCCTGGAATTCCTATCTCCACATTCTCCTGTTTCTTGCCTTCCAGGATATAGATTTGCCCAAATTTTTCCTTGATCTTTTGATTGGCATTATAGACCGTTGAATCGGCTTTCAGGGTTCCGGACAGGACCCTTAGTAGGCTCAGTTTGCCGGCAAAGGGGTCTGCCACTGTCTTGAAAACAAGGGAAGAAAAGGGAGAATCTTCCGTCGGCATCCTTTTGATGGATCCTTCCCCAGCCGCGCCAATGACCTCGAAGGCCCCGCGCTCAACAGGGGAAGGAAACGCCTGAGCAATGAGGTCCATCAACTGAGGGACACCCACATTTAGCGTGGCTGAGCCGCAGAGGATGGGAACCAGATGTCCGGACTTGACGGCATGGGTAAATGTCTCCTCTATCTGCTGAGCCGAGAGTTCCTCACCTTCCAGATACTTTTCCATCAATTCGTCATTGGCTTCCACAATATTCTCTATCATCTTTTCTCGCCACTCATCCGCCGAGGCCTTCATATCTTCCGGGATCTCCGAGTTTTGGAATTTCCCACTGCCATCCTTGGTATAGACATAGGCCTTCATCTTGATGAGATCCACCAAGCCCTCGAACTTGTCCTCAGATCCAATGGGGAGGAATACCGGCGAAGCCTTTGCTTCAAGGGTCTTGTCAATTCCTTCCATCACCCCAAAAAAATCGGCCCTCTCCCTATCCATCTTATTAATAAAGATTGCTCTTGGAAGGCCTTGTTCATCTGCAAAGTTCCATACCTTTTCTGTCCCGACTTTGACTCCTGCCGTGGCATCAATCACAACGACCAGACCATCCGCAGCCTGGAGAGAGAGCCGTGTATCTGAGAGAAAATTGTCATCCCCAGGAGTATCAATCAGATTAAAATAGCATTTCTTCCACTCGCAATGATGGATAGACGTGCTGATGGTAATCCTTCTCTTTATTTCCTCCGGTTCAAAATCCAGGTGAGACGTTCCTTCATCCACACTGCCAAGCCTGGTTGTCCCTTTTCCGTTTAGAAGGATGGCCTCACCGAGGGACGTTTTGCCGGAACCCACATGGGCCACTAAAGCTACATTTCTTATTTGTTCACTCTTTCTGTTCATATCAAATTCCTTTCAGGAGTCATTTGCCCACATCTGAATCCAACATGGCCAAAAAGGATTTCATGAGAAATCCCATGATAAAGCAGTAAGTGGTTGGCATCCGAGTTGAATGAGATCAATTATAAGCATTGGATCTGGTTTCAGGTAAAAGGATGCGCCCAAAAATAGCCTATGGGGGTAAAAAGGAGAGAATCCCCAAGCCGTTAGAAATACATCAACAATGAAAACAAAGTCAAGCCCTGAAGGCAAATCTCCTTTTTTTGATTGCCAAATATTCGAAATATGTTATTGTATTTGTTTTTTTATAGTAAGCTTGTTCTTATGAAGAAAGTCCGGTTTTTCGATTTCATAGACTCCTTTATTGATGATCTGATATCTCTGAAAGGCTACTCTGATCATACCGCCAAGAGTTATCGGATCGACCTGGAACAATTCTCGAGTTTTTTGTTTGAAAAACAGGATTTATCCGGAAAAGGGGAGAGCGCTCCAGAGTTGGAGTCCATTGATTTCCTCGTCATTAGGGAATACTTGGGCAGGCTGTATGGCCGCTATAGTCGAACGTCCATAGCCCGCAAACTCTCGACGATTCGATCCTTTTTCTATTTCCTTGAACGAAAAGGTCTGTTCAAGGGCAATCCTGCGGCCGACATCTCCACGCCGAAACAGGAAAAGTATATTCCCAACCATCTTCCCGTGGACGAGATGTTTAGACTCCTGGACGGACCGGACAAGGAAAAACCCCTTGGACTAAGGGATTTGGCGATATTGGAGACGCTCTATTCCTGTGGCATCCGCGTCAGCGAACTCTCAGGTCTCAATGTGTCAAGTATTGATTTTGAGCAACGCCTGGTCAGGGTGGTGGGAAAAGGGAACAAGGAAAGGATTGTTCCCATTGGAAAAAAGGCCTTGCAAGCCGTTAATGAATACATTGAGAAGACCGGCTCTTTGAGAAAAAAGAGCGGAAAGCATTTTGAAAACACACCCCTTTTTTTGAACTCGAGAGGGGGGCGTCTCACTGCTCGTAGTATTGAAAGGATGGTCTCGAAGTATGCAAAGAGGAGCAGTCTTATGACAGAGGTCACTCCCCATTCCTTGAGGCATACTTTTGCCACCCATCTCCTAGATGGCGGAGCAGACTTGAGATCGGTTCAGGAACTCTTGGGGCACGCAAGCCTCTCCACCACCCAGAAATACACTCATGTCAGCCTTGAACGGCTCATGCAGGTCTATGACAAGGCCCATCCCAGGAGCTGACGGGATTCAGTACTTGATGACTAACACCCGATTCCCCTGACTTAGCAAATCCATTTGCTCTTTCAGGCTGTTTCAGGTTCATGTACGGAAGACAAATGTTTTCTAGTAACTTCTTGGCCATCAACAACACGAGGAGTAAGGTGTAGCCCTTAAAAAAAGAAAGAGATTATCGCATGCATTCACATCAGAACATTAAGGCCACAACCATTCTTGCGGTCCGAAAAGGCGGAAGGACTGTCATGGCCGCAGACGGCCAGGTGAGTCTGGGCGAAACAATCATGAAACACAAGGCCAACAAGTTGAGATTTATGTACCAGGATCGGGTCCTGATCGGATTTGCCGGAGCCGCGGCAGACGCCTTTAACCTGTTCGAAAAACTGGAATCAAAACTGGAGAAATTCAATGGGAACTTGACCCGTGCGGCCGTAGAGCTTGCCAAGGACTGGCGAACGGACAAAATCTTGAGGAAATTGGAGGCCCTGCTCCTTGCCTCGGACGCTGAGCATACATTTATCATTTCAGGCACCGGGGATGTCATCGGGCCTGACGAACCCGTGGCCGCCATCGGCTCAGGTGGACCCTATGCCCTTTCAGCCGCTCGCGCCTTGGTGGAGCATTCTGATCTTGATGCCCC
Organism: Deltaproteobacteria bacterium; assembly: GCA_016930795.1. Classification (GTDB taxonomy): domain Bacteria; phylum Desulfobacterota; class DSM-4660; order Desulfatiglandales; family HGW-15; genus JAFGFY01. The sequence continues at coordinate 34,665 of JAFGFY010000113.1, forward strand.
CACAATAGCGCTGGAAGCCATGAAGATTGCCGCCTCAATCTGTCTCTACACCAATGAGCAAATCATGATCCAAGAGATCGAAAAACAGCATGACCCAGAAGAATAGGGACTTATAACGAGGTGATCAAGGATGACATCACGCCGAAAAGGGAATAATCATTTTATGAAGATCCTGACGCCCAGAGAGATTGTGTCTGAGCTTGACAAGTATATCATCGGGCAAGCACATGCGAAGCGTTCCGTAGCCATTGCTTTAAGAAACAGGTGGCGCAGACAACAAGTCCCCCCGGATCTCCGAGACGAAATCGCCCCTAAAAACATCATCATGATGGGGCCCACCGGTGTTGGAAAAACTGAAATAGCCCGACGCCTGGCCCGGCTTGCGGAATCGCCTTTTCTCAAAGTGGAGGCCACAAAGTTCACGGAGGTGGGGTATGTGGGCCGAGACGTAGAGTCTATGATTCGAGATCTCACAGAACTCGCTGTGAGTATGGCAAAAAAGAAAGAACAAGAGAATGTGAAAGTGAAGGCCCATGAACTAGCCGAGGAAAGACTCCTGGACATCCTTCTCCCTAAAAGAAGAGAGGATTCTCGCGAAGAAGAAGGGGGAAGTGAAAAAGAAAAGGTACTCGAAGTGGTGAAGGCGGAAAAACCTGAAAGTAAGTCAACCCGTGAAAAATTGAGACGGTTATTGAGGGACGGAAAACTGAATGCCCGCAACGTGGAAATAGAGACCACCAATCAAAACATACCTATGGTGGAGGTCTTTTCTAACACAGGAATGGAGGAAATCGAATTCAACATCAGAGAGGTTTTCGGGAATGTCTTCCCTTCGAAGAAAAAAAGGAGGCTGGTTAAGATCCCGGAAGCATTGGAAATCCTTTTTCAAGAGGAATCCCAGCGTCTTATTGACATGGATAGCGTGATCGACGAGGCCGTCCGAATGACAGAACAAAATGGCATCATATTTCTTGATGAGCTGGATAAGATCGCCGGCAACGAATCCAGACATGGTCCGGATGTATCTCGAGAGGGCGTACAAAGAGATCTTCTCCCCATTGTGGAGGGCTCCACGGTTACAACCAAATACGGCATGGTGAAGACAGATCATATTCTTTTTATTGCAGCCGGGGCCTTTAATGCCAGCAAGCCTTCGGACCTCTTACCGGAGCTCCAGGGAAGATTTCCTATCAGGGTGGAGCTCGATTCTCTGACTCAAGAGGATTTTCTTCGTATCCTGTCAGAACCCAAAAATGCCCTGATCACCCAATATAAGGCGCTCCTTGAAACAGAGGGTATTGATCTGCAATTCGAAAAATCAGCCATCGAAGAGATTGCTTCCATGGCCAGCAAGGTCAATGAACGCATGGAAAACATAGGCGCACGCCGTCTGCACACGGTAATGGAGAAACTCTTGGATGAGATATCCTTTGACGCTCCGGATATGTCGACAGAAAAAGTGATTATTGACAAGAAGTATGTACTGAAAAAATTGACAGATATTCTTGAAGATGAAAATCTGAGTAGATATATCCTGTAAATTGTTGCCCCAAATGAGCAAAGGTTCTAGAAAAACATGACCAGAGTCCAAACAGACATTGCAGAGGTATTGATCGAGGCCCTGCCCTATATCCGGAGGTTCAAGAACGCCACGGTCGTTGTCAAATACGGAGGCCATGCCATGGTGGATAAAGGGCTGAAGAAGAGCTTTGCTCTGGATATCATCCTCATGAAATATGTGGGCCTCAATCCCATTGTGGTACATGGCGGAGGCCCTCAAATAGGGAAATTCCTGGAAACCCTATCCATCGAGTCTCAATTTGTGGACGGCATGCGTGTGACCGACAAAGAAACCATGGATGTGGTAGAAATGGTCTTGGCAGGAAAAGTCAACAAAGAAATCGTGGCCTTGATCAACCAGAATGGAGGGCAGGCCGTCGGCCTATCAGGCAAAGACGGGCAATTGATCACGGCTAAGAAGATGAAATATCTCAAAGAAATGGGGGACAACAAACCGCCGGAGATTATCGACATGGGGATGGTAGGTGAGATTACCTCTGTGAACAATCAAATCCTCTTCAATCTTCTGGAAAGCCAGTTCATCCCCATTATTGCCCCGGTGGGTGCGGGATCAAAGGGGGAAACTTACAATATTAATGCCGACCTCGTGGCAGGACATATAGCCGCCTCTCTGAAGGCCAAAAAACTTGTCCTCCTTACGGATACTGAAGGCGTTCTTGACAAAGAGGGGAAGCTGACATCCACTCTCAAAAGGGAAGAAATTCCAGGACTCATTGCCGATGGAACGATCCAGGGAGGCATGATTCCCAAAGTCAAATGCTGTTTGGAGGCGCTGAAGGGCGGTGTCAAAAAGGCCCATATTATTGACGGCCGCAAGGAACATTCCATTCTGTTGGAAATCTTCACGAAGGGTGGTATAGGCACTGAGATCATACCTTAGAGGTGTCAATACATGATTCTAAGAACCTTCCATTCTCATTGACATAAAATGTTATTGTTGTCTTTAGTTTTTGAGGATCAGAATATGGATGATAAAGTGAATGATATAAGAAAGTTGGCAGACACATACATGTTTCAGACGTATGCGAGAATCCCTCTAACCCTTGTTCGGGGAGAAGGGTGTCGCCTCTGGGACGACCAAGGCAAAGAGTACCTCGATTTTGTCAGCGGCATTGCTGTCTGTGCCTTGGGACATAGCTCCCCCGTCGTCAGGGAGGCCCTTGAGAGACAATCTCAAACCCTAGTGCATGTTTCAAACCTGTACTACACTAAACCGCAAACCGAGCTGGCCAAGCTCCTGGTGGAAAATTCCTTCGCCGACCGCGTGTTCTTCTGTAACAGCGGCGCTGAAGCCAATGAGGCAGCCATCAAACTGGTTCGCCGTTTTTCAAAAGAGAAATATGGTTCCGGTAGACATGTTATCATCAGTATGACGGGTTCATTTCACGGCCGAACCATGGCGGCCCTATCGGCCACGGGGCAGGAAAAGATTCAAAAGGGTTATGACCCTTTGGTGCAGACTTTCAAGTTCGTCCCCTTTGGCGATCTATCAAGTCTGGAGAAGGCCATAGATGATACCGTGTGTGCGGTGATGTTGGAACCTATTCAGGGAGAAGGAGGTATAGTCTGCCCGAGTCCTGATTACCTGAAGGGCGTCAAGGAGATTTGCGACGCGAGAAATCTCGTACTCATCTTTGATGAGGTCCAGGTGGGGATGGGACGGACCGGCAAACTGTTTGCCTATGAGCATTACGGTGTCACTCCTCACGTCATGACCCTAGCTAAGGCTTTGGGAAACGGACTTCCCATTGGCGCCATGCTCTCCACCGAAGAATTGAGCAGCGCGTTCGGGCCCGGAAGTCATGCCTCCACTTTCGGGGGGACACCCCTCGTGACGGCCGTGGCAAAAGCCGTCCTCAAGAGTCTCCTGGAAGATGGATGGATCGAGAACTGCCGGCAGATGGGCGAATACTTCAGGGAAAAACTGGAGGACTTGAATAAGAAGCACTCCATGATCAAAGGCGTTAGGGGACTTGGTCTTATTCTTGGGATTGAGCTTGATCGGCCTGGAACCCCGATCATGGACGCCTGCAGGAAAAAGGGGATTCTCATCAACTGTATTCAGGAGAATATCCTGCGATTTGTCCCTCCCCTCATTGTCGGCAAAAAAGAAATCGATCTCATGGTCGCAGCGTTAGATGAGACTTTGAGTGAAATGAAAGGACGTTTGGAATGAAGATAGTGCTCGCTTATTCCGGAGGGTTGGATACCTCCGTTATTCTCTCATGGTTGATGGAAACATATCAGTGCCCTGTTATCGCCTATTCTGCTGATTTAGGGCAGGGGGATGATATGGATGAAGTGAAGAAGAAGGCAATAAAGACAGGCGCGGAAGAGGTCATCGTCGAGGACCTCAAAGAGCCCTTTGTGCAAGATTTTGTCTGGCCTGCCCTGAGGGCCAACGCGGTTTATGAGTCAGGATACCTCCTCGGGACTTCTCTGGCAAGGCCTCTCATCGCCATGAGGCAGGTAGATGCAGCAAGAAGACTGGGTGCGGATGCCGTTAGTCACGGTGCCACGGGAAAAGGGAATGATCAGGTCCGTTTTGAAATGGCCTATCTTGCCCTTGAGCCGGGTTTGAAGATCATCGCGCCTTGGAGAATCTGGGACTTCAAGGGTAGAGAAGATCTGGTGAAATACGCCCGCTTAAAAGGCGTTCCTGTGCCGGTGACCAGAGAAAAACCCTATTCGAGTGACGGAAACCTTCTCCACGTCAGTTTTGAAGGGGGTATTCTGGAGGATACCTGGAAAGAGCCCCCTGAGGATATGTTTGTGATGTCGGTCTCTCCTGAGGAAGCACCTGATAAATCCACTTATGTTGAGATCGAATTCAAACAAGGCAACCCCGTGGCTGTTGATGGAAAGTCCATGTCTCCTGCAAGTCTTTTGGCCCACCTCAACAGACTGGGCGGTCAAAACGGCATAGGCAGGGTGAATTTGGTTGAAAATCGATATGTGGGGATGAAATCCAGGGGGGTCTATGAAACACCCGGCGGCACCATCTTGAGAGTTGCCCACCAAGGCATGGAGTCCATTACCATGGATCGAGAGGTCATGCACATCAGAGACGGCCTTGTCCCCCGTTTTGCAGAAATGATCTACAATGGTTACTGGTTTTCTCCTGAGAAAGAGATGCTCCAGGCCCTTGTTGATGAAACACAAAAGAACGTCACCGGCCTCGTGAGGCTCAAACTCTATAAAGGAAACTGTACCACGGCGGGCATTAAATCTGAGTATTCCTTATATCACTCGGATTTTGCGACCTTTGAGAAAGATGACGTATATGATCAGAAAGATGCCGAAGGCTTTATCAGGCTCAATGCACTGCGGCTCAAGATAGCCCATCTCTTGAAAAAGAAACAAGCGAAATGAGCATGATGCAACCAGAGGGATAAAAGGGACAATCGATGGCGCACAAGCTTTGGGGAGGTCGGTTTCAAAAAGACATGGATAAGGCGGCGGACACGTTCAATGCCTCCATCAGTTTCGACGCACGTCTCTACGCCCAGGACATTGAGGGGAGCATGGCCCACTGTCGTATGCTGGCCAAGCAAGGGATTATAAACAATGAAGAGGCTACCCAGATCCTTGACGGCCTTCTGGAAATCAAAAGGGAAATGGACAGGAGCGAACTCCTGATTAATGAAGACCACGAAGACATCCATTCTCTGGTGGAGAAGACCCTCGTGGAAAAAATCGGTCCCGTTGGGGAGAAGCTTCATACGGGACGAAGTCGGAACGACCAGGTCTCCCTAGATGTTCGTTTGTATACAAGGGAGGCCATCCATAGAGTGACGGACCTTGTCAAAGAGATGCAAAGGGTCTTGGTCGATCTTGCCGAAAGGAATATCGATTTGATATTCCCTGCCTATACACACTTGCAGCGCGCGCAGCCCGTACTTCTGGCCCATCATCTGCTGGCTTATTATGAAATGCTGAAAAGAGACCGGCAAAGGTTCCTGGAGGGTCTTCAACGGGTAAATATCCTTCCCCTCGGAAGTGCTGCGGTGGCCGGCTCTACCTTTGACCTTGACCGAAACATGGTGGCCAAGGAACTGGGTTTTGATGCCATCTCTGAGAATAGTATGGACGCCGTAAGCGATCGGGACTTTGTCATTGAGTTCATTTCTGCATCCTCTATCCTGATGATGCATCTGAGCCGTCTGTGTGAGGAGCTCATTATTTGGTCAACTCAAGAGTTCGGATTTGTGATCCTTCCGGAGGCTTTTTGCACAGGGAGCAGCATCATGCCCCA
>JAFGFY010000114.1 GCA_016930795.1 Deltaproteobacteria bacterium
ACACAGGAGGAGATCTGGAGGCGGGTCACATCCTGCGCCAGGTCCGGTGAGTGGCTGGATATAGGGGATCACTACACAACCCAGAAACCCGCTGTACTGTGCATTGGACCCGCGGGGGAGAATCAGGTAAGGATCGCCTGTCTGGTTCATGACGCGGGAAATGGCGCGGGACAGGGCGGCTTCGGAGCAGTCTTTGGATCAAAAAAGCTAAAGGCCATCAGCGTGATCGGTACGGGGAGTCTGAAGATCGCCGATCCAAAAGCACTCATGGACGCTCGGCTTTGGTATCGGCAATTCCAGTATGATGTGGATAATCCCAGGTTGGAGGAGCCTTCGGATGTGTTCGTTTTTTCGCCTGTCAACGATAACCCGGCAGACGATAACTTCGTAAACAAACAGCCCCCATTTGAACCGGCGCGGGCCCAGGCCTGTGCCGGATGCCCCAAGGCCTGCCGCATGCGATTGGCCGGCGGTATCAGTAATGAGTTGAGCTGCGAGGACACCATCTGGGCGGCTGTGGCTCTTCAGGGAACTCGAAAGGATAAGGAGATTGCCTGCGATCTGGTTCAGCATTACGGCATCAATGCTTTTCAAATGCGTCCCATGCTTTCATATATAGAGGCGCTTCATAAAAAGGGCATACTGGGGCCTGGAAAGAAGATCGATAGCAACCTGCCGATGGAGCTATTCGGTGGGGTTGAATTCATCCACGCGCTTGTCAAGAAGATCGCCAATAGGGATGGGATTGGCGATGCCCTGAGTGGAGGTGTAGCCAGAGCGGCCGACGCGTGGGGACGATATAAGGAGGATAGTGACAGCGGTCTGCTGAACCTGCCGAACTGGGGATACTTTGAACATTATGATCCCAGGCTCGAGGTGGAATGGAGCTATGGTTCTATCCTGGGAGAAAGGGATATTAATGAGCACAGCATTAATTTTGCCGTGCACCATATGCCAAGTCTGACAAAAAGCGCCGGAATGGATCCTGTGCTTTCTGCTGAAGAAACAGTAAAAAGACTATCTTCGGGTGTGGCCCCATATGCGGGCGATCCCTTTATGTTCGACTACAGTGAAGGTCCCACAGGGATTTATTCGGACCATAGGGTTAAAACCATAGCCTGGCATAGGCACTACACGCGATTCTGGATACAGTCCGTCCTCTTTTGTGACTGGGTCTGGCCCCGATTTCTTACCCCCAACAGCCCTGACACGTCCGGGCCGACACCGGAAGGGGAATCCAAGTTTTTTAATGCCGTTACCGGAAAAAACCTGAGTTTTGCAGACGGGATCGAGATCGGACGGAAGATATGGAACCTGGATAGGGCGATATGGGTGTTGCAGGGGAGACACCGCGATATGGAGGTATTAGCCGGATATGTCTACAATGTCCCTACGAAAGATCCTTATTATTTACCGGTCTATGAGAATGGCGCATGGAGCTTCAGCCCTTGTACAGGCAGGGTCCTGGATAAAAATCGGTTCGAAGAATGGAAAACCAAATTTTATGATTTTGAAGGATGGAATAGTGATAGCGGCTGGCCGAAGAGAGGCACACTTGAAGCCATGGGATTTAAGAAGGTGGCTGATACACTCCAGAGTAAAGCCAGGCTTGGATGACCACATCAAAAAGACATGAAGAGAGAAGAATGATTATCAATACATGATGAAAAGGGAGACATATCAATGACAAGCACAGATGCTGTTTACGTCGCGTTACAGAAGCACCTTGATAAACAGGCCGTAGGGTTTCCGGCAACAGAGTCGGGAGTAGAAATCCGAATTCTCAAAGAGCTTTTCACGCCGGAACAGGCAAGCCTGGCTCTTAGCTTAAGCTTTGAACCTCAGACCGTTTCCGATATTCACAAAAACACCGGACGTGGTGACATGTCCGTTAATAGAGTGAAGAGTTTGCTTGACGGCATGGTAGATAACGGTTCAATCGGGATCATGGAAAAGAACGGCACCGAGTACTATCATTTCATGCCTTTGCTGATCGGAATAGCGGAGTGGCACGGAATGAAATCGACACCTCAATTCTGGGCTGATTTTGAAGAATATATGAAACAGGCCTATGGAAGAGTATATGCAACAACCAAAGTATCACAGATGCGGACCATTCCGGTACAACGGAGTCTGGATGTTAAACACCAGGTCACCACTTATGACCATGTCAGGGAAATCATAGATAATACCGAGGGACGGATAGCAATAGCTCCGTGTATGTGCCGGGAAGGCGCTAAGGGCAGAGGAGAACCATGCAAGGTCACGTCGCGAGTCGAAACCTGTATGGTCTTTGGTGACTGGGCGAATCATTTCACTAAACTCGGGGCAAGAGAGATAACCCGCGAGGAAGCCCTTGACATCATACGGCAGAATGAGGAAGACGGTTTGGTCCTACAGCCGACCAATTACCGGAAGCTCGACTTCATATGCTCCTGTTGTGGTTGCTGCTGCGGAGTCCTGAGAATTCAAAAAATGTTACCCAATCCGGCGACAAACTGGGCTCATAATTATTATGCCGAAGTCGATACGGAGCGGTGTACAGCCTGCGGGCTATGTGCCGACAAATGCCAGGTTGATGCGGTGATTATCGATGAAGAGAACGGGTACGCGACGATTAACCTCGATCGATGCATAGGGTGTGGTAACTGCGTGGCGAGCTGCCCCTCGGAAGCAATGCAACTGGTGAAGGTAGAGGTAGAGACAGCTCCGCCGGAGGAGAGGACAGATCTATACCGGATACTGGCTGAGAGGAGATAACTTGAGGAAAGACATCGTCAAGCTTTTCAGTTCTAGTAGATCGAGCTCGTGTGGCCAAGGCCTTTTTCTCTTTTCTGGACCTGAAGAGGAATTACAAACATATCAGTCTAAGATTTCTCCAGTTCCTCCTTAACAGCCGTGCCTATGTTATATACGGTTAACGGCTTTTTGATATATTTACCTGCTCCTAATCTTTGTGTCTTCTTCACCTCATCTGTTTCAGAAAACCCACTCACTATGATAGCCTTTTGGGAAGGACGGATCTTCAATATCCTCTCAAATGTCTCGCGACCATTTATCCCTGGATCCATAATCATATCAAGGAGGACTAAATCTACTGTATGCTCCTTGAGATATTCCACTGCTTCCTCTCCACTGGGAACAGCATATACTTCATAACCTAATTTCTCCAGTATTCTACTCGAAATATCTCTTTGGCTTTCAACATCGTCAACAACGAGTATTTTCTCACCATTTCCTCTTAAACTCTCAATGGGTATTTCCAGATCATCGCCGGATAGCTCTAACCTCGTTATTGGAAAATATAGATCGAAAGTCGTTCCTTTTTCATTACTCTCCACGTTGACGTATCCATCATGCTCTTTCACAACATTCCAGACAACCGTTAGGCCTAAACCGGTACCGCTTCTACCCATGACCTTTTTCGAATAGAAAGGTTCAAATATTCTATCGAGGTCTTCAGAGGGTATTCCCAGACCCGTGTCTGAAACCGATAAAACGGCATATTCACCCATTTTTACTTCATCATACACTTTTAAAGGCCTGTCCAAATAGCGGTTCGTCGTTGATATCGTGATATTCCCTTTTCCCTCAATAGCTTCTGATGCGTTTGATATCAGATTCATCAGCGCTTTTCTTACATGAATAGAAGAACCGCTCACATTCAATAGAGAGTTGTCAAGGTTCGTGTTGATGGTAATGACGGGATTATAGTGTACTATTTGTCTAAACTCCGGAGATTTCAGATAATCGTTTATCAGATTATTGAAGTTGATGGGCTTTTTAGCAATAGCCACTCCCCGCGCGATTGTCAGCAAATCCTGGACAATGGCAACCGCCCTATTCCCGGAATCCTTGATTGTCTCTAAAGGCTTTTTGAACTTGCTGTCTTCAGGTAAATCCATCAGAAGCAAATCAGGATAGCTGACGATTCCTGCCAGGACGTTATTCAAGTCATGGGCTACACTACCTGCCAGGAGCCCCAGGGATTCCATTTTCTGGGAACTTTGAAGTCTTTTCTCGAGTCTCATCTTTTCTCTCTCCGAGTTCTTTCTCTCAGTGATATCGACCCATGTTCCTAGAGAATAGCTCAATGCTCCGTCGTGATATATAGGGGTTACATTTATCTCAGCCCAGCAATAATCACCATTTTTTTTCCTATATCGCCTCTCACTTCGACGAACCCCCTTTTTTTGTCTTTCCTCAATGTCCCCGTATTTTTCATCATCAACAGACCAAGGATAAGGAATTTTCAGACCAAGTACTTCCCGGGAAGTATAACCCGTGAGTTCTTCGAAAAATGAGTTTACATATCTTATCGAGGTATCCGGATCGTAAACAATAATCGCGTTCGGAGAATTCTCAAGCAGGCTGGAAGTGAAAAAATGACTCTCTCTCAGTGCCTCCTCGGCTAGCTTGCGTTCAGTGATGTTCCTTGTTATTTCCGTAAATCCTACTATCTTTTCTCCCTCCCTTATGGGGCAAAAGAGCGTTTCATAGTACATTTTTCTCTCTTTATCATAGTATTCCGCTACAAATTTCTCTCCTTTTAGGGCTCTGCGCTGAAGTGAATCCCAATATTCAGCTGATTCAGGATTGTTTGACAACCTATGCGGCTGTATTCCGGGTTTCATCTCAATATTGAGTAACGCTTCCGTCCTCTTTTTATAACTCGTATTGAATGCTTGAGGTATTCCATTGCCGTCACATATCAATACATAGTCTTCGGTATTTTGCATCAAGGCTTCATAGTATTTTTCGGTTTTTTCCAGCTCAACAATTCTTTCAAGCAACTTCACTTCCTTTTCTTTTAGTGTCTGAACAATCTTCTCAAGCTTCCTATTCTTTTGCTCTAATCCATTTTTTTCTGGTTTAGTATCCATTTTAAAGACCTATTTTGAGTTTTTGGAGAATATACGGTGGATTGTCATATAGCCTCATAAAGAAAAGTAGTATCAGCATTCAATCCGAGAGATTCGGCGATTCTGCCGATATCGCGTCATTGGCCGAAAATGCCGATTTCTACACTACCAGGAAACGATGCATAATTTCAAGATATTGTGGTCTTGTCAGGCAAATTGGCTTAGCGCCGACATGAGAGATCGTGAGGATGAATCCGGCAGGACTGACATGAACCAGTCTATCAGGGAATCCCTGATTCAGGAAACTAACCATGTCACACTCAAGCAAATTTCATTGTCCCATGTGAAAAAAGCACGGCGATTACCAACTATTCTCAATACCAGCCATTCAATGGATTGAACCTTACACATAATAATCAAAAACTGCTTACGCCCTTGACCATGGTGAACCTTACGGCCTATGAGATTCCGTCTTAGTCAGCCTATTGTGTTCAGAAAAATCGGTATTTTGACAACTTGTTTTTACCACAACGACTCAACGAATCTGCACAAAAGTGAAGGGATGTGAAAGAAAGGGGAAATGGGATTGACTTCTTGTGAATTCTGTTTTTAATACTCCTATTACTTATGATCACTTCACTATAGGAGGGATATATGATGACAAGCGAATTTCTAATTGATTTGAACGACCATGAAACGGCCTGGAAAGGCAGTACAAAGCATTATAGGCCGGACGGATCAGTCGCATCTGAAGCAGGGGCCGTCATCCCACCCGAGGGACCAAGGCATATGTTTTGGATGTTGGATACAATCATGTACGCGATGCCCGAGGGCACCGATCCCGATGAAAATCACATGCCCCATGAGCACCGCCATGGTTATGAAACCTTTTTCGTAGATAGCGGCAAATTGTGGTTGTACATCGACGGGATGAAATGCATGCTTACACCGGGTGATATTGTTCACCTTCAGGCAACTCAGATGCACGGAATGTCCTTTCTTGAAGATGTTAAGTGGCGCGGAACCTACCACGACTACATTGTCAGCGACGATGTTCGAGCCGTCCGTAAGGTCATGGAACAAATGCCGGAAAGACGAGATGATCCTGAGTTGCAAAAGCTGGATCCCGGCATGGATTTCATCCCACGGGAACGCTTTCTATTCAAAGAAGTCCCGGTTGAGGAGTGTCCCGCTGTCAGGAATCCGAAGCGCCCTCTCGCGGAATACAAGTTTGAAGGCGTCACCATGAAGGTCCTGATCCAGCGTTGGGAAAACGGCGGGGCCAAAGAGCTTTGCTGTGCCGAGATGGAGCCCGGTTTCACCGCCGAGTGGGTAAAATATCCGAAAATCCGCGAGTTATTATATGTGAGAAACGGCGAAGTCAAATTCAAGGTCATGAATGATGAGTTTGTCGCATACTCCGAATGCCTCGTCAACATACCAAAATTCGCGCCGCATAGCCTGGAAGCGCTGACAAAGGCCGAGGTTTACGATCTGGGTGGTTTAACAATGTGGTCATCATTCCTTCATGACTATATGTCCATAAAGATATACGATCCCGAAAGGTTTGTGAAACCGGAGATCATTGACGAACTGAAGGAAAAGTTCGATTGCCAGATCAAGTGCATCGGAATGAAGAAATAAGATGAATGGAGACGCTGGCAAGAAAGTAGGAAAACCAAGCAAATAATGTACAGCGCCTATGTATGCAATGCTCTTAATAGGGTTTTCCGTATTTTCATACCATATCCACCCTGTCGAATATATTACGTGATTTCAGAAGGTTTTATGGATGCCCTGTTTTGGCATGCTCCTTGCCCGATAATTTCTGCAAAGAACAAATTTCCAGGTTTATCCTGCCATCACGGCAGGGCGTAAGACAAGATGGGAGAAAGGTGCGCGCTCTATGAAATTCAGTAAATGGTTGGAAAGGACGGCTTTGATTTTTATCCTGACATTGTCGATGTGTTTATTTCTTGCACACAGATCTGTCAGATCTGTCTTTATCCACTGGCCCGATCGGGCGGCGTACCGAAGGAATCCGAGCTGAAAGTGATTCGGGAGATTTTTTCCCGGATGCCATAGAGTTGTTTCAGCCGTATGGGGTAGGGTAGGGTTGCAGGACAGTGAAATTCATCGATAAAAGGAGGATAAATATGACTAATGCAACATGGAGCACCGGACTACAAACGATATTCTCCATCTTTCTTGGCCTTATGTTGACCGTGTTTTTCGGGATAGGAGTTTATACTTTTTATCCGCCACCAACTCAGTTCGCGGATCAAATTAAGGAACTCAATAGGCAGGAACAAGTCATAAAGACCACTAAAAAAGCAGGTGAATTGACTGGTTCAGATCGTGATCAGCTTGAAGAGATCGCTCTTAAACGACGGGAACTGATGATCGCGGCTGAAGAGACGCGAAAACCATGGTGCCTGAGTACAAGTATCATCCTCATCATCTTTTCGACCCTCACCCTTGTCGTATCGCTGGTCCGAGCAGTTCAACTCCAGGTAGTAAGTAATGGTTTATTGTTGGGCGGCGTTTTTACCATGCTCTATGGTATGGGATGGATAGCGTTTGCCGGCACATCGACTATTCGATTTCTGGTAATGACTGCCGCACTTATAGTCACTTTGGTGCTGGGCTATGTTAGGTTTGTGCGTAAGGGGAAGATGTCACCAACCAAGGAAGGCGAGAAGATGACTCGGGCCGATAACCTAGAGGAAATCGAACGGCGGATACATGACCTTGAAGCACGGATGAACGATGCCGCGAAAGCGCTTGGGAAAAAGAATGAGGGTTAAACGGTCCTCACGATGAACCGCAAACACATAGTGAGTTGGGTCTTTTTTGATTTTGCCAACTCCATCTATTCGGCTGTTGTCACCACAGCGGTTTTCGGAGCCTACTACGCCGCGAAAATCGTCGGAGACGAAGAGGGATTAGGCACACTATGGTGGGGCCGCGTAGGTTCAATATCGGTGCTCTTCGTAGCCTTATCTTCTCCATTCCTAGGATCGATCGCCGACAAGGCAGGCGTTCGCAAGAAAATGCTTTTCTTTTATACCTATCTCTGCATTATCGCTGTTACACTGTTTGTCACTATCGAACCCGGGATGATCCTACGGGGTTTCTTACTCGCCGTATTGGCGAACATTGGTTTTGAGGGGGCGCTTGTCTATTACAATGCCTATTTACCTGAACTCGCGCCCCAGGAGAAGCAAGGGTCCATTTCAGCCCTAGGATTCGCGGCTGGTTATGTTGGATCGGCTGTTGGTCTGCTGCTTGCGTTACCGTTTGTGAGGCACCAAAGATTCGACCTTACTTGGCTTTCTGTAGCCGCGTTCTTTGCCGTTTTTTCGATACCTACATTTCTCTTTTTACCGAAAGACCGTTCCGGAGAACAAACGGTCGCGCGCGCCGTCATTGATGGACTCACCGGATTCAAGCGAGTCCTGAGAGAAGTGCTGCAGCAACGCGAACTCCGCCGATTTCTGATCGCTTTCTTTTTCTATATTGATGGCGTACTGACGGTCATTTTAATGGCCGCTGTCGTAGCGGAAAAAACATTCGGGTTTGACGCACAGGAGTTGGTTTTTCTCTTTCTGATGGTACAAATATCAGCCCTCGTAGGCGCCTTGGGGCTGGCCAAGCCGACAGATCGATGGGGGGGTAAACGGATTATCACCTTGACGCTCATTTTGTGGATTTCAATCGTTGTCTGGACGTTTTTTGCATATTCGAAGACGACGTTTTTTATCATTGCCGTTCTGGCTGGAACGGGTTTGGGAGCAGTACAGGCTGCCAGTCGAAGCCTGATGGCGGCACTCATTCCAAAAGGAAAAGAGGCTGAGATGTTCGGATTTTACGCTTTCTGCGGCAAATCATCATCCGTATTGGGCCCACTTGTTTTCGGATGGGTAACCTATGCGCAAGGAGGGAATCAACGTCCTGGAATGATCGCGATCGCCGCGTTTTTTATTGTAGGCCTAATATTTTTACAGCGTGTGCGGGATCCCAGGGCGGTGACGCCTATATAAGAAGATAAAGGCTTTGACTCTTATGAAAAATATATGGTAGGTTCATTTGACATTCACTCCAGCAAAAACGGGATCATGATGGTACCTCATACTCACGCACTAGAAATACGCAATCTTTCCAAGTCATTCGGTCATATAAAAGCGGTAAGAAATGCCTCATTTGATGTTCCTGAAGGTTCCATCTTCGGCCTGATAGGCCGAAACGGCGCGGGCAAAACGACCATTATGCGTATGATGATGAACATCTACCTGCCCGACTCAGGAGAGATCCTCTTGAGGGGAAAACAGGTGGATCAGGAGTTCAGGAACAGTGTGGGTTACCTGCCGGAAGAAAGAGGCCTTTATAAAAAGATGAAAGTCCTGGAAACCCTCATGTTTTTCGCGGAACTCAAAGGCAAAAAAGGCAAAGCGGTTTCGAATAAGGCAAAGGATTACCTTGAGCGTTTTGATCTCATGGACCGGATGAATTCAAAGGTAGAGGAGTTGTCAAAGGGAAATCAGCAGAAGATACAATTCATCACAACCATACTCCATGATCCTGAATTCATTGTACTTGATGAACCTTTTGCCGGTATGGACCCCATCAATATCAACATCCTCAGGGAGATCATCCTAGAGAAAAAAAGAGAAGGTAAAATGATCATCTTCTCGACCCATTTGATGGACTTTGCTGAGAGGATGTGCGACCACATTGCCATGATCAACCATGGAAAGATTATATTGAATGGTTCTTTAAGCTCAATAAAGACCGAATACTCCCAGAAAAATGTCACGCTCACCTATGAAGGGGATATCTCATTTCTTGAGAGTCATCCCATTATCGAAAAAGTATCGGACTTTGGAAACAGCACTGGAATCAGACTGAAGGATAGAGAACAAACCCAGGAATTCTTAAGACTGCTGCTGGACAACCAAGTAAAGATCAAGAGATTTGACGCCGAAGACATATCTCTTCAAGAAATTTTCATTGAACTCGCGGGAAAGGGGCCTGAGGAGGAGTTAAGCTTTGATCAATAACAGAATCATCGCCATCATCAAAAGAGAATTGCGTGAGAAGCTGATGTCAAAATCTTTTATATTTATGACACTCCTTGTCCCGCTCTTCATGCTGCTGATGATAGGCCTGCAGATGTTATTCGCACTTTATCAGGGAGATAAGGGAACGCGCATCGAATTGATTACCGAATCGGAATCCCTCACCGAGAGCTGTAAGAAATATCTGGCAAAACAGGATTTTATAAAAGACGAAACCTATGCCATCCTTTATGATACAGTCCCCAGGAAATCACTTAAGAGCCGTATTGAGGACAGGAAAAAGGAGATCCTCTCCGGGAAATTAACCGGTGTAGTGTTTGTCCCTTCAACTGCGCTGAAAGACAAACAGATAGAATTCTACTCCAAAACGCCAACCAATCTCACAGTCTTTGAAAAACTTGACAATAATCTGAATGAAGTCCTTATCGATCAATATTTCTCTGAAAAGGAACTGACCGATGAAGAGTTGAAATTCGCGCGCATGAGTGTGCGTTTTAGTGGCTATAAGGTCTCAGAGAAAGACGAACTGGAGGAGGAAGGATATGGAAATACCGCCCTTGCCTTTCTTTTCGCGTTACTCATCTATTTCAGCGTCATCTTCAGCGCCGGCCAGACATTGAATTCAGTGCTAGAGGAAAAAAACAGTAAGGTTGTCGAGGTCCTTCTTTCCAGCGCAACCAGCAGGGAATTTATGACAGGCAAAATAGTCGGCTGTACTATCACCATGTTCGTGCAGATGGTCATATGGCTTCTTCCCATCATCATCCTTGTCACAACCTCCTGGATTACCTTGCCAGAATCCTTTACCATAGATATCAGTTACGGCCATTTGGTCTTTTTCTTATTCAACTTTTTATTGGCATCTTTCATATACCAGGGTCTTTCCGCGACGGTGGGTTCGATGTTTAATAATCCCCAGGAGGCCCAGTCCGGTTTTTTCCCTGTCATTATTCTGATTTTGATCCCCTTCTTATTATCCTTTACGATCATGCGTAATCCCAATAATCCCCTTGCAATGGCGGCGTCTTATGTCCCATTCGCGACTCTCATCGTTATGCCTGTCAGATTTACCATTGTTGATCTGCCGGTCTGGAAACTGATATTGTCCCAATTGATCAATATTGCCACACTGATGCTCATTTTTCCCATTTCAGGTAAGGTTTTCCGGATTGGCATGTTAAGAACAGGCACAAAACCCTCATTACGTGAAGTGCTGAGGTGGTTGAAAAGTTAGAGTCGTATCAAATAGGGACACTCCTATTCTGTTTCCATAGCCTCCAATACTCTTCGCCTGCGATGATAAGCCGGCAGCAATAAGATAAATACAACGAGAGCTAGAAAGATCATCAATGAAGCGGACTTATACATGACAGAATAGTCGTACATCCCATATACCATACTGCCCATAATAGGCCCGAGGAATAGGCCTAGATCTATGCCGATATAGAGTGTGTTGCTCGCGACACTCCGCTTCAGCGGTGTCTCGGACAGTATGCACATTGAAAAGAGGGCGGGCTGGAATGACCCGAATCCCAACGACGCGATGGCGGCTCCCGCAAGCATTGTGCCAATTGATTTGCCGAAGCCAACGATAAGAAATGATACAGCGAACAATATGAAAGAAGGGGGCAGGATCCTGGCTAATCCAAATCTGTCCGTCAACCACCCGCTTGCCGGTCTTGTGATCATTAGAACCGCCGCCAGCACAGTATAAAACGAACTTATTCCTGATATTTCCAATTCTTTAGCAAACTCTACAATGTATATATTATATAGCGACCATCCCACAAAAATGAGAAACATGAGGATCGACATCGGAACCGCATGCACGGAAGCAATATTTGTATACCATGCTCCTGTGCTCAATACATCCCGCTCTGTTTTTTTGTCCGGTACAAGAATGGTGCTGGGAATAATGCCGATAAAAGAACTTATCACTGCGAAAAGAAAAACAAAGGTAAAGCCGAAGCTTTCATTTCTCGAATGGGTGCCTAAATTGAGAAGATATAATCCTATGGTTGGTCCTATTGCCATACCGATTGATCCACAGAGTCCGTAAATCCCCATACCGGAGGCCATTTTTTCTTTGGGAAGGTTGTCCCCTGCCAGAGTCATCGTAAGCGTTCCGACCAGGCTGTATTGAACTCCATGAATGATCCTGAATAGTATAAAGGCTGAGATATTGTGAAAAAGCGCATAACCGATATTAGCTATTCCCCCAATGACAAATACGAGGATCATCAGTTTCCGCTTGTCAAATTTCGTGATCACCGGACCGGCGACCGGTCTCATGGAGAGGGCCACGCCAAAAAAGAGGCCGGTCAGTATTCCCATGATGAGGGCGCCGGCGCCCAGGTGAATCGCGTAGGATGCCACAAGAGGATTGACCGAAAAATGCGATATACCGAGCATAAAAGATGTCAATAATATGCATATGAAATTACGGTTCCAAATCGAGCCATTTGATTTTGCTTTTGTGTTTTTCAAAAAGAATTTGCTCCTTTAGAGACTGAATAATAAAATTTGGCCATGTTATTTATTTCGGTGAAAGATGTTGTTCTATTTCATACCTTCCCTGATCATAGTAACCATCCTATTACATGAGAGAACAGGATGCTATAGAAAATCCGAACTTTGGCATTTGAGATATCCTGCTTATACATTATCATTTCAATGGGTTTAAAAACCGGTGATATTCTGTCATGATCACATACCACCTAGCTTTCAAGGGGCAATTAAGTTCCGGCGCAAACTGATGATATTACTGGATAATGTGGAAGGCTTGCCAGATCCCTTAAAACATGAAGAGTAAAACATGGATTGCCTTGACTCTCTCTTTTCCGTATACTTGGTGTTCCACATGATAGTCAGTCATGACCAAGAAAGGTCGTATAATGACGGAACAAGATCCCCTATTTAAGGCCTATGATAATTTCAGGGAACAGGTTGATATGACGGCATCGGGAATTCTCCCGGATCCGGACGAACTCGCCTTTTTTCTGCTCATGGGCGTACCGGAAGTGCCGGCAGACCATGATCCTTCGGATCAAGCGGCAGAGGAAGCGATCGATCAGCGTATCCTTATCCTGAAAAAGGTCTTTGTGGAGATTAACCTGGGCCAGAAGGAGGCCTTCATTGATCAGGGGCTGGCCATCTACGATCAGGGGGGGAAGAAGGCGAAGGTTTTGTTAAAAGAAGGGAAGGGCCGACCGATTGAAAAGAGAGCAACAAAACCAACCCCTGAACACAAAACACATAAAGCGGTGGAGATAGAATGCTCAGGAAAGAAAATATAGGCGGATTAAACGGGGCAACCTTTATGGAGAGACATATGGAAAAATGTTTGAACATGGGGTGGAAGAGAGAGCCCTCAAGGGTTTCAGTCGGCATTTCCAAGGCTTTTGTATTCTTGAATATTATTGCTGTTGTGGCTATGGCAATGAGCTTTATTCTGAGCAGTTCCCCGGTATATGCTCAGACTCGATCAAGTCCTCAACCACCCGCGCCTTTCGTCGATTCACCAGACTATGACACGGGTATACCATCACCGGCGTCGGTCATACATCATGAAGTGGGCGAAAGGGCGGTTCGCTATCCTGCCCTTATCCGATATTTGCGCGTCTTGGCCGACTCATCCGACCGGGTTATTCTTACAAGCTATGGTCGGACGCATGAAGGCCGGGACCTCTTTTATCTTACCATCACCAGCCCCGCGAACCACAAGCGCTTGGATCAAATCAAGACGGACAATGCAAGGCTTTCAGATCCGCGACTGCTCGATTCCGAACGGGCGGATCAACTTATGAAGACTTTGCCGGCTGTGGCGTGGCTTAACTACAGCATTCACGGCGATGAGCTGTCGAGCACCGACGCCGGAATGTATATATCATATCATCTCGCGGCTGCGAAAGACGAAGCGACGCTGAAATTGCTGGATGAGACAGTCATTCATATCAATCCCCTCGTGAATCCCGATGGCAGGGAGAGATACCTCAGTTACCTGGAACAACTCACCGGCGTCGTCTCAAGTCCGGACCTTCAGGCCATGCAGCATCAGGCACTCTGGTCTCGAGGGCGTGGCAATCATTACCTTTTTGATCTAAATCGCGATTGGTTGGTGCATTATCAGCCGGAAGTAAGAAGCCTTGCTGAGGTGATTCTGTCCTGGAATCCGCACCTGCTGGTCGATTCACATGAGCAGGGGGCTTATGATACGTACCTCTTTGATCCGCCAAGGGAACCGCTAAATCTCTATCTTTCGCCAACTGTAATGGCATGGCGAGAGCGCTTCGGGGCCGATCAGGCCAAGGCCTTCAACAGTAAAGGATGGAGTTACTATACTCGGGACTGGTATTCCGAATGGGGCCCGTTTTATACCAACTCCTGGGCCAATCTTCTGGGAACCATAGGTTTACTGTATGAACAGGCAAGGGCTAACGGCTCTTCTGTAAAACAGCCGACCGGCTATGAAGTCAGCTATCGAGAAACGGTGCACCATCACATTGTCAGTTCATTGGCCAACCTCAAAACACTGAATACCAACCGGTCGACGCTTCTGCGCGATTTGTGGGAAGATCGCCAGTGGGCACTCGGCGAAGAGGATGACGACTCAGGCGTTTTTGTATTGCCACCCTCTGCGGACGGTCTTCGGTGGAAGAATCTCGTTGAGCTGATAGGCCGGCAAGGTTTGGAGGGCAGCTTCGCGCTTGAGAATTTTACGGCCAAGAATGTAAGGGACATTTGGAATAATGAGGTTCCCAGTAAAGAGTTTCCGAAAGGTACCTTTTTGGCGCCCCTGAAACAACCGCATCGTCGTATGTTACAGGCCTTATTCGATTTTGATCCACACCTGCGAGAGAGCTTTCTCCTGGAAGAACGCAAAGAATTAGAAAGCAGGCGTGAGACACTCCTCTACGATGTAACATCCTGGAATCTGCCCATGACATTCGGAATTGAATCTTACTGGGCTTCCAGTGTTCCACGCGTGATACTTGACTCGGATATGCCGACCTATTCCCCAGATTTGCCGGACTTGTCTGATAGCGGCGATTATGGCTATCTGATTGATTTTAAGGATTCCGCTGTATATTCCGCGCTGGTTCGTCTTTTTGAGGCAAACTGCCACCCACGAATAGCGATCAAGCCATTTAAGATGGATGCTGATGAGAATGAGTCTATTGATGGCACACGCGGCACAGTTCTGCTGCGTGCTCATGAGAATCCGGATGATTTGGCCGCTATTCTGCAGGGGATCGGCTCCGACCTTGCCTTAAGAATATACCCAGTTGATAAAGCTCTTGTCGATGAAGGGCCTGATCTGGGAAGTGATAAGTTTCCACTGCTATCAGCTCCTAGGGTGGCTCTAGCCTCGCAGTGGCCGGTCTCACCTTATTCCTTCGGCTCTATCTGGTATTTGCTGGACTCTAAGCTTCAACTTCGCAGCTCACCGATTAACATCCAGAATCTAAATTTAGCCGATCTCCGAAAATACAACGTGCTGATATTGCCGGATAGTAACAGCCTCGGTCGGGTGTTGGATGATAAGGCCATGGATGAGATCAAAGGATGGGTTGAGAACGGCGGCACTCTGATAGCCGTAGGCGGTTCGGCCTCCTTTGCCGCTGACAAGGAGGGCAAGCTTTCGTCTGCAAGGCTCAGGCGTGACGTTCTTGACAAGCTTGCCGAATACGAGGAGGCGGTGCAGCAGGAAAGCAGCGCTCGGAATGTGAAAATAGACATCAATGATGTATGGCAGATCAAACCGGTCAAAGATAAATCGGGAAAACAAGAAGCAAAAAAAGGTACGGATTCTCAAACTGGGGATGAGGCCAAAAAGCCCGACGAATCCAAAACCAAGCTCGATGCCGATAAGCTTAAACGTAGGGATGAATGGGATCGCCTGTTCAGCCCGACAGGGACTTTTGTCAAGGGAATCGTTGATCCGGAACACTGGATGGGCTTTGGTCTGGGGGAGAAAACACCGGTGTTGTTCTGGGGCGACAATGCATACATGTCGAAATATCCGGTTAAAACGCCCGTTCGGCTGGCGGGTGAAGAGGATCTGCGTTTGAGCGGCCTGCTCTGGCCGGAAGCCCGGCAGCGTCTTGCCGATACAGCTTATGTGACAGTTGAATCCATGGGGCGCGGCCAGATCATTCTTTTCGCCACAGATCCGACTCACCGCATGTGGCTGGCGGGCGCGCAAAGGCTGTTCCTTAACGCCGTCCTTCTAGGCCCCGGCATGGGTGCTTCTCAACCCGTACCCTGGTGAGAGTGGTTCGGCTATAATTAGGTATAATAGAACTTGGTGATTATAAAAGATCTGTAGTAAAGGGGACGTCCGGGACCTCCCTCATTACAGGCATAGCAATCTTTTTACTATTGACTATCAAAGGTTAAATTCCTCTTCTTCAATGAAATGAACTATCCGGGGCTGTCCCTTTTTGTTTGATCCTCGGATTTCATCAGACCCTGGAGCTCTGATAAGGAGAAATTTCATGAAAAATCAGACTATTTCTAAAAAGTCCGTCATGAACATAGTCTTAGCGGCTTTGTTACTTTTCACAATGATCTGTAATGGATGTTCACGGGATATTCCGCAAGAGGAAGCGGATATAGTTCTGAAGAAATCCGGCATATCCGGAGGTTTCATTGTCCATCTTCATTGCGGTGACGGAGTGATGACCGCCGCCCTGAAAACGGGTGACAGATTTATCGTCCAAGGGCTGGATAGGGAATTGGAAAATGTGGATAGAGCCCGGAAACACATTGCATCCAAACTGGAATACGGCCCGATTTCCGTGGATCAACTGGCGGGAACACGATTGCCCTACACGGATAATATGGTCAACCTGATCGTAGCCGAAGATATGGGCGACATCTCTATGGACGAGGCCATGCGCGTGCTCGCCCCAAACGGTGTTCTGATGACACGGGGAGTCTCCGGCTGGAACAAGAAGATCAAACCCCGCCCTTTAGAAATTGATGAATGGAACCAGTACCTGTACAACTCCGGCAACAATCCGGTCTCAAAAGACACAGCTGTTGGTCCCATCCGGCATTACCAATGGATTGGAAGCCCAAGATGGGGACGGCATCATGACACTGTAGCCAGCCTGACCGCCATGGTTTCGGCCCAGGGGCGCATCTTCTATATTATGGACGAAGGCCCGACGGAATCGATCCAATTGCCGAGTGAAAATTACCTGATTGCCCGCGACGCCTTCAACGGAATTATTCTCTGGAAACTCCCGATCACCGAATGGCAAGACCAATTTTATGCTCTAAAGAGCGGCCCGTCTTATCTTCCCCGTCGTCTGGTCGCGGTCGAAGAACGTGTATATGTCACTCTCGGCATCAACGCGCCTCTTAGCGAACTGGATGCGGCCACGGGAAAAGTCCTTCGCACTTTTGCCGACACCGAGGAAACTTCGGAAGTGGTCCTCTCGGACAACACCTTGTTTCTCGTTATTGGTCGACCCGAAAAAAAGAAAGATTTGTTTGTTCCTAAACATACCTACATCTGGGACACTGCAGAGAGGGTGAGGACCGAGTGGTCCTGGAGTAAAAAGCCCGGACAGATCATGGCCCTCGACCTGTCGAGCGGCAAACCTACGTGGACAAAGGAATACCCCGTAAGTCCCCTGTCCCTGTCTGCCGATTCCGGCTCGGTCTATTTCTATAACGGTTCTAAACTGGTCAGCCTCGATCGCAAAACCGGCAGCGAAAACTGGCAGTCCGATCCCATTCAAACTCGAAGGATCGATTCAGCATACGCACCCAGGCTGGTGGTTTCCGATGATGTGCTGATCTTCTCAATCGGATCACAACAAGCAGTGGGTTTCACTGCAATCACAGGAGCCATGATGGCATTTTCCGCCGTAGACGGCAAAAAGCTTTGGGAAGCTTCTCAGCCTTTGTCAGGGCACCATTCGCCGGAGGATATCTTCGTCATTGACGGTTTAGTCTGGACTGGAAATATCGGGCTGACGAATGAACTTAAGCCTGAAGATAGTGGAGAATTCATCGGTCTTGACCTTCACACCGGCGAGAAAAAGGCCGAATTCCCTTGTGATGCGGATATCTACTGGTTTCACCAGAGGTGCTATCCCAGCAAGGCGACTGAAAAATACATTCTACCCTCCCGCACCGGCATTGAATTCGTGGACCTTAAACAGAAACACTGGGACGTCAATCATTACACTCGAGGAGGGTGTCTCTATGGCGTGATGCCCAGCAACGGCCTGATATATACGCCGCCCCACGCCTGCGCCTGCTATATGGAAGCCAAATTGAACGGGCTCGGCGCCCTCTCCGGAGCTTTGTCATCGGAACCCGACCTCAAAGAAGAATCCGCAAAACCCCGCCTAGAAAAAGGCTCAGCCTATCATGACGCCATTACGGATGATTCGGGTTCCCAAGAATGGCCCACCTACAGGCATGACAACAAACGCAGCGGTTATACATCTTCCCAAGTGTCTTCGGAATTAACGCCCGGATGGAAACAGCAACTTGAGGGGAGGTTGAGCAGTCCGGTCGTTGCCGGCAACCGGCTCTATGTGGCCCAGATCGACGCCCACACGCTTCACGCCTTCGATGCGGCCACCGGAGATCCGCTGTGGCGCTATACAACGGGCGGCAGGGTGGATTCCCCGCCAACCATATATAAAGGAAGAGTCCTGTTCGGATCGGCCGACGGCTATATCTACTGTCTGAACTCGGCTGACGGCGCCCTCATCTGGCGCTTCCGGGCTGCCCCTCTTGATCGGCGCATGATGGCGTTCGAACAGTTGGAGTCGGTCTGGCCCGTACACGGGAACGTGTTGGTCCAGGACGGCAAAGTCTATTGCGTGGCGGGAAGATCCGCGTTCCTGGACGGAGGCATGCGCCTTCTTCAATTGGACCCCATGACCGGGGAAATGATTTCAGAAACCATTATAGATGAAATCGATCCCAATACAGGGAAAAACCTTCACTCCTATGTCAAGAAGCTGGATATGCCGGTCGGATTGCCGGACATCCTTTCAAGCGACGGAAAATATCTCTATATGCGGTCACAGCAGTTTAACCTGGACGGGAACCGCACATTTATCGGGGTTCGTGATGTTGGCGATCAGGCCGGTGACGGCGCCCATGTTTTTTCCCCGGTAGGATTTCTGGATGACTCTCAGTTCTCCAGATCTTATATGATGTACGGAAAGAGCGTCATGAGCGGATGGGGCGGATGGGAAATCATGGCCAAGGCAACGCCCGCCGGTAGACTGATCGCGGTCGATAAAAATGCAGTATACGGATTCGGCCGGAAACCGGAATTTTACGCCGAATCGATTATCTTGGAATATCAGCTCTTCGCGGCAGAGAAAACCGGGAGCCCAAGTTCTATAGAGAAGATAAAGTCAACCATCCTCAAACC
>JAFGFY010000115.1 GCA_016930795.1 Deltaproteobacteria bacterium
AGCATCAGCGCTTCCTGAAAGGCATTTGCCGCTCCCCAGAAATTCTCGGTCTGATAGTTGAGATATCCCAGCGCGCCGAACAATTGAGCCGTATGCAGGCCCAGTCCGGCAGCATGGGATAAATGCCTTTGAGCTTCTTTATAACGTTCCATCCGCAGATAAAGAAGTCCCAGAGATTCATGCACACGGATAAAGTCAGGCATGGGAGTCAGGGCGGCAAGAAAGGCGGTTTCCGCTGCCTGATGCTTTTCGAGGGAGAAATAGGTATGCCCGATCAGATAGAGCAGGTAGGCGCTGATCTGCCCCTTCCGCGTTGTCGGCATAATGCCTCCCACGACCGCGCGTTGTCTAAGCTGGCCGTCGGGATCACCGCTTTCCATCAATTCCAGGGCAGAGGCTTCTGTTTCCATGAGGAATGCCAAGGCTTCTTCGTACGCTCCTTTGCCTATGTATTCAAAGTATCTATTTACCGTTTCATTCTCCGCCACCAGAGGCATCCCCTCTTTCTGCAACTGGGGTGGACTCACCGGCGGCAGCATCATCTTCATGTCAGGAAGCTGGATCTGTAAATCCATATCTGCCGCGTTGATGGAGTGACAGCAGAGTAACAGGAACAAACAAAACTGGACTATTCGTTTCATAAGCAATCCGTTCATGGGCGTTTTAGCGCCATTAACAAAGGCCAAAGATATTCTGTTTTTACCGGAACCCCCAATCTTGTGGGAGGAGTGAAACGCACGGCTGACACGAATTCCAGTATCTCGTCATTCATGGAAGGGAACGGATTCTGCACGATCCTGACCGGATATGCCCTCCCCTCCTCATCAATGACAATATGAAGCATTACCTTAAATTCCAGGATATTCTGATCCACCGCTTCCTGTGGGTAATACAATAAAGGGGCACTGCGTACCATCGGAATCCCGTCGAGTTCAGAAAGTACGACTGTTCCCCACTCGCCTCCGCCCCAACCGAGACCTCCACCGCCTCCCGGACCTCCGGTTCCGAACCCGCTGACACCGATAGCGTCGTCCATGTTCACCTCCAGCGCCATGACGTCCAGTTTAACAGGATCTTCAGCATTGCCTTTGGTCAGGGAAGGCATTGGCGAGTCCGTCGTGTTCTGCTCCACGGGGGGAGGTGGCGGAGGTGGCGGAGGTTTGTATATGCGGACTTCATGCATACGGATTTTCGTTGGTCGTTCAACCTCGAATTTCCCTTCCAGGGACGCCAGCAGCAATAGGATGAACAACAGTAAGGTCCCTAAACAGGAGGCCAGTATTCTCCGGTTTCTGTTTGACAGAATCCCAAGCACTATCGCGCCTCCACCGTCCCTATGCTGATTGACTTGGCTCCACCCAGCTTCGCTTCGTCCATAACCCTCACCAGAAGATCGGTCGTAACCTTCCGGTCCGCCTGGATTACCACCGGCCTCTCCTGAACCATCAGCAACGCGGAGACCGTGGAGCGAACCCCGGAAACCCCTATATTGCTGTGGTCGTAAACCACTTCTCCGGAAGGGGTGATGGCCAGCAGGATCAGTTCGTTCTCCAGTTTCTGCGCCGTCATCGCCACAGGCTTGTCTACTTTCACACCGGTCTCCTTGATGAAAACCGTAGTCACGATGAAGAAAATCAGAAGGATAAACACGACATCAATCAGCGGCGATAGATTGATGGCGTGCTGGGGATCCTGCTCCAGCCTTTCCTGTAAAGACGGTTTCATATGCTCTTCTCCTGATGGCGAAAATGGATCAAGGACTGTAACAGCAAGCCCGGAATCACCGTGATCAGCCCCAGTTGGGTGGTGATTAATGCATCGGCAATGCCGCTGCCCAACAGCATCTGCTGGTCCAAACTGCCGGATATGGCCATACTGCGAAAGGTCGTCAGCAGCCCCGCAATGGTGCCGAGTAATCCCAGCAGCGGCAGGGCGCTGAGAAGGACGGGCAATACCTTGAGCCAGGTCTTAACCTGTATTTTCCAATCCTCGTCGATCCGGCAAAGTATCAGGTTGAACTGCAATACGTAACAGAAGAGGGCCAGTCCCAGGATGGCCCATACCACCGGGTTATCGGCGAACTGCAGCAGACGAAAATCGTCAGTCATGGTCGCGACTCCCTCAGCGGCAATTGACTGAGAAGCACGGCGTCGCCTTCGAGCTGGGAATAGATATTCCTGACCTTCCGCGACATCAACGCATGGGCCAGCAAGGCCGGGATCGCGACGATCAGGCCCATTTCGGTGGTGACCAGGGCCTCTGAAATTCCGGCTGACACCGAGCTTGGATCTCCGGCGCCAAACAGGGTCATGAGTTTAAAGGTGGCGATCATGCCGGAAACCGTTCCCAGCAATCCCAGCAACGGTGATACGGAGGCTGTCATCGCGATCGCGCCGAGCCAGCGCTCAAGCCTGTTGCGATGCGTGAGCAGCGCGGCATGAAGACGGTCATCACGCTGTTCAGCCGTCTGTGGAGTCAGCGCGATCTGCAGGAGCTCTTTTTGGGGACCGTGCACTTTCTCCATGATCGACTTCAGCGCGGCGGTATTATCCTTCATGGCAGCAGCCACCCGTTCGGCCAGGGCGGGGAAAAGAGGCGGCATACGGAAGAGGGATACAGCCTTGCAAACTGCCGTGATCGAGGCAAAGAGGGCGAACAGCAGGATCGGTATGATCCAGATACCGCCTTTTTGCAGGTGTTCCAGGATGGTCTCCTGATCCTCCGCGAGCAGCAGTGCCCTGGACAGGGTCGGATCAAAAGTGATACTCCCGTTGGCGTCCCGATAGAGGTCCGCGATTCCGGCATGAGTCTCACGATCGAACAGCATGCTCACGCGGTTCATGTGATGTTCCCGGTTTATCAGACCGGATTGCTGCCGTTCAGCCCGCATAAACAGGTGGATGGGTCCCAGGTTCAGCACATCACCATCCTCGATCTGCCCGTCCGGACTCACTATGCTCTCCTGGCGCCAGCCCGGATAGAGTCTCGCCTGCTGTTCAGCCAGGAGTTGGTTGAGTAGTTGCAGATCCTCTTCCAGGTTGAATTCGACGATATCCCCCAATGAACGCCGGCCGCTGCGATCTAGAAAGCCGGTCAAAAGGCGGCTCTGATATTCGCTTTGTTCCTGCCAGACCTTCAGCCGATTTTCTATCTTGCTCAGACTCAATGTCTCCTCGTCCGCCGCTCGACGGGCCGCGACGGACTTTTGCCTCAGATCCAGCACCCGGTTCTGTGCCCTGTTTATCCGGCGCGACAGTTCTTCCCTTTCCTTGCTGATATCCGCCTCCGTCGCACTGAGCTCTTTCTGGGCCTTTTCGATATCCCGCTTTAGTTCCCGCCGCACCTCGGACAATTCCGCCTCGGCAGCAAGAGTGCTGAAGGCACAGAAAACCAGAACCATGACCAGTGGGCCTGTCTGCTTCAGCTTCATCTCAGTTCCCCCCTGTGGCCTTGGCGTTGAGTTGCAGCGGCATCGTGATCAGCTCCGGATTCATGCGCCGCTCCAGTATGGCGATGATTCGGGCGATCCGCTCTCCATAGGTGACCGGTGTCCACTGCCAGCCGTCAGGATCGGCCATGCCCGCAGCGGCATGGCTCTGATCAGCCGTGACATACCAGCCGTGACTGAGCCCCAGAAAAACCTGCTTCACCAGATACTCCTGTCCATCGGCCAGGGTCATGACTCTTTCGTTCAATGTGACTTTTTGCTGAAAATCGTCAAGCTGACTCAGCAGATTGAGCACCAATTGTAATTTCTCACTGCCGGTCAAAAGCGGGTCTTCCAGGCGAGGCAGTTCTTCCTCCCAGCCTTCCACCAGAGGTGGCGGCAACTGGACGTGCAGCGCTTTGAGCCGAATGACCGCCTGTCTCAGGCTGCGCTCAAGAGCCGCCTGTTCCTGCTCCAGACGAGTCTGTTGCTCCAGGAGCTCAAGGCGCCGCTGTTCAACTTCATCCTGATTCTGCGCCGACTCTTTCAGAAAACGGTTCAACTCCTCGGTCTCACGATCCAGTAGGGATAGCTGTTGCTCCAGAATCGGCTTGTCCCCGCGCCAGTTCTTCCGCAGCGTGTCTTTCTGATGTTCCAGCCCCGTCCACTGCATCGTAAGCTGGTGGATATCCTCAACCGGATCGTCAACTGCGAATGAAATCATGGGAATGGACAGACTGCCGAGTAAGACAACATAAAGAATTCTTCGTTTCAACATGGCATATCCTGTTAATCACTCTTTTCTAATTGGTTTCTCTACGATCGCCACGACCTGACGTTCTGATTGCTCTGTGGAGGCCATAGGATATTTATTTTGAAGATTCTGTCAAGCGTGAAGATCTATGACTCTTGGGTACCATGACGGGAGAGTCTAGGATTTTTCCATTTCCCTGTACTTTTATTGAACACGTTTGGCAACAAACGACATAGGAGGAGATTCGCCGCCGCCACCGCGGCTGGTACCGGGGCCGCGGCGGCGGGGAGCACTCATCTTGGTTGTATAGGTGAGTTTTAGCCTATCCCCAAGAAATATGCCGGTGTAACTGGTCGTGCTTTTCGTCCCGAAGAAACTTGATTGAACCGTGAAAGAGAAATCATTCCCGTCAATTTGACCATTTCGTATCCGTATATCCTGACCTCCGAATCCACGAGTTGTGCCGCTCAGGGTGTCGTCATCCCTCTGAAACGTGAAGGTGAGTGTCAGGGGTTGACCGCCAAAACCTGGTACTTCTCCACTCCATGTGCCATCAATACCGGCAGCAAAGCCTTCTGACACGTTACTCCAGTAGGTTGCCTTCTCTTCATCAGGCGTAATACCGTGCAAACCTTCTGTATAGATCCTGGCAAGTAACTTCGCTGATTTTTCATGACCAATCTTCCCGGCATTTTCCAACCATCCCAGACAGTCATTGGCATCATGTTCACCTCCCCAGTCGTTCAGACACATGTATCCGCAATTATACATGACTGTCGTATCGCCCTGGTTCACAAGTTCCAAATGCAAACTAAACGCGATTCTTTTGGCAGTCTCATCTCCCTGAGTCGCGGCCTTCATGATCCACGACAAGCCTTTGTCAAGATCTTTTTCGACTCCCTGTCCATTGACATATAGTGCTCCCAGACGAGTTTGAGCCGCTGTATTACCCTCTTCAGCCAAAGGTTGAAGCAATTCGAAGGCCTTTTTATAATCTTTAATCTCAATCGCCGTATTAGCGTCTTCAAGCTGATCAGTATTTGCCATTATTGGAAAAACAACACTGATTAGTAAAGCAATAACTACGGACGTACCAACTTTCATTTTATAGCCTCCTCATTTTCACGCACGTCACGCTTAGACAACCCTTAACGAAATCCATTAATGGGTGATCCCTTCATAGATAGCATCAGCTATCATTTTACCCCCGTAATAGTGAACTTCCCAGAAGGCAAGCTGGCCATACCCGTGCTCATTATACGACCCGACCTAATTTGTCCTTTTCCTTCATCACTCATCATCGAGCCTCCCCCTCTTCCGGACTTGCCCATGCCTGGTCGTCCGGGCATCTTGACCTTAAAAGTCATTTTAATATGATTACCGTCTACCTTTCCTTTGTATTTAAATTCCATTGTAGGTGCAGGTTTAGTTGTAAAAGAGATAGTATTCCCCTTTATTTTACCTTCCTCTAACGGTGTCCACAGATCCGGTCCGGCAGCAGCATTATTCATATTCCCTGTTAGAGACTCTCCATCACGCAGAAAATTGAAGGTAAAAAGCATAGGAGGCTGGCCATCAATTCCACTGTCATATTCACCTCCCCATATGCCATCAATATGAACGGGTGATGAGGTTGTGGACGAAGTCGCGCAACCGGCAATGAACAGAAGACCCAGGATGAAGGCGACATATTTCATGTTGATTCTCCTATTTTGGGGGTACTCATATCAAATATATCGGTATTTTTTAAGACTTTGGCCTATGGCCTAGGGAACGTTCATATCATCAATCTCATCAAAAATCAATTGAGTTTATTCCGCTTATTAAGAGGATTAATATGGAATGTCCCTTATCTCCGCGCCCGGATGCCGCCTCAGAAGGGATGCCTGATAGAGCGAATAGTGGCTAGATCATATATTCGCGGATCAAGTCAAAGATGAGGCACGGGTTAAAACAATCGAGTGATCCACCCGCTTTGTCTTCATGACAGGAAAATATGCCGGTGTTTTGCTACATGTTGCCAAGCCCGGAAGAAGTCATTTTCTCTATAGCCTCTTCAGATAAAACGTTTTCTTGCGCGCGAGGAATTGTCGGCGCGCCAGATCTCAAAGGCTTACTGCCGCGCTCAACAATGAATGTCGTGGGAGGACCTGCCTCAGAACCATCTCCCATATCGGTTGTGATAGAGAGGTGAATCGCATTTCCTAAAAACGTACCGGTGTGATAATGAGTCACATCCATCCCGTCAAGTTTCATGGCCACATTGAAGGAGAGATTATTGTCCTCGATTTTACCGTCTTTTATCTCTATGATTTCCCATTTATCATCTCGGGTTGATCCTGTAAGCTTGTTGCCTTTGACTTTAAATGTATATGAAAGATATAGGGGCTCGTCTCCCATTCCCCCAGGAATGACTCCTTCCCATGTGCCATCCATGCCTTGCTTAAATCCTTTTGCCACATCTATCCATTCAGCGGCCTTTTCTTTGTCAGTAAGTATACCGAATTGACCTTTCTCATATATCTTGTTAAGCATCTCTGCTGAGCCTATATGGCCGAGCCTTGCAGCTTCTTCCAGCCATTTCAGACATACAGTCTTATCCTGTTCTCCTCCCCAGCCCTTCAGGCACATACCCCCAACATTGTACATGGCCCCGGTGTCGCCCACTCTGGCCATATCCATGGACACATCAAGCGCGCAACCCTGGGCCACATCATATCCCTGATTTGCAGCCTGCATGATCAATTTCAAGCCTTTGGAAAGGTCCCTTTCGACTCCCTGTCCATTGATATACATGACACCCAGACGGGTTTGGGCCGCTGCGTTACCCTCTTCAGCCAGAGTTTGAAGCAATTCGTAGGCCTTTTTAAAATCGTTGTTCTCAATGGCCGTATAAGCGTCTTCAAGCTGATCAGCATTTGAAAAAGCTGAAAAAGCAAAACAGGATAACAATAAAAATGATAAAATTTGGTTTAATTTCATTTTCAATCCTCCTTCTTATTAGGGGATGTTATAAGAACGAACACAAAAAATAGATCTTATGTATAAACCTAAATTACTTCCAAAGCCCCATTAAACAAGCGAGGGAAACCATGCTATTTCCAGAAAAAGATAAGTACAATCCCTCACTACGACTCGCCTACAGAACAGTGAAAGCACTTTAAACGAGCGCAGATGAATTATTTTCATTCAATGATGAAGAATGGACCGGCGATTCCAACCGTGATAACTAATTAGATATACTTCATATCGAGAGGAGCTGAGAAGCTTCTGGCACTGACAAAAGCTCCCCACTATCCCCTATAGTCCGAAAACGTGCAATTCGCCCTTCCGTCCTCGAACAGACACCTCCCCCAAGTCATCCAGCGCCAGACTATCACGGACGAGGTCGGCGGTATGGGCACAGACAATGATCTTCTTCTCCAGCTCTTTATTCGCGATTCCAGATAAACGAAATGCAAGATTGGTGCAGTCACCCACTAGGGCCAGATTGGAAACTCGTGAACCATAGTGTGACAATGTAACCGAACCTGTCGTAACACCCCATCCCATCCTCAAATGTTCGGCAACCGGGTTTGTGGACCTCAATTCATCCCTGATGCCCGCAACAGCCTCAGCCTGCGCCAAAGCGTTTTGACACGCCAGCATGGCCTGCTCTTTGGAAAGACTCACACCATGTTCCCAAAAGGCGTAAATCGCGTCGCCGGCGTAATCTTTTATTGTCCCTTTATGATCATTCACAATGCCGCTAAACCTTTGGAATATCTCCTTCATCAGCGTATAAATCTGATGAGAATCCTCCGCTTGGGACATACTGGTAAATCCCCGGACATCAGCAACCACATTGGTTACAATCACCTCTTTAGGAGTGATTGCCGTATGTAGTGATGAGATGTCACTATCTTCCCTAAAAGGCAAGCCGCCCGGATATCCTACGAAGAGTGATGTTTCGCCCAACCGGATAACGTCTCCATCATCCAGATATTCTGTCGAACCTCCAGCAAGGCGGACCCCATTGACCCAGGTCCCGTTCTTACTTACGTCTTTGATCTGTAACCGTGAACCTCTCCGGATAATTTCAGCATGATCTCGTGACACCGCTAGATCATTCACGATGATTCGTCTTGTCTCGTCAATCCCCTTACATACGCGTCCGATGAATACTCTGTCAATAATCTCGAGACGACAAGCCCTCTGTTTTTCATCCAACCATTCCAAGAAAGGATTCGACAAGGCCTTCATTCCTCCCACGCAATGAGAGCATCCATCGGCACAGCCGGGTGACTTTCATTGTTAACTGACTCTAGCCGCTGTACCTGGCATAAGTGCTGACCATCACCAGCCCGCCCTCTTCAGGATCGTGTCCATCGCCGAGCCGGAGGGAAGAAGGGCTGGGTTTAGACACGGAGCGCGACGTAGGCCTCCTCGGAACGCTTCTTCAGTTCCGCGAAGACCTCATCCCCTCGACTCGATTCACCGGCCTGGTAGCGAATGCACACCAACCGCGCTACAGGAACGGAGGCGCCTGCCGAGAGTTCCACTCCCTTTTTCCCTGAAGCCCGTGCTTCCGCCAGATGACTGAAACGAACTGATAAGATTGATAAAAACTCTTTTTTTGAGATGAGAGTATAGGAGAGTCTTGACGTGTGTGTCAAGCAAAACGCCATCATACGCTGTTGTGTGTCCCTCGTGAGAAGAAAATGCCCAGATCGATTTATCGGTGTTCCTATATCTCTATATCTTCCATAAAGCGTAACATTGCCGTCTTCTTGTATTCAGATTGTTGACACACAAAGCCAACCCACCTATATTTTACCTATAAAGCCCCACGGGTTAACCGGTGGGTCTCCATATTGAAGCATACCATAGCATCCAAACCTTTCACCAAATAAAGGAGGTCAAATGATCAAAACGAGTGTATTTTATCCCAGTGGTCGTGGAAAGCTTGATTTGGATTATTACATGAACAAGCATATTCCCTTGTGTCTAAAGCTGTTAGGACCATATGGTCTGATCAGAATCGGGGTGGATAAAGGAATTGACTCGCCGGAAGGCGCGGCACCCTACGTTGTTATCGCCCATTTGGTCTTTGAGTCTGCTGAACAGATGCAAAAAGGGATGGAGGCCCATGATCCTGAGTTAGCCGCCGACGTGAAAAACTACACGGATATTCAACCAATTTTTCAAATAAGTGAGGTGTTGTCTGGTTAAGTAACGGGAATTTGAGCAGGAGCGATTAAAATGGGGATGTTCAAGCAGAACATCCCCTTAGTGCGAAATCATAGATCACTTTACTTCGAGCTTCAGTTTACCTCCCGTAACCGGTGTATTTCAAGAGACTGTGATTGATGAATAATCATCAATGACTACATCCCGATAATACAGAGTTCGTCATCACACATTTTGCTAACGGGCATACGAATAGGTCTCTCATCAAGCCTAATTCCATCTTTTGGCACCCATTCTTCGATTGACGCGGTTTTGTAATATGTATAATCGGTCGACTGCCAAATGGGATTGGTTTCGCCGCCCACGACTACGAAATTGATATCCTGCGGTTTCGGTTTGAAAAAAGAGGATCCCATCTTTTCAGCCAGATACTCACTCAGCTTGCCCGGGTCACTCCAGCCTTCGTCTTTCAAGGACTTCGCTGCTAAGGGATCCATCACGAAAGTACAGCTTCCCATCATCCCTGACGATTTGATTCTCTGCAGCAATGCGTCTGCACCACCCATTCCCAGTGTTGAGACGTTCCAGCCGCGGAAAATACTGACCGTACTCTCAGAGGCCTTGAATCCCTTGCGGACATGAAAGGGTTCCCAGGGGCTCTTTTCTTCATTTTCGGCGCTGCACTGGTTGGTAAAACTCAAACCATTACCAATAGTCGCCATAAAGGTGTCGCCGGGACGAGCGTCGCCAAAATTTATACTCATGAGTGTCCAGGCCCTGCCGATGACGGAATTGGCGTAGTTGAAGGGGCCAAGCGCGCCGACGCCGCTGTTCATCCCGATGGTTTTCGCGACGGGACCATTTACGACCACCATACTACCGTAAGAACCGGTAGAACTGGGAATGGAGGGATGTTTAGTCGAGGCTATCGCAAGTATGATCGGCAGGTGTTCGGGTCTGGCGCCGGCCATAACGGCGATGACCGCTACCTTTTCCACATTGTATACATTCTGTTCCTCATGCGTGGTGACTGACATCATGCCCACCACCTCCTGGGGATCGTGGTCGGTTCCCGTAAGCATTTCAGACACTCTTTCCTCTGTCGGAAGAACAATGGGCAAACCATCCGTCCAACCCTTCTCCAGGAACATTCGATGGAGGTTTTCCTCGGTATCCGGTTCCAGAAGGCGGGGCCTTTTTTCTCTTTTGGGTATTTCAGGATTCTCCTCTGCTTCGTTTAAAGGCTTTGTGAGCGCGTCGATGACTTCGGTCATCAATTGAACACCGGTTACGGGATCATCTCCATGGACATATTCACGCAAGGTTTCCCTAGAGACCCATGCGACAGGATATGGAGGGAATGTCCAGCGCAGATTCATCCCATGGGTCTGACCATCCCGGATAACATAATCCGCGAATCTTGATGTAACAATCGGGGCTGTGGGTACACCAAACTCACCTTCCATGATTCTGGCAAACTCGGCGATACTCGCCGAACAGCCGTCTCACCCGCCAACACCGAAGACCACACCATCCGCCTTCTTCTTGAGCTCGGGCCAGAGCTCAGGACTGTCTACAAAGGCATTGCCGCTTTTCCTGTGCAATACGGTTTTAACAGAAGGCATGTTTTCCTTGAACCACGCCTGCATCTCTTCAAAAAAAGCCATGCCGCCTTCAAATCCTGTATCCACCATGTAGATATTCTTATTTTCCAGACTTCCCAGCCTGGGGGCCATTCTAAGAGGAACAAGTTCATCAAGGGACAGAGTGGGTTGTGTTTCGGGATTACGGTTGGCCAGTATATGCGCGCCGGCCGCACCCGATCGACCGAATATTCCTGATGGCTGGCCCCTGGGATCAAGAACAGTCAGTTTCATATCATCCTTCGCTCGCGAACCTAATGATCCATCCAAGCGTTCACAACCACTACATAATGCGAAAATGGTAACACCTGCGATAAACCAGGCCAGATAGCGTCTGGCATTGAAAATTAATAGTTTCATTTTCCCTCCCTTTTTAATGACAGAAACGATGTAATTGAAAGAAACAGCAAACTGAAAACGAGTCCTGCAATCAGTTATTGATGTTCTTCCCAGAACATGATTTTGTCAAAGTCTTTCCTTGGTCTGGGATTGGGGTCCTCATCCGCGTATCCCAAAAGTATAAAATCATGTACAAAAAGATCCTCAGGCAGATTCATCACCTTGTGGGCTTCATTTGGCGCGATCGCCCCCACCCAGCAGGTACTCAGTCCCTGGTTCACGGCTTCCAGTGTCATATAAGCCGCTGCGATCATGATCTGCTCGCCGGCCTTGATCTTCATCACCTGCTCGCCCAGGTGGTACGGGGCAAATTGCTCGCTTCCTAAAATAACGTTATCCAATACTTCGTCCGACCAATCCATCACGCCCAAATCCATAAGCTGTTTCAGGGCCTCCCGATGCATCTTTCGGGAAAAAGAATCCGGGACACCACAACATACGATGACCACCGGCGCGTCAGCCACCTGGGGCTGACCGCCGGCCGCCCCCGCCAGCGCCTCGATTTTGGCCTTGTCCTGAACCACAATAAAGCGCCATGGTTGTGTGTTTCCCCATGAGGGAGCCCGTCTGCCCGCTTCAAGGACTTTTTCAATCTTCTCTTTTTCCACTGGATCGGGCTTCATCCTCCTAATGGTTCGCCGTTTCAAAATTGCTTCAGTGACATCCATCTTAACTCCTCCTTTCAATCGTCTGTCTCATTCTAATCGGATTGATCAAATCTGCCAAGATTAATAAATGTCCCTGATTCACCATCAAGGCGTCATCCACCACAATAACGGCGGACAAGTCTGCCATTCGGCCAGAGCTCATGGCCGAGGGCTTTGCGTTTTTGGGACACCCTGAGGCGTTGAGGCGATAATCCCTACCCTATCCTGACATACTCGCAATATACGCGGGTCATAAATTCTAAACCTATTACGATGAAAAACGCATGTAAAAATATTGACGATGTTGACAAATGTCATTAATCTTGACAACAATTGTCGCCAAGGATCTCCGAGAGATAGAAGAGGTGTTTTGCCCCTACTAACCGGCTGAGTTTAAATATGGATACGGTGTGGAAGGCCGGAGAACTGGATGTAACCGAAATCTTGTGGATTCATCAAGGCATCCCATGATACCGCAACATACTCGTCTGAAAGAACCCCCACCAACTGTTGAAATAGAAAGGGCCCTGCTGGGAAATCCGTGAATACACCATGTAAAGCATTGCGA
Organism: Deltaproteobacteria bacterium; assembly: GCA_016930795.1. GTDB lineage: Bacteria > Desulfobacterota > DSM-4660 > Desulfatiglandales > HGW-15 > JAFGFY01. Next base: position 12,608 of record JAFGFY010000115.1, read on the forward strand.
TCCATTTGCATGACACTTGCATTTTTGAACATTATTTCATTAGTTGATCGTTTGTTGATTTGATTGCTTGGTTTTTAAAGACTGGTTATTGACAATTGATCACATGTGTGCAATGTCAAAAGATGATCTTGAATCATATGTGATCATAGAGGAGGATACGATGTTAAAACAAAGGGCGTTGTCTATGTTACCGATGGTCTGTTTGTTGGCGCTTTTTCTTTTGCCAATATCCGGTAGCCAGATTTATGCAACGGATGAGGGGCCTGAAGAGAATCTGAAGACTTCCGATGCAATCCAACAGCAACAAGATTCTCCTGTCGACTACACATTCCGGGGACATTCCCTTTTGAAGAAAGGGCAAATTGATGATGCGATTACTGATTTGAATAAAGCTGTAGAGTTAAACCCTAAGGATGCTGGAGCCTACTTCTACAGGGGGAATGCATATTATGAGAAAGGGCAAATTGACAAGGCCCTCTCTGATTACACCAAGGCCATAAAAATTAATCCCAGGTATACGAATGCCTATTTCAGCCGAGGTCTTCATTACGTAGGTGTAGAGGAGTATAGCAAAGCCATTTCTGATTTTAATGACGTTTTAAGCATCACGCCAGATAATGCTCCTGCTTATTACTACCGGGGGGCCGCTTATTTTGGAAAGAAAAAATATAAAAAGGCACTCTCGGATTTTGACAAGGTTATTGAGCTGGATCCCGAGTATGTTAATGCTTATATCAATAGGGGATTATATTACCATGGCATAAATGAGTATCCCAAAGCCATCAGTGATTACAAAAAAGCCCTGGAACTCAACCCTTCTTCCCCTACCGCTAAGCAATTACTGGCACAGGCCATCACTGATCGTGATCTTTATGAACAGCGCATGCGTGACAATAAAAGGGTAGGGGATATGGGCGTCGTTATCAGACAAACTCGCACTCCTCCCGTAGGACAGCCCAGTCAATGAAACTCCCCGCTTCAGGGCAACGGGGTATCAAGGCGTCATTCGGACGGCCCAAAGGGCTATTCCGTAGTTCGACATGCTTATCAACCTCCACAGCCCGTCCTCTCTATATTAGGCCGAATGTCCTCCCCTTTGACAAGCTCAGGACAGGCCGCGATAGCTTGCTTGCTATGGACGATGGGCTGTGGAGAGTAGACAAAGGTGAATTTCGCCATCGAGTAACAGATCACATCAAGAGAAGGAGGGAAAAATGAATACACCGATGCATCGCTTCAAGTACACAAAACTGACAAAGGAGCAGATTGGACAGAAACTCAAAGCCACAGAAGCCGGACCTGAATGCACATCCAAGTTTTCGGATGTGCTGATCGAAAAGTCACTTAAAATCGTGACCAAAGACGGCCCTGTTCTGGACTACAGCTTCAAGAAAAATAACAAGCTGACCCTTTCCGAAAACGGGGGGAAAAAAGTCAAAGCAGGATACGGTGCACTCACTCTCAAGCAGATGGTCTTCTTCTCTCATATGATTCCTGAAAGCCAAAAGGGTTACAATGTATTCGTAGATCTCGATACAAACCTTGCCACAGTGTTTGAAGTGTGGTTATCAAGCGGCAGAAAAGAAAAGACGCTGGGTCGCAAAGAAATCACAGTAGATGACAGGGAAGTACAGCGCCAGATATATTTCGGTTATGTACATGCTGAGGGGCAGGAACCACCTGAAAGGCTTCATCACTATACGAACAGGATCGAAGGCAAAGGCTTGTACTGGAAACAGGATACGGGCATCGAGACCCTGGAATTCTATGCTTCGGTCGTCTCATCCAATTTTGTCGAACTGACCCGGCACACAGACAAACTCAGTTACTGCAGCCCGTCGGATTACGTGCTCATCAACGACAACATGTTCATATATGACAGGACCGAATGTGAATTTTCCGGCATCTTTACGCTCTTTGTCGCGGATCTGTTCACAGAAACCCAGGCGGGCGTGCGGATCGGCTTCAATGAAAGGGACGAACTGGAATACTACATGTTCCGGGGAAGGGGTAAAGTTGTCGGGCAGCTGGCATACCTGGAGCCGTTCGACGACCATGGTAAAGAACCCATGTTTGTCCAGGCAGATTCAGACCCGCAATCTCCCGGAAAAGGCCAGAGACTGGTCTACCGTCCCGTCAGAGATTTTCAGTACATGACCGACGAAGAGGTCCACGAGGCAGCGATGAAAAGCACCAAGGCATTCGGCGGCGGGATAGAGGCGATTCAGCCGATGGCCGGGAACAATATGCCCTTCACCGATATGCTGGTCGGAAAGGAATTCACCCTTCGCTACGACAACGGCGGCCCGGTCCGGCATTATAAAATCACCGAGCAATACAAACTCAAATACCGTGAAGACGGAGAAACCCAATGGCACGAGGAAGCCTATCGGGCCTATGAGGCGGACGAAAAGCTGGTATGGTTCAGCCACATTCTGACCGACAGTAAACCGAGAGCGAGCGTGCAGGTCGCCCTGGACCTTATGAACGGCCTTACCACCTGTATTCACTCCCAAATGGGAACCCAATATTTCGGAAATGAAACATCCTATCGCGCTATCTTCGGTGTGGCGGAAATGGAAGGATTGGAGGTCCCGCAATATGTGCGCCATGAACTCACGGATGAATTGGTCGGTCATGCCTTCTCATGGTCTTATTCCGACCAGATGACCTCCATGCATCTTTACACGACTCCTCACTCCATGTCCTGGACCATCTTCACTGAAAACCAGACACTGGGAGCCCAGTGGGGCTCTCCCTGCATCTATGTCAAAGTCCGAGACGGCGTATATATATTCGTCCAAAATGAAGAAGCCTGCAACGGCGCGGAGATGTGCGTCATGATCAACACCAAAATTACCCACGACTGCGGTTTTGGTTTTTCCGGAGGAGCGGGTGGTGTGAATCTCAGTCTGACAGGGGCCATAGGCCGCCATATCGGACAGTTCAATGTAAAGAAATACTTCGGCCTGAACCCAACGAAGAAAGGAGCGTAAAATGAATGGATTGAAATCGAGAGCAAAATCGGGGGACAACATGAAGCAAAGCCGCACATGGGGACCGCCGCTCCTTTATGTGGAAGGCCGGTGCTGCCATTTCTGCGGTACTGGCTACCGCTGTCCCTGGTATGGTAAGAACCAGTTTCAAAGAGGATACAAATTTGAATGCTAGGGTCGAGAGACGGTCCAAACAGGTTGGACTCCTCGAGGATGAGAAGGCCATTCGCAGTCTGCACAGGGCCTATGAAAATTATCTTGATAACGGAGAGTATAAAGAAGCCGTGAACCTATTCACTGATGACGCTGAAGTGATATTCAATGGTGGAGCCTTTAAGGACAAAAGGAATGGAATATACCGGCTCTACTGCGATCACTTCAAGACGGGTTTAACAGGGAAAAAGATGGACTCGGCGCCCGGCTTTCAACTGAATGCCGAAAACAGGAAGATTTTGTTTGGGTCGCCTCAAATCGCGACTCGGCAAAGGCCCGATTCACCTATTCCTTACAGGTTGGGGCCCCTATAGAATCTGATCTGCAGTTGATGAAAATGGCACACGCCTGCAGGGTGAGGGAATCATGAAATGGTGGGAAAGCGTCCCTTCCTTCTCAGAGGTGTATCCTGAGGAACCGACTGGACCGGATAGGCTCATGACCTATAGAAGGTTATATTATGGACTCTATCTCAGCCAGGGGTTTGATTGTTTCTCTTCGCCAATCGTGGATGAAGGCTTAGGACCATAATCGTGTCCAGGCCAAACAACGGTATCGTCCGGGAGCGTGAGAAGCCTATGTTGAATGGAGTCCATAAACTGATCCAAGGAAGAATTCGGAAGGTCCGTTCTGCCTACGGCGCCCACAAAAAGGGTGTCTCCGGTAAAAAGATTCCCATCGACTAGAAGACAAATTCCCCCGGGACTGTGCCCCGGTGTATGGATGACCTCCAGAGAGACCTCTCCCACGACAATGCGATCCCCGTCCTTTATCGTGATATCAGCAGGAGGGGATGGGGTGAAACCCATCTGCCTTGCCCTCTCCTGCCCCGCGGGTGAGGTGAATATTTCATTGTCCTTTTCGTGCATGACGATCTTAGCGCCCGTCAACTCTTTGACCCTAGCGTTTCCGCAGACATGATCGGGATGTCCATGGGTATTGACAATATATTTGAGTTCAATGCCCTTCTGAGAAATCCTTTCAACAAGCTGTTCCTCATGCCCGCCCGGATCAATAAGCAGCGCCTCCTTTGTTACAGGGCAGGCAACGATATAACAAAAGACATCCATGAACCCGACTTTAATTTGTTCCAATTCCATGTATTCTCCTTATTAAGGCAAGACATAATTAAGTAAACATGAAATATATCTTTCTTAACCATTGCATCTTTCTCCGTGCGACGTGGCGCAAGGCGTAAGGCTCACGGCGCAGGGAATAAATTCTGAAATAGTATTTCCTTGTGCCCTATGCCTTGTACCCTGCGCCACATAACTCATTGTAGCAACAACACAAGCAAAAACACTCCGCGCTATCTCTAGAAATTAATAACCCTATTGGTAAAAGGGTGTAGACTGAAAAAACCCGCAAAAAAATCTCGCGGGTTATTTTATGCTAACAGAAATATATACCATTCCACGCTTATAATCGCTATCGACCTAGCATGTCAAGTTATGAAATCACGCCTTCCGCCCTCTATAATCCCGCCGGCTTGTCCCGCGCTGGGGCGGGGAACTGGACGGACGATGGGCCGGCGCTCCAAAAGAAGGAAATTCCATAAAAAAT
>JAFGFY010000116.1 GCA_016930795.1 Deltaproteobacteria bacterium
TCGACCTAAGGGACGGGGAGAAAGCTCAGGCTTATTGCTGAGTAGAATAATTCATGGCTTCAATAGGCACTGAGTGCCCATTCTCCCGCACTTGATTAGTGGGGAGGATATGGAGGAGACCCCGTTTCTCGTTTTAAGAGGTGGGGTCTTTTTTTTGTCCGGTTTGTCTTTATCATAGACGTGAAACGAATCCGGATTTCCTGCAGAGATACCGTGTAGGGTAGTCCAAGCAGGCCCTATCACTTTCTAGACATCCAAAGGAGGTATTCATAAGAGAATGAAAAAGATCATCGTATACGGACTGGCGTTACTTTTCATGCTTGTGCCCGGTCTTGTCCTGTCATCTTCCGTGATCGCGCGACCAGCGGAGGATTATACATGGGTCGGTCCGACTGGGGATCCCTTGCCTTTCGAGAGTTTTCAGGACGCGGAGGAATTTCTGGCTGCCTCCGAGGTGGCCCGGTCAAAAACGCATCGGGACGGTATCAACAAGTACAAAAAGGTCGTGTTGGACAAGGACGGGGTCTGGGCAAACAGCATTTTTCGTTGGGAAAACGTGGTTAAGCGTCCGGATTTTAACTCAACATCATTGAGCGGACAAAACCGACACTTTCGCGACAGCTATGAAAGCGAGCTGGCAGCGTACAAGATCAACGAGATCCTCGGTCTATACAACATCCCGCCCACCGTCTATCGAGAGGTTGAGGGCAGGTCCGGGTCCGTGCAGCTTTGGATGGAAAAGACCACCAAAGAGGTGGACCGAAGGAATAAGGGTACAACCCCACCTGATGTCACAAGCTGGAACCGGCAGTCCCACGACATGCGGGTCTTTGATAACCTCATCAACAATATTGACCGAAATCAGAATAACATCCTGATTGACAAAGGTTGGAATCTCTGGCTTATCGACCACACCCGTTCCTTTGCCATGGATGAGTCTCTTCCGTCACCCGAAAAGGTGTCGCGATGCTCCAGGAGCCTTTACAATGCCCTCAAGCAGATGGATGAAGGATTAGTGAGGGAGAGCCTGTCATCTCTTCTGAGTGAAGCAGAAGTAGACGCATTCTTTGTGAGACGTGAATTACTCATCAAACTTCTTGAGGATCGGATCGCGGAAGCGGGTGAGTCCAATGTCTTTTATGACTAGGGCGCTTTTAACTCGACTCCGTCAATACAAACCTTCTGCGTATACTTTGATGACCCTTCCCGAATCCCTTAACGAGAAGGTCAATTTGAAGGCAGGAGAATAATCGATGAAAACATGCAGTTTATCTGAATTTATGCAGGCCATTGATCCCTGGCTTTCCAAGGATTATATTCACAAGGTATGCCTGGACGCCCATGCTCAATTAACACTGATCTACACAGACGGCGGAGGCGACACATATAGAATCGACGATTGTACCGAGTCACAACTGACCGAGATTCTGGAAAAAATACAAAAGATGGGCGTAGAAATAGAGTTTCATAAGGCTATAGCTCATTAGTCCCTATGAATCCGCATATTATGACGTAGGCCGACACTGAGACAACGGGCCGAAGGAACACGAAATCCTGTTTTATAACATGAGTGCTAGGGCACGGCTTTTTCACCCACCGTATGGAGACTCTGTTCAGCAACCGTTTCCAATTTCAGAATGATCTTCATAACCTCATATGAATTTCCATAACATCTTTAAATCGCGTCACAAGATAATAGGTCTCCACCCTTATCCTGATGAGGACGCAACTGGGGGAGGCAAGGAAATCCCTTAGATGTGGATGCTTATTAAGATAGGTCTCCGTGATTTCAACCTCCTTTTCTTTATCGATTTTCTCAGCCTTTCCTGTAACGGTCACGGCTTTGGCCCAGCGAAAATCCGAGGGGTTGTTTGCACGATTATCCACCAACATGGAAACCATCGGTTCTGCGGAGAGGTTTGAGAACTTTCGAGTCGATTGGCCTGTGGCAAAAAAAAGAGATTGCAGATCATGGCTGGACACAAAGGCAACGAGGTTTGTATAGGGTTGTCCATCACCCTGGGTGGCCAGGACGGCCAGCGTCTGGGAATCAAACAGGTCTTTTAAGATATCTTTCACATCTTTCAGATCGGCCAGCATATGAGCCCCCTAACATATTAGTTTCTGATTTGACTTCATTATGATAGCATTGAATCCTGTTTACTATCTCTATCGTCAAATCATACAATCTCTGTCATATTCATGCACCCTTTTTGATTGTAAAAGGCATTGCCTCGCTATTTACACCTGGTCGAAGGCCATTGTATACGAGCTCTAACAGAGTGACATCCCATAACCAAAACACTCTCACCAGCTAAAAAGGGAAATAAGAGTAATGACCCTACAATCCGTTCACGGCACTCGCATTCAACGGCTAAATGATCTTGAGCCGCGGAAAGGCCGTTATGTGTTCTATTGGATGCAGCAATCTCAGCGAGCAGAGTATAATCATGCCCTGGAATATGCCATTCAGATAGCAAACGCCCTCGACCAGGGTGTGCTGGTGGGCTTCGGTCTAATGGACAATTATCCAGAGGCCAACCTCCGTCACTACACCTTTATGTTGGAAGGGTTATTGGAGACCCAGGCCTCTCTGTCTGCACAAGGTATCAAGATGATTATCCAACACGGCTCGCCGGTTGATGTGGCCTCAGCTCTCGGCCGGAACTCCTCATTGATCGTCTGCGATCGCGGTTACCTCCGCCACCAGAAGACCTGGCGCGCTCATTTGGCCCGCTCTCGGCCCCTTGTGGCGTCGTACAGGTTGAAAGTGATGTAGTTGTACCCATAGAAGTCGTATCCCAAAAGGCTGAATATGCGGCTCGAACCATTCGACCAAAGATATATCAACACCTTAATGATTATCTGGTGCCATTTAAATCCAGCGCTGTAAAGAGGCCATCTTTAGATCGAAAGATCAAAGGGCTGGATCCAAAAGACGTCGGGGTCATCCTCACAAGATTGACCATCGACCGCAGAATTCCACCGGTGACCCAATTCTTTAAGGGTGGAACTTCTCAGGGAAAAGCCAGGTTTGATGAGTTTATAAAAGGGAGGTTGTGTCGCTATGCAAAAAACCGTAATCAACCCCAAACCGATGACATCTCCCACATGAGCCCCTATCTGCATTTCGGGCATTTGTCCCCTCTCTATCTCGCATTACAAATGAAAGGAGTGGATAAGGGTTCTTTGGAGGCCCGAGAGGCCTATTTGGAGGAACTGATCATGCGCCGAGAACTGGCTATAAATTTTGTGAACTACACTCTGAATTACGATTCCTACGCTTGCATCCCCCAATGGGCCATTAAAACGCTTGCGCAACACCAAAAGGACCGGCGTGAGTACATATATTCCCGGATCCAACTGGAAAATGCGGAAACCCACGATGAATACTGGAACGCCGCCATGAGAGAGATGAAGCTGACCGGTTTTATGCACAACTATATGCGCATGTACTGGGGCAAAAAGATGTTGGAGTGGTCCAGAACTCCGGAACAGGCCTTTCAAACCATGTTGGCCATAAACAATCAGTATTTTCTCGACGGTCGGGACCCTAACTCCTATGCCAGCGTGTCCTGGGTCTTCGGTCTGCATGACCGAGCTTGGTTCGAACGGCCCGTATTCGGCAAGATCCGTTACATGGCCGCTTCCGGCTTAGAGAGAAAGTGTGACATTCGGGATTATGTAAAAAAGGTTGAGGCATTGGCAAAAAGAGTGTGATCCTAAGGCCGAATCACGGCAGCCCGCAGGCACTGAATGCCTACTCATCCTCTCCTGCCCCGATAAGCGGCAGTACTTTTTCAACTCTGAAGAAAACAAGGAAGCGTGTTTTCCCTTCCTCTTTTTCCGAGGGATATTTTTTACTCCTCAGAGAATAAAGGAGATCTGTGTCCTGTTCTTCACGAACCTTGGTCAAAAAGAGCCTTACCCCTTTATAGCCTTCGCCTTTTTCCATGAATATATAGGCCGCTCCTGCATTCAGAGTCAGGTTATGATGGGTCAGGCGGTCGGCCATGATAAAAGCGACAGTCTCAGAATCCATTACGTGGGGCCTTGAAAAGAGGGCCAGATCCACCCTACCGGTGTCATCTGAAGTGGCGAGGATGCCCTTGCCTTCATGATTTTCGAAATATGCCTTAAGATCCATTTTAAACCCTCCTATCTTGAATGTATTTTTATCACATGGAGATATATCATCTCTTCAGTTTATCGAATGTCATTAATTTAGATCTCATTAAGTGAATTTCAATAACCCTGTTGTTGACAACCTTCATATCATGTTTATTCTTTTAGTAAAATAAGTTAACAAAACAACCTGCCCAATTGTCTGGGGCAACGAGCCGGGTTGAGATCATCATCTTACCCCGGCTTTTTTTGGCTTCGTTTATGGAGGTAAAAATGGAAACTCAAGGAAAAAGGACAGGCTGGAAAATCAATCCGATTTACCGCGAAGATGCTTTTACGCGAAAAAATGAGGAGGAGGATGCGATATTTTATTCTCTCGACAGATTTGTGGATCACCTTGATTCGCTTGCTTTATCAACTGTTGAAAAAATCATCAATTCATTAGTAATCGAAAAAAAACCGGCTATTTTGGATCTCATGGCAGGTTGGAATTCACACATTCCTGAAACCATGATCCCTTCGAAGGTCGTCGGTCTTGGGCTTAACAGGAACGAGCTTGAGAAAAACAGGAGCCTTACGGAATGTGTTTTTCATGATATTAATCATGATTTCCATCTTCCCTTTCAGTCCGAATACTTTAATATTGTCATGAATACAGTATCAATTGATTATATGACACATCCCGTTGATATCTTTATGGAAGTTGGAAGAATCTTAAAACCCGGCGGGCTTTTTCTCGTCATCTTTTCCAATAGAATGTTCTCTGAAAAGGCTGTAAAGGTTTGGCGGGAATCAAGTGAAGATGAAAGGGTTATTCTGGTTCAGGAATTTTTTAATGAAAGCGGTATGTTTGAAAGCCCATCAGTGTTTGTTTCAAAGGGAAGACCCCGTCCAAAGGACGATAAGTATGCGAATTCCGGTTTACCCAGCGATCCTATTTATGCCGTTTATTCGGATAAAAAAGGAGGGGACCCTTTAAGGGGAAGAAGACCTACGATCATGAACGATTATGGTGTTGGTTGGACGCCTGAAGAGGTTGAAAGAAAAAAGAAAAGAGTAAAAGAAACCTTGAAATGTCCCTATTGTGGAGAAAAAATGAAAAAATGGGCTGTTCCAAATAACCCTTTTTCATACACCTGGGACAACGATTTTATGTATATATGTTTTAATGACGGATGCCAGTATTATGTAAGGGGTTGGGATCACATGTATAGAGAGGGGAACAGAGGAATTTCATATCGCCTTATGTATAATCCTGAAAATGACTGCTGTTCACCCATACCTGTGCGGTCTTCGGAGTCCTTAAGAGATGGAATTATTCAGGAATAGTCATGAATGGTTTCTCAGCTTTAAGGCGATAGGATGGGGATTCAGATAAACCTGTTTGCGAAGGTACCCCTGTTCATATTTGTAAACATAGTGATTAATCAGCGTTATTGGAACAATTAATGGGATATACTCCCTACGGTACTGATCAATGATTTCATTCAGTTCCTTTTTTTCATATAAAGAAAGGTCTTTTTTGAAATACCCCATCATATGCTGCAGGACGTTAGCATTCTTCTTCACGGTGGCTTTTAGCTTAAGAGCCTCCATCAGTAAGGCTTCATATTCCCGATAGACCTCGGATATCGGACGTCCTTTGCCGACGGCGACAAGGCGGCCCATCAGCCGGTAATGATTCACGCTGTGTGCCATGATAAGAAGTTTATGTCGAGTATGAAAGTCTATGATATAGGCCATACTTTTCCTCAGACTCAAAGTCTCCCTCCAAGCCTTGAGAGAGAAAATACTTTCTATAAAATTTTCCCTCAATATCGGATCGTGGAGTCTTCCTTCCTCTTCAACAGGGATGAGAGGGAAATGTTGCATGAAGATCCCGGCAAATATGCCCACACCCTTTTTTTCGGCCATGCCTTTCTCATTGTAGACCTTAACCCTTTCCATGCCGCTGCTGGGAGAGTCCTTTTTGAAGATAAACCCGAAGAGGGACTCCTTTTCAAGTTCCCTGACTCGCCTTTGAGACCATTTTTCCATGACATCCGTGATATCCTTTCCGGTCTTTGAAGTGATCATGACAGGTTTTTCAGGATCTCCTACTAGCCGAAATGCTTCACGGGGTATGGGGAAGCCGGCCTCGACTTCGGGGCAGACAGGGGTATAGTCCACATATATCGAAAGGGTATCTGTTAGAAAGGGATCTCTTTTGTGTCCCCCGTCATAACGAACCCTATCGCCAAGCAGACATCGGCTGACGCCGATTTTTATTCGAGTTTCCATTATCAAAGGCTCCTTCATATGATGATATTGAAGTTCCCCGCTGGACAAGCCGCGGGGAATGCGCTTGCCCCGTTAAATCCCTTCGGGTGCACGACGCAATTTAACGGGGCGAGCTGTGCATTTTCAAGAATGTGTTCTGCTATCGCCACACAAGAGGCCGTTCCACTATTTCACCGGGGTGGCCCCGACTCTTGTTTTCAGAAAATATCTACGTCCTGTTCAACAGGAAAAAACCCAAATTTAAGTAAGTCGCGAACCCAACCCACAGCCCATAAGGGAGAAGAAGGGCGGCTGCGATTCTGTTTGCCTTCTTGAAAAGGAAGATGAGAACTGCCAAAGATAGATCCAGCACAAAAATGTCAAAAAATGCCAGAAGAGGCGATTGAAGACCAAAGAATAACACTGTCCATATGAAATTGCTGATCAAATGAATAACAAGTAGAATCACTGTCGCTTCAGGGTGCTGTTTTGGTTTGGTCCGCAAGTATAAATAGAGAGAAGAAGCAATCATGATATAAATAATAGTCCAAACAGGCCCAAACACCCAGTTGGGCGGAGTCAATGGAGGTTTTTTCAGCCCTTCATACCAAGCATTCATAGAGATCCCCTTCGGTCATTCTCTTCCTGTGCCTTGACCCCTTCTGTGAACCATTTCGGAGGCCTCCGTCTTGTCCATTTCGCGAAGTGCCGTTTGTCACCCACGTAGTATCTTCGATAGGCCTCAACAGGACAACCCGGCACCTTGTAGGCATCGGGCATAGCCTGAACAAATTCGGTGAGACCTATATCGACAATGGGTGGAGAAGGGAGTTGATACGCGACGATTGCGGATCGATGGCCCGTAACCTTATGATATCGAAATAAGAACTCTTCATTTAACTGTAACGTAAGTTTGCGCAACCATATCCAATTGGAAAGAGAGTGCCCAACCCAAAGGGTGCAAAGGTGATTCGAGTGGGTTGATTTGTAGGGTGTCTTTACGCCGTTATTGTTCAGTACGGTGCAAAGCATTTGAGTGCCTTCAAGGATCATCTTCACCACGTGCTGATCCGCATGGTATCTCGCGCATTTTCTAACATCATAATCCAGGACGAAGATGTTCATACTCCCTCTTTCTGTTCGTCTCCTCTTGAATCTAACTCGGAATAGTCAAATGCTAGATTGCAGACATCAAAGGCCTGTATGGCTTGAAGCGGACGGCACATAAAGCTCTTCTAACCGTTTTGCTTCTGGGCTGCCACATGCTCTACAAAAGCCGACATATAGGATGCCACACGCTTTTTCGTATTTTCGTCCACAAGGTTCCCTGATTCGTCAAAAAGGTTCAGTGCTCCTCCCACGTAGAGTTGCTTTCCAAACCAAATCCGCATGTTGAGGACTCTGAAGACGGGCAGCCACGCGGTTTGGGCATTAACAGTCCCTAACGGACCAATACTTGCACCCATGAGACCCACAGGTTTACTTTCAAATACTCTGGCTCGATCTTGCGGTGGCCTGGATAGCCAATCCATAGCGTTCTTGAATAAGCCTGGAACGGAATTGTTATACTCCGGGGTGACCAGCAGCAAAGCGTCCGCTTTCTCGATGCGGCCTTTGATTCCCTCGACGACCTCCGGGATCCCTTCAGTCTCCTCCACATCCCCGTCATACAAAGGAATCCCTTTGATAGATACCACATCTACCGTGCAATCCTCCGGTGCCGTTTCAACCGCGGCACGGAGCAGACCCGAATTGTAGGAACCTTTTCTCAGGCTGCCTGATATGCCAATAACTGTGATCATCTGTTATCTCCTCCATGGTAAGTTATAAACATATGATACAAGACACCGGCACTAAAATACAGGAAGCTAAACATGTTGTCATCATACTTAATCACCCTGCTCGTGTAATAAATGGCTTCTTTTTGTTTTTGATTCACGGGATTTGATTCCCTGCTTCGGTCAAACCCTTGAGTATGGTCATGGAATGTGAGACCTTTTCTTGTGGTTGATAGATAAAGAACCAAAATCCACTATCTAATATAGCTATATTTTTTTAAACAAGTGGTTTGGACTCATCCATGATCACAAGCAAGGTATTGGATGTAAGGCGCCGAGGAGCGACAACTGAGGCGTATGGGTCATACGCCGTAAGCCTTTCGAGCGCCTCAAGGTCGAACGAGAGGAGCGATCGAAGGCAACGCAGCCCTTCGACTTACTCAGGGCCATGAGCCTGTCGAATGGCA
>JAFGFY010000117.1 GCA_016930795.1 Deltaproteobacteria bacterium
ACAGAGAACATCATCTCGTCTTCCGTACCCACCCCCCTTTCATACTCTCCGGGATCAGGCAGTACCATCCAGTAGTTGTTATCTTGTATGGGATTGACGACGGCATATGAACAGGAAGGGGGAAGCAAACGGCTTTTTATTTGAGAGCTTTCCGCTCTGTCCATGGACAGGATCAGTGCCCTCAGCTGGGCGTTGTTGGACCAGATGATAACCACATCGGGTATAAAACTCGCGGTTTTCAACGGGGCTGTGACAATGCCTACATATTTTCCATAGGGAAAGCAGTCATAGGACTCGCTCTGTTGGTTCTGTGGCACATTTCCATAGGCAAGGGGCGCGGCCGGACACCAGTGGTCCTCCTTCAGCATGGCGACCGTGACCCCGTCCCTACGAGACAGAGCAAAGGCCTGACACTGGGAAAAATGATATCCACGGTCCTTTTTTGGCCTGAGCGCTCCTTCAGGAATATCGGATTCACTTTTCAGCATCTTGGCGGCAATGGGAGATGTTCGAAGCATCAGGTGGTACTCGAGATCCTCGCCGTATTTATTGAATTCCTTTAAAGGTGTCATAGCATGTTCCTCCTGTTGGTCAGGTGTGGCTTCGTTTTTAGTTGCGGAATTTGCGAGGCTGTATGTCCCTAAAACTGCTGCACCAGCTCCTACCAATCCCAATACTTCACGTCGAGTGTATTTGTTTTCCATGGAAAAATCCTCCTTTAAAAATTTTAGATTGGTTGTTTTACTATCAAAAATGATAGTTTAAATCCTTGAAATCTCTGTATTGTCGACCGAATTTTCAAGGTAAATGATTCCATCGTTGATCACACAGCGCTGTAATATACTCAAAAAGTCGTTATATATTTTGTACAAACGTTCCTTATCACACTACAATTCAGATAGATATGAGTTATTGGATTATTTGAGTACGTCCCCATTTTTTTCCCTTTTTCCGCTTTTTCACGTTCTTGAGCTCTTTATGAGCCCTTTCCAAATCGATAAATCACAGTGGCCAGAAAAACAGGATTAAAGGCACAGCTATCATCACAACAACCACAGAAAGAGAAAGGCCCAGCCGCCAGTAATCACCGAACCGGTAACCGCCGGGAGCCATAACCAGGGCATTGGACTGATGGCCGACCGGTGTCAAAAAGGCACAGGAAGATCCGATGGCAACTCCCATTAACAGGGGATCAGCCGAAACATTCATGTTCTCAGCCAGGTTGATGGCAATAGGTGCCATGAGCACAGCTGCAGCAGCATTGTTGACTACATTGGACAGTAACATGACTCCGACGATCAACACCCCTAGAATGATCGGTTGTGAAAAGCTGCCTGATAGAAGTAACATTTTATCTGCTATCAACTGCGCACCACCGGTGCTTTCCAGGGCGTGGCCAAGCGGAAACATGGCCCCAAGCAGCACGATCACCGGCCAGTCTATACTTTCATATATATCCTTGATAGAGATCAGCCCGACCAGCACCATGATCAGGGCAGCGGTTGAAAATGCAATCTGGACAGGCATCGTATCGAGTGCGGCTGCTATCATGGCCGATCCGAAAATCGTCAAAGCCATGAGTACTTGCCTTGGCTTGGGAATACGAAAACCCCGTTCAGCAAGGGGTAAACATTTCAGAGATTCCAGGGCTGAATGCAATGAATCTTTATCTCCCTGTAAAAGCAGGATATCTCCGGCAGTGAATTGTACCTGCGAAACTCGCTGCTTTAGCTGGTGCCCCTGGCGCGCAACAGCCAGCAGGTTTACCCCGTAGTTTCGGCGTATTCGCAGGCTGGTTGCCGTCCTGCCGACCATAGGCGATCCTGAGGCAATAATGGCCTCGATGATCTGTATATCTTCCGATACAATCATTTCTTTGTCGACTATCTTATCTTGAGCAAGTGCCAGACCAACTTCATCCACTAAAATCTGTAATTCTTCAGAATCAGCTAAGATAACAAGAATATCTCCTGCCTGAAGAACCTCGTACCATGAAGGGGCCGGTATATGTCGACCATCTCGAACAAGGGCTACTATAGCAATATGTTTGCCCTCACCCATGACGCTGTTCAGGTAATATAGGGCTTTTCCTTCCATTTTTGAGGCCTCCGGAACGGCCACTTCACAGAGGTAGTCATCAATTTTAAACAATTCTTCCGAAGGCTCACCGGTTTTTCGCCGGGGAGTAAGACGCCAGCCGATCAGGGTTATGAAAATTAGCCCGGCGAGTGCAAGACATGCGCCTACCGGTGTGAAGTCAAACATACCGAAAGCAGGGCGTCCTGTTTCCACTCTGAAGAGAGCAATAATAATGTTAGGTGGCGTGCCGATAAGAGTAATCAGACCTCCAAGCAGAGACCCGAATGCAAGAGGCATTAACAGCAGGGAAGGAGAGCGTCCACTACGTCGAGACAACCAGATGGCTACCGGCATCAGAAGAGCAAGAGCACCTACGTTATTCATAAAACCGGAACTTAAAATGACGATAGACGTCAGGACTGCGATCTGTGCCATTGGCCGGTCTCCCACCTTTACCATTTGACGAGATAGTGTATCTATAACACCGGCGTTGAGCAGGCCCCGGCTAATGATGAGTACTGCTGCAACAGTTATAACCGCGGGATGAGCAAATCCTGAAAATAATTGATCTGTCTCCACCAGTCTGGTGAAAAACACCATAAGTAGTGCCGCGATTGCCACCAGATCATAGCGCCACCGGCCCCATATAAAGAGCACAAGGGATGCTGTAAGAATAGCAAGAACCGCGATTTGACTACCTGTCATTGAATTTATTCCTCAGCGGAAATTGATTTTTTAATAAGAGAAACAGTCCATCAAGAAATGGGATTAGCTTAAAGGTGCTCCTTCTAGGAGACCGGAAACATCCGGCACAATGGGGAGTGCATGACAGAAATACAAGCAGGTATGCCCGCCTTGGGAGGACTTGTCTTTCTGTCAATGTCTCTCCATAAAGACTTTAAGCGATACTATATGTCTTTTCGTCTGCCTGCCCCATGGAATTGGGGCCCCTTAAAGGGGTATATTCCACTGGGGTGCCTGCCTGTGTTAGTCGAGGTCACAACGTGAACGCGCGGCTAATAAGTCTTGCCTCATCCGTTTAAGATACAATCCTTCATGCGTTTTATCAATTCCGTTTCTTCAATATACGGAATGACAAGCCTGTACTTTGCCCTGGTCATGGCAACGTAGACAAGGGAATTCAGGGCCTCTTTGGTTTCCTCTGTTGAGGCGATATGATCAATACCAATGAGATATACCAGGTCGAAATCCAATCCCTTGGAGCTGTGGACACTGATCAGGGATACCCTGTCTGTGGTGATGTCATACATCTCCTTTGATCTCGCGTCCTGGGAGACCCAGAAAGCGGGAATACCGGATGTCTCGAGTTTGTTCAGAATCCGCATGGGAAGGGCGCGATTGTCATATGTGAATCTGCTCGGTCCGTATATCTTGTCATCATAGATGATGGCGATCTCTGAACGCTTGCAGTCTTCGGATCCAACACATCTCTTCAGATCATCGATGAGAAAATCCTGTACCTCTTCCAGGTTTGCGAATTGATGAAACTCGGGCAAATCGCCGTGAAAGGCGAAATCAAAGGGGAGGGTAGAAGGCTGCCTGCCCATTCCGGGTATTTCACCTATGAACCGTTGCGTGGAATCAAAGATCTCCAGCGTGTTGCGGTAGACCGTCTTGAGATGTCTGGTACGACCGCTGACCCTGATTCCCACCGATTTCCAGGAGAATTTTCTTCTATACAGGTCCTGGTAAGAGTCCAGGCCGATGACAAGATCGCCTTCCGGCTTGAGCAACTCAAGCAGAACCATCAGCATCTCCTCTTGAAAATCCTGGCCTTCGTCGATGAGGATGGCGTCAAAGGGCGCTATGCGCGACTTTCCGTTTTTCAGATTCTCAAGGGCCTCCTGGGTCACCAGGTCATAATATTCAGAGTCCTCATTTTCATAGTGAACAGGCTCATTCAGGATTCGGGAGCAAAGCTCATAGAAATGGTAGACCGCGATGCCTTTCTCGCCAATCCTTAGGCCTTTTTCCTGAATCAATCTCTTGAGATAACCCAGAAGCGCGATGTTGTAACAGACCAGGAGAATCCTTTTCGCTTTGGGAGAGTACTTGAAGAGATGATAACACCGATGGATCAATACAAGGGTTTTACCGCTTCCGGGAGGCCCCTTGATAATCTGATGCCCTTTTCCCAGTCGTAATGCCACCCTGGCCTGTGACTCATCCAGGGCCAGCACCTCCCTCTGAAACCTGGTCTTGCCTGAACCGGCTCTGGCAGGCAGGTCTATTTGACCCTCCGGCCATATGATGAAGCAAAGCTTATCAACCTCTTTTTGATGAAGCCCTTGAAATGGAAACGGAAAAACCTTTGAGATTCTTTCCCGGAATTTGCGCCCCGAAGCATCACAGAGGAATTCACCCGTTGCATCCAGATCATCCCCTGAAAGAAATCTTTCAGAATCCAACAACCATTTGAATTTGCTGTCCGAGTATTCTTCCTTTGATATGTTAGAGAATACGACCATTCGGCCGATGGGTATCCTTGGATTCCCCGAATACTTAGGATCATCGGAAAGAAATTCCGGGAACTCCTTCAATTTCTCATTGAGCCTATTGACATAACCCTTGGCCTGTTTGTCCGGGTTGGTTCTCTCCTCTTTTTTCCCTCCGATAAGAATTGTGAAGGTATGCGGGCTGTATGAAATGATCTGCTGGGACGTCCAATCCTTGACTTCAAGGACAAGGAGTCCGAGGCTCTTGCTGAAAAGGACGAAATCAGGTTCTTTGCCCTCACTGCCGATTGGCGGCTCATACCAGCAGATATAATCCTTATGAGGTCTTGCCGCTTCCTTCAAAAACCTGAAAACCCTTTTCTCCCCTTCAGAAGCCTCCTCGTATTCCTCAATGTCCGCAGGGTACATCACAGCCATTAAGCAGTCCTCTTTAGGTTAGAGGTATCAGAAATGACTAATATCTGGGGAGATGTCATCATTTTTCACTATGGTCACTCCGCAGTCCTTCATGTCACATGTCAAGGTTTACCCTGTTAAACAGGTCTTGTGTTTGTTTGATATGGACCTGACCCCTATGCTTTTTTTTAGTTTGTATTTGACTTTTTAGCTTCCGCAAGTCTGATATTATGCTGAATAAGATTAGTCTCTGCTTCCGATGCCTCCACGTTACTTAATGCCTTCCGGTAATCCTTCAAAGCCAGATCGATCTGACCGGAGACATAATACGCAGTGCCACGGCTGTTTAAAGCCAGCCAACGTGTAGGATAAAGTGCGATGGCCTGGCTGCATGTGTCAATGGCCTCATTTAATTCGCCTGTACTGGTCAAAGCTGCACATAGAGCATTGAGCCCGTAATAACGACGTTGCTTGGCTTCGACACCAAGCGCGTTTTCAAGACTCTCGACATAGTCACGCGCTTTTTCAACAGCACGCTCCTTTTTGCCCTCTTGCAGCAACAAACGTATGGCGTCGATCTCATAGGGTTGGTCTAACCATACGACTGTTTCTGGATAAAAGCTGTCTGCGCCCTCGATACGTGTGCCTGTTTGTTGGGCGACGACTTCATAAATACCGGCTGATAAAAATAAAAGAGACAGAAAAACAATCAAGATTTTCCTGTTCATCATTACTCCTCCTATAGATCAATGATAGTTATTGTTGAGAAGACATAAAACCTTAAACATTCCTTTTTTGATGAGTTATTGGAATATTTAAGGATTGTTCCACTTTTTCAAGATATTTACTCGCCACATGGCGAGAGGCGACGCCTCCTTGGACCAGACGGTCTATTTTCGTATAAATGAAATGGGGCATGTCCTTAAATGATCCAATAACTCTTTCCTCCACTTCGGAGAGATATCCCTAGCGGTAGAGGAATCCTTTTCCTTCAGGCCGCTACGAGTCTTTGTTAACCAGGAATTTTCTTTCGATCTCCTTACCCATTGCCTCATCCCTGTTTTTTGTTCTCGAAAACCCGGTCAACCTCCCGCGAGAATTCCTTATGGAGGATTTGATAGGTTTTACCGGCTGAATCGTCATGAAGGGCCTGCACCAAACCTTGATAATACCATTGTTGAGCATCCCTGCCTCGGTTGAATCTCTCCCAGAGGGCTTCGCCAATCTTCGCATAGTCTGATGCAATGGTCCGTATATTGTGGAGTTTGTCCGCGAGTGCTACAAATTTGACCTCTTGTGAAGCCCCTTTCAGAAAATCATGGGTATGGCTCTTGCGTTCCTCCCATTTTAAAGATTTGTCCAGTTCCGAGGCCCCCTTCACGATCATGGACACCTTTTCCCCAAATGTATCTCGGAGGTCATCCAAGGTAACGGAGGTGTCCTCCACGGTGTCGTGAAGAATCCCGGCCATGATAACCCCATCTGAACAGCCCGCCTTGGCAAGAATAATACCCACTGCAAGGGGGTGAGTGATGTAAGGGATATCTGATCCCTTCCGAACCTGATTGTAATGAGCCTTTACAGCGAACTCAATAGCCATATCTATCATGACAGCAAAACCCCTTAGAACAGATAATTCATTTCAAACCGGAATTCATGATAAGAAGGGTCCTCCCCTGAGACCGCGATCTCGGTCGCATTGGTCTTGTGGGCTGCGTTTATCATTCCAAAGCGAAATTTTGCTTCCAGCTCCTCAAGAAAAGGAAATATGTACCATATATCCGCATGGATATAGGACCGATCTGTGAAAGAATGGCCGCCCAACCGCTCCTTTTCATCATCGTAGTCCATCCACGTGTAATCGATGCCCCCTCTAAGCCCCTGGATGATACCCGCCTTTCCAAAATCATAGTAGGCTTGAATCATCCAGGCGTCATTATTCGCGAACCAGTTATATTGCCCCATGGAACGGGTGTAACCGCCGGTTGGAAAACCGCGCCATGGTGCAATGAGATCCGCATCATCAGATATTCTCGTGTAGCCGCCGATCAGTCTTCCCTCCCCTCTTTTTAGGACCAACCGGGCCGCAAAAAGATCTCCATCCACACAGTCCGGATCATTGTATCCCCTTGGCAGTCCTGTCCCGTCAACCAGTTTTCCGCTTAACGCCGCGCCTCCCACCACACCGGCTCCGTCATCGAATTGCCGCATGTATCTCAGCCCTGGGGTCACAGTCCAGTCTCCCGCCAGCGGTATTTCTACATTGGCCTCTCCCATTAATGAATAGAAAAGATCCGGGACCCCGGTGTACCACAGATCCAGTTTCACGTGATCGATCGACTGGTTCGTCACGCCGGCAATGACCAGGGTATTGTCCACCTTCTTCCCTGCCGCTTTGAGATTGTCAAAGCTTAGTCCCCTATGGGAGGCACTATCATCTTGGTTATTCCAATTACTGAGATTGACTGTCCGAGACCCGATTGTAACGATCCTGTTTCTCCCGTCATTATATGTGATGACATCATGGAATTCAGCGTGATCACGCAGTTTCTGGCCAGTAAAAAAGGCGCCCGTAAAGATCGTATCAGGAAGGTCACGGCTGACCAATGTGACCCCTTCAAAGGTATTGGGTATCATCCTGGTGTCATTTGACCGAGCAAGAAAGCCTTCAAAGGTTTGCCATCCGACCCTCATGTCTGTTTCACGAACATGATACTGGATATAGGCTTGGCCCAGGACCGACATCCCCCAGTCGCCGTCTTTCACGGCATGATACCTGGAGAAAGTCCCCTTCCCTGTTCTGCCTAAAAGGGCGTCGTCCATATCCAGAAGGCCCAGGTTTTGCGATGTATAGAGACCCGCGGTCAGGCTGAATCCGGAATAAGGCGCTGTTTTATATATCAGGCTTCCCCCGAAACCAAAGCCGATCGGATCATAGAGCATGTTTTCATCATGATCCCAGTAGAAATAGTTCACACGAAGTCTTCCGTAGAACTTTCCCTTTCCCAATGCATCGGCTAAGGATGACGACTCCTCTGGAAGCACGTGATAGACTTCTGTCATGTCGTCTCTCAAGGTCCTCTTGGGCATATCGGCTATAGCCAAAGGGTTTATGAGGATAAAAACGAGTACTGACGCTCCAATGAATACCCCTTTTCTCACACTTCCTAATATTCCGCTTTTTCCATTCATTTCATACTCTCGTTAACCTGCCTCAGATCAGCTTCGATAGAACTTGACCAAAAGAAAAGGCCTCGCTCACCCTGCAAATGCCTTGAGAGGCTATACATCTCCGAATGGATTGATTTAGTATCAACAGAACTGACTTTTTCTCAAGAGAAAAAACAAAAGTGGTATTGCCATTTCCTGATATGGCCATAGAATCTCGGCTTATAAGCAAAAGATAGGAGAAACAACGGGATGAGCCAAGAGTGAGTCTTCTCCCAGATGATATCACAGTCATATCAGACAGTTGACTTTATCCGAACCACGTGTCCCGTTCGTTTGCTGTTTCTTTAGGGACAAATAAAGAAAGAGTCTTTCTAGTATATAAAATCATTGACATTTTAAGATTTTATCATATAGTGACAGTGATTTTCCCCAAGAATCTTGAGGGCTTTCTGATGCCCATTTTTGTGTTATATAAAAAAGTTATCATACCCTTTTTCGCTCTATACGTAGTTATCTTTTTCAGTCATGCGTCCTTTGCTACGGATGTGACAGAAGAATACAATCTTTTAAGGCAAGCCGAGATATACAAATTTAGCCAAGATCTATTTGAAACCGGGGAATACTACCGCGCGATTACGGAAGCCAAAAGATATTATTCTCTTTTCCCTGATGGAGAGTACTCAGATGACCTTTATAAGCTCATAGGTGATTCTTATTTAATGGCAAGGGAATGGAAAGACGCTATTGATGCCTATGAGTCTTTTATCTTTCAGTTTCCCACGTCCCAATACGTCCGGTCCGTCTATTTCAATACGGCGATCTGTTATATCAAAATTCAGAAATACAAAAAGGCCGAGGATCTATTCGAACGGATCATTGTGAATGGCGCTGGAGAGGATTTGTACGAGTCTGTGTTGTGGAAAATATTGTTGTTGATTCAACAAAACAGGGTGGATGAAGTGGAAAGCCTTCTGGAAGATGATTTCATTGGGGATATCGTTTTACAGGAATCCGGCATAATAGAAAAAACAATCAGTCTAAAAAAAAACGTTAAGTATAAAAACCCGAGGCTCGCCGGATTTATGTCTGCCGTTTTGCCAGGCAGCGGGCAAGTTTATAACGGTCGTTATCAAGACGCGCTTGGAGCATTTGTGCTCAATGCCCTGTTTATCTCGGGAACATGGCTGGCATTTGACGATGATAATCCTGCTTTAGGTTTGGCCTGTTCGATATTCGCTATCGGTTGGTATAAGGGCAATATTTATGGCGCGGTCAATGGTGCTTACAAGTATAACAGAAAAATCGACGAGGACATCTTCAGAGGAGGTGTACAAAATTTTGGATTAGATGACAGAAATGTAAGTACAAACCCCGGTATAAAAGTCTTCTTTCGATTTTATTTTGAATAGAATACCAGTCGGTTTCTACGTGATGTCTGATAAAAAGATCGTTTTAATTTTGTTTATTTTTTTATTGATATCGATCTGGGCACCGCTCGATTTGTTTGGCAATGAAGATCTGATGCGTAGCCCCCGTTCTTTTTTGCATAAAAAAAATGCCGTTATTGAAACGGATCCTGATCGTGAGGTGAGTATTTTAAAAAGCATTGCATCCAGCCCGATAGAATTTTACAGGAAATTTCTATCCTCTCATTGGGGCCATAGTTGCTCTCACTACCCATCCTGTTCCGATTACAGTTTATTAGCAATAAAAAAGCATGGTTGGTATCTGGGTCTTATCATGACGTTTGATAGACTGCAACATGAAGCTAATGAAGCGCGGTTTTCTCCATTGATCAAAATTGAAGGTTCCACGAAAGTGTACGACCCTGTCAAAAACAACGATTTTTGGTGGTATACTCATGAAGATAACATGTAATTTCATGTACCGGATCTCATACATTCCTCTGAAGGCAGCCCGCTCTTCTCCAGGGCCGTGAGTTAGTGACCTCAAAGGGTGTGGCCTTCTCTCGGTGTTCACAGACACCTTCTGCTCTCAAATGGACCCTCTGCCCCCGCTGATCCTCCAGGAACAGTGCCGATTTTTCTTGACTCTTGTGTGATATCGCAATTAAGAATAATAGCAGATCTATTAAGCCCTATACCCTACTATCTACTACTCTTCAGAGAAGTGGAGATATGTTCATAAAAAAGTGGGAGGTAACAATGAGGAGAATTCTATTTTTCAAAAGGTTAAAGGAAAGCTTCAGAGCGGACATCTTCAATCTGTCATGTGTCTTTTTGATGGCCTTGTTTATCGGTGCATGTGCTAGTGGCGAATATAAGAAGAAGACATCATCCCATGCGGATGAAACGGGTCAGGTATCTGCAAAAGATGAATCAGAGAATGCTGAGACCGATGACAGCCAAAAAATAGAATGTCGCACGACACAGTCGCCAGGATCACGTCTAAAAACGAAGACTTGTCTGCCAAAATGGCAGTGGGCTGCGATAGATGAAGAAAAAAAGGAGAAATCCGGCCAGTTTGTCCGCGATGTTGAACAAGATTCTCGCAGGAGTCTCGATTCCGGTATGGATAGCATGGGTGGTGTCTCATCGGGTATGCCCCGGCCGTAATCTTTCGAAAGCCTATCAACGTATATATCCCTAGTCATCTTTTAAGAAGCGCCTGGCCATTTCGATGGCACATTCTTCATGAGAATGCTTGAAAACGGGGCCAGCGTCCGTGCGAATCGAACCACTTATCACTATTTTTCTGAGGAGGAAAAAATGAAGAAAGCGATATCATTTTTATTTATTCTTCTGTCGACAATCCTCTACACCATATCCTACGCGGAAGTGACGCCATTGGAAGAGGTGGATACCCCTCCTAGGGTCATTAAAGCCGTGACACCACGCTATCCTATTGAATTAGGAAAAATATATGAGGGACGGGTTGTTTTGAGATTTGTCGTAACAAAAGAAGGTCGGGCGAGAGATCCCGAGGTAGTCAGATCTGTACCCGCCGGTATTTTTGATAACGGAGCTTTGGAAGCGATTAAAAAGTATCGCTTTGAACCTGCGACGAAAGATGGAGAACCCATTGATTGCATGGCCAGTATGTCTGTGGATATTGAAATAGAAGGCGAGACAACGCCATTTGATTCCTATAAAGCGAGTGAGAAAGGCGTGGAATATCTGAAAACCGGCGAATACGATCAAGCTATAAAAGAATTCACTGAGGTTCTGAAAATGGACAGAGCATACAGCCCTGGTTATTCGGGCAGAGGTATGGCTTATCTGAATCAAGGTCAATATAAAGAAGCTATCGCGGATTTCAATGAAGCGATAAAAATTGTCCCGGAAAATGGTTATTACTACAGGTTAAGAGGGCATGTCTATCATGAATTGGAGGACTATCAAAAGGCTGTAGAAGACTACAATAAGGCGATAGAAAGAGAACCGGATATGATTGATGCCTATTTTAGCAGAGGAGAGGTACTGCGAAAGCAAGGACACTACAGGGAAGCAATAGAAGATTATACCAAAGTGATTGAGTTGGATGAAAAATACGTGCAGGCCTACAATGGTCGAGCGTTTTCATACAATAGGATGAAGAACACGGGAAACATGTGCATTGACTTAAAAAAGGCCTGTGATTTAGGTGATTGTAGGGGATTTGATTCGGCAAAGAAGGCAGGAACATGTAGTGTTCCGTTGAACGCCTCGCCGCCCATTTCACCGGCTCCGTCATCAAATGGCCGCATGTATCTCAGGCCCGGCGTCAGAGTCCGGTCTCTCGCCGGCAATATTTCGACATCGGCCTCTCCCATCAATGAATAAAAAAGTCCAGGGACTCCGGTATACCACAGATCCAGTGGATTGACTGGTTCGTCATTCGGCCCGGCTTTGACCCTGAACTCCGCTCTGCCGGAACTCACAGCCGGGGGCGGTGCATTTTCGACATATGACTAGGACATTTGAGTCTATCAGAAAGACCATGACTTACAATGGCCTTATCCTGATTTCTGGGTAAAGTTTGGTTAGGTTATCTTCTTCTTGGCAAATCGAATCAGTGTCATTCTCCCACATGACTTTCAGAAAGAGTTTTTATTCCAGCAGAAAGTCTTGCGATCAATTCGTCTATATAACGTTCTGATTCTTCATCCTCAAGAGCTACAGGAGTAACACTATCTCTCTGGAAGTAGTTGAAGACACCTTTGAACCTGATCTTGGTTTGACTTCCCTCACTCGTACTTTTAGGTGTCAGCCTGATGCTTATCTCAGGACCCTGAGTCCAATCAATTGACCCTCTACTCCTAGGCACATATTGTGTCGCCTCAACAAAGTACCTATCCTTATTGGTTTTTTCAAGAGTCATCCCTTCAGCCTTGAGTGTCTCAAGAGTTTTTTCCCACACAGTATTGATATCGGCATTTATGAAGTTATCAGGTGTAGGCCCATCCGCAGTTGAATAATGACCACAGCTTGTCGAAACTATCATTAGGGCTATTATCACCAACAATCTTTTCATAACCAATCCCTCCTTTCGTTTCTTTTCAGAGTGTTTAAAGATTATCCCGTGATTCAAAAAACTGTCCACTGCACCAAAACAAAAAAGCCCCCGGAGACACGCCCTTAGGATGTCATTTTAAGGTTGGTTGAATTCTTGTTTCTCTGATTGTCTTCCCTCATATCTCTCCCCATTGCGAGTCGATAGGGTGGACATAGACTAGTCCGAAAAGATGATTTTGATAGGTGGACTATTTGATGAACTGGAGCATCGGTACTTATCCTTTATCGAGACATGAGGGAAAAGTCAAGAAAAACGGGCATTATGCGACTCCGAATTCCTAGATCCCGGTCGTGTCAGGGACGTGTATGTTCAATGCGGAATAATCTTGCAGGGATAGTCATGAGATGATAGGGGTATATAGCGCTCGGCATGTGTGGTGGCCACATTTGGGCTTATTTCGCTGATCTTCGATGTGATGATTGAAAGTATTTTGACTGTTGAAAGACTAGAAGGATTAAGCCGACCGCTTAGACAACTGGAAAAACCCGTAACATCAACATGTTGGGATGTGCTCCAATGAGACTGAATCCCTTCCTTCGGCACCTTTTATATATAAATGTCAATGACTTGACTGTCGATGGCAGCCACAATATGATGGATTACACCCGTCAACGAAACCATGGTTTTTCTTTGCTTAGGCCCCAAAAAGGGGACTTCTTATCAACCTTTTCCGGCAGTTATTCTGATTGGATAACGCACAAAAGGAGGGTCTTATGAATGAGCAAGCCACAAATATTCCGAATGATGCCCCAAAGACACCTGGATATGCATGGGTGATTTTATTCGCTACTTACATGGCCACTCTGGCGTTGACGCTGAATTGGTTCAAAGTACCGCCTGTGATGACTTCATTGATAAATGAATTCAATTTGAGTTACGCCCAGGCAAACGGGACAATGTCCATATTTTCAATCATGGGCATCATTCTTGCCATCCCGGCAGGATATATTCTGAAGAGTTTCGGCATCAAAAAAACAGGTCTGTTTTCAGTCGGCGCTGTTACGATCGGCTCGGTGTTGGGCGCGGTCGCGTCAACAACGACATTGCTTTTCATCGGACGTTTTATCGAAGGCGTGGGAATGGGCCTGATTATGGTGATGGCACCATTTGCGATTAGTTTATGGTTCCCGGCGCAAAAGAGAGCCTTGGCTACAGGATTATGGGCGAGTTGTGTGGGAATCGGAAACATTGTCCCCCTTATTTTCGCCCCGTCTATCATGGTAGCCCATGGATGGCAGGCTGTATGGTGGACAGGCGCCGCTTATTCGGCATTGGCTTTTATTCTATTTGCCGTTTTGTTTCGAATGCCCAGGCCAGAGGAAATGGAGGCGGCCCCAGCCCCGGCAACAGAAGAAGAGCCACCCAGTCTGACGAAGGGTATGGCTAATAAGGACCTCTGGATGATAAGCATCTCTTTCGGAATCTATAACCTGGTTCTCTTGGCCGTGTTATCTATTCTTCCGACATTTCTGGAAACCCAACGTGCATTTTTACTGACACTTGATAAAGGCATTCTCCTGAATGCCTCTTTTGTTACAGCGGCAATAATGTTGGCTTCTATCATTACCGCACCTCTCGGCGGCTATATATCTGATCGTTTGGGCAAACGCAAGATCATGATTCTTATTCCATACATCCTGATGACGGTCATGTTTCTTTTCATCTTCAAGGTGACAGGATGGATGATCCCGCTATACTTGTTTGTTTTCGGCATTGTCGGCGGTCCTATCGCGACTGTTCTTCTGGCGGCTGTCCCGGAGGTGGCAAGAAAAGTTCAATTCATCGGAATCGGAATGGCTGTAGCCATTTTAGGCCAGCAGATTGGATCGTTCGTAGGCCCCTGGCTATTCGGCAAGATTTTGGATCTATCGGCTACCGTCGATATAGCGGCATATGTAACCGGAGGGTATTGGATGATTCCTATCTGTGTGATCGGCATTATTGCCACGCTTTGTATCAAGGTGCGATAAGTGCCTAAGAGCTTTCTGTTTCATTGATCGATTTTTCAGCCGTAGCCTTCTGATAGGAGATACTGTTACCTGAAGGCTACGGCTTTTTAAACAGATATTCCTCCCGGTTGATGCTTCTCCAGGAACTCTCTTTCCTTCAATGATCTCTACTCTTTTTGACTCAAGAAAACGGTTTTCCCACAATTCCCTTCTGTTTCATATGGCTTCGTCCCATTTCTAATATTCTTGATCAATTTTGATGAACTCGCAAGAAATCGAAAAGTCGTCACTCCCGCGAAAGCGGGAGCCCATAACAACCTAGCATTCCTGGATTCCCCCATACGCGGAAATAACAGAAAAGTGGCAAAAAGGACTTTTTAGGAAGGCATCAAGTTTCGTTTTAATCAAATATGTGGTATAGATCATCAGATTTCAGAGTCCAATAGACATCTTCAAGCCCGAAACGAGCGCCACAATGCCAGGAAAGACTGAATGGAAAATTGTGATCATCGATGATGAGGAAGACATCCGCGATATCCTGTCGCTGGCATTGAAGGGGGCCGGGTATCGTGTTTCCATGGCAGCAAACGGGGAGAGTGGATTGAGCCTATGCGAGGAAATATCCCCTCAGATCGTTATAACCGATATTCGAATGCCCGGCATGGATGGTCTTCAGGTCCTGGAGGCCCTGAAAGAAAAGTCCCCGGAGATCGAGGTCATTGTCGCCACGGCCTTTGGAGAGATCGATGTCGCTATTCGGGCCCTTCAGCTGGATGCTTCGGATTTCATCACCAAACCAATCAACACCAGGGCCCTGCATATGGCCCTCAAAAGGGCCCAAGAACGCTTTTCGGACAGGAGGCAACTTGCCGAGTATACGGCCCTCCTGGAAAAGGAAAAGGCGGAGACCCATCAGGAACTCATCAAGACCTTTGCCTTTCAAAAAAACCTCATCGAAAGCTCCATGGACGGCATTCTTGCCTGCAACGAGAAGGGTGAAGTAGCCACGTTTAACAAGAGTATGCAAGAATTGCTTGGCTACACAAAAGACGAAGCCCTGCACCGCATGTCTTTTTCTCAATTTCTGGCGCCGGACGATGAAAAGGCCATAAAAGCCGCGCTTGAAGAGGAGAAATATGGGGGAATCAATCGTCTGAATCTCTATGAAACCTCCCTCTTGGACCGTTCGGGTCAAAAAATCCCCGTGCAGGTGTCAGGAGTCAGATTATTTGATCAGGAAAGGCCTGAAGGTTTTGTTTTTTTCTTCCGCGATCTTCGACAACTTCGCAAACTGGAACATGAAATGGCAAATCAGGCCCGTATCCTGCATCAGGACAAGATGATGTCCCTGGGAAGATTGGCGGCCAGCGTGGTCCATGAAATCAACAATCCCCTCGCCGGGATCCTCAATTACGTCAGGCTCATGGTCCGCGTTGTCAACCGGGGTCCCCTTGATGAAGAGCGCAGAGAGAAGTTCAAGGGCTATCTGGAGTTAGTCGAAACGGAGACCAGCCGATGTTCTCAAATTGTCTCAAGTCTGCTGACCTTTTCCCGCAAATCCCCCATTTCCTTTGAAAAGATTTCGGTTTCTGATCTCATCGAGAAAAGCGCCCTTCTCAGTCGTCACAAACTGGAACTGCAAGACATCAAGCTTGAAATCGATGTGCCGCCTCGGATCCCTTTTATCAAAGGGGACTTCAACCAACTGCAACAATGTGTCATCAACCTGATCTTCAACGCGATTGATGCCATGCCGAACGGAGGCAACCTCACCCTGTCCGCGAATTATGATCCCGCAGAAGAGACTGT
>JAFGFY010000118.1 GCA_016930795.1 Deltaproteobacteria bacterium
ATCAAATATCCTTTCGATCGTTTTGTAGTCAATGCCCAGGATGGCGCCCACGAGGAATACATTGTCTTTTACCGTAAGCTTGGTTTTCAGACCGTTTGAAAGGCTGGTCAGGAGTTGCATGCTGCCTTTTGTGTATTTTCGCCCTTCGTCAGCCCTATAGATTCCCGATATCACCCTGAGGAGCGTGCTTTTCCCTGAGCCGTTTATTCCTATGATGCCAAGCCTATCGCCGTGTTTGACCTCAAATGAAATATTCTTCACGGGCCAAAAACTTCTTTTTGATTCTATTCCGGAAAATGATGAAAGAAAAGCGGAAAGAACACTCTGATGATGTTTGGAGCCGATGCTCAACCTTTTTGAAACATTTTCCAGTCGTATGGCGCAGTCGTTCGTCATATCCGCTCCGCGAAATGGACCTCAAGCCTCCTGAACAGGGCGTATCCGAGAAGGAGTATCACCACACTGAAAATAGCCACACATAGGAAGTTCACCATATTCGGCGTCCGGTGATAAATGACCATATCCCTGGCGAATGTGATGAAATGATACAAGGGATTAATCGCGTTAAAATTAAAGGGAAGATCCAGCATGGGTTTATAGAAAATAGGCGTCGCAAACCAGAGCAGCCTGGTCAGGACCGCCCAGAGATTGTCAATATCGTTTACATAGACCCCAATGGATGCCAGAAAAAAGCAGGCCGCCAGAACAAAGGGGGCGAATATCAAGAAGACGAATCCATAGAGGGCCAGATAGATGAGAGGGAGGCCGGTAAAATAAAGGACCCCGGCAATGACGATTACTTCAAACGCGTGTATAAAGACGCCCATGCCGAAAGAGGCAAGGACAAAGAGTTCGGGCCTGGTATTTAACCCGGTTATAAGGTTGGAATTGGCGTTTATGCAGTTGGCGGCTGCCTGAGTCGTCTTTCTAAAGAAGTTGAAAAGGATGAGCCCGATGATCAAATACGCAGGGTAGTGTTCGATCCCAGAACCAATTATGCCTCTTATGGTGAGCAAAATGGCAAATAGCGTGAGGGGCTCCAACAGATACCACAAGATCCCCAGGTAGCTGCCTTCAACCCGCAACTTGAACAGGGACCGTGCAATAATGACCGCCGATTCGATGAGTTGTCTGTTCACTTCACTGCCTGCCAAGCTTGACTCTTATCCACAAACGGCATCACCGTAGACCATAGAGAGGGGCCTTTGCTTTTCTGAAAACACTCTTTCCGTTCGTCGAATTGACTTGAACAAAAATAATATTTTTTTGGAAGAAAAGCATAGGAAAATTGGCAGGATATGTCAAATAAAAATGGAAACTCAAGACCAAAGTCAATGAGAAAATCTGGATTTGAGATGCCTTAAGATCGCTATTTGTCATTGACAGGGAAAGGCGAACTCTCTAGACTTTTCTGCAATCTGTGCACTCAAATAAGCTCTCTTAAAGACCGATAGACAAAGAAGCAAGGACCAAATTGAAGCGGTTACCTCATATGAAATCCTCTGAAATACCACGTGTCAGTGTCATCATCCCTACTTTCAACAACTTTCAGTATATTGGTCAGGCAGTGGCGAGTGTGATGGAACAGACCTATAAATCGTATGAGATCATTGTCATCGATGACGGGTCCACCGATGACACCGGCTCCTATTTCGCGGGACTTGATGGCCCGGTCCGTTACGTCTATCAGGAGAATAAAGGCGTATCCGCTGCCCGCAACCATGGTCTGCGACTTGCCAGAGGCGAGTATATTGTTTTTTTGGACGGAGATGATGTTCTACTCCCGAACAAGATAGAAAAACAGGTCAATTTTCTCGACAATCACCCAAAAGTGGGCTGTGTTCATAGCGGCTGGCAGTTGATCGATGAAAATGGTGTGATGCTGAAGACGGTTGAACCGTGGCATGATGCCCCGAGACTTGATCTAAAGACATGGTTACTATGGAAGCCCGTGTTTCTGGGCGCGATGATGATGCGCCGTCATTGGCTGACCCAGGCCGGCGGGTTCGATGCCAAGTTACGCCAGGCAGAAGACGTGGACCTGGTCTTTCGCATGGCCGTGAATGGTTGTCTCTTTGCTTGGCTTTATTTCCCAACCGTCCGCTATCGCCAGCATGGGGACAACGTGATGCGAAACGCAAAGGAGCAGGCGGAGAGCATCACCCGTGTTCTGAACAAGTTCTTTTCCGGGCCGACCCTACCTCACCGAATTCGCCGAAAGGAACCGCTGGTTCGTTACAGCACACTCATTTGGATTGTCTGGCATTTGTATCGAAACGGCCGGATGGAAGCAGTCGTCGCCTATTTGCGGGAATCCTTAAAATACAGTCGATATTCTCCCGACATGACCGCCCTACATTGGCTTGGCAGGCTGGCCCGCTGGTGCTTTGACGAAGGGATGGATTTGGGTCAACTCCGGGTATTCTGGCCTCATTTCAGAGGGGCGCTTGAAGTCGATGGGCATTATTGGCAAGAGATTGAAGACTCACTCGATTGGTGGTTGGATACATGGTGGTTCTATGTGAATCGCCAGTACGCACAGGGAAAAAAGGGCCTGGAAAAATACCGGACCTTGGGCCATCGACGGCTGGTGAAGGTTGCCCAATTAGGACTCGTTTTCACCCCTTTCCCGATTTCAGTAGATACGGTATCTTGTTTTTGGCGTGATCTGAAGGACCTCAGGATGATCCCCGAGTCCAGCAAATATGATGTGACCAGCCTTTACCTCACACTTTTCGGGCAATCTGTGCTCGCACATCGCTGGTGGGAGGCGCCAAAGGCATTTGGCTTGGCATTGAAGAGAGGGTGTCATCCAAGGGCTATATTAGCATATTACCGGTTCTTTCGGGCCGCGTTGGATTACCTCTTCAAGAATCCGCGCTATATGAATCGTAGAAGCCTCAGAAGTTCAAAGGATTGACTCTAAGGATTATTCAGAGGAGAAAACCAAATATGCTCTTAATTATCGGAGGGCATCCACGATCAGGGACAACCCTGCTGTACCATCTGTGTGACAATCATCCGGACATAGCCGTTACCCTTGAGTTTAAAAACTTTCAGTTTGTCGGTCAACCCTATCTTGAATATAGCCGTAACATGATTAAATACGGCATGAAAAAGGAGGAAGCCTTCGATTCCTCCTACCAATGGAATAAGTACAAGAAATTACGCAACTTGGTGTTCGCAACCCGGTACTTACTCATACTTCGAAGATATTGCCGGAAAAGGATTTCCTTTGAGGCGATTGAGATGGCCTTGAAACGGATGTATCCTCAGTCCATTATCATGGGTGATAAGTACCCTGACTATATATTCATGACGGAGAAGTTTTTAAAGGCGGACCGTTTATACCGCGTCGTGATTTATCGTGACTGTCGCGATGTAACAAGCTCATTCCTTAGGCAGGTACGAACAGAGTGGAAGGACCTGCCGTGGATCAATGGAGTCAACACGGCGAAAGGTATAGCCGAAAAATGGGTACGCGCAATAGAAGTCATGGGGCTTCATGCCGACAAGTTGCATATCATCCGATACGAAAACTTGGTTCAACAGCCCAAGCAGACTATGGAACGCCTTGGCGAGTACTTAGGCATAGATCCGTCAGGTTTTAGAGTGAGGATGCCGAAAGCCGGCAGCATCAGCAAATACAAACAGGGCCTTACAGAGGAGGAACTGGCTGATGTCATGGAGATCGCCGGTCCGACTATGGCGCGGCTGGGGTATGCATAGTCTAACAAGGCGGGTCCTTCTCCCCTAACAGGCCGTTCTGTGATCAAACCCCACCGTTTTCCTGCGCGTTACACCATCGAAGCAAGACCATTTTATCCTGTGTTGAGATGGCGATGCACCCTCCTCAATCATAGGTTTCGGCCGGTTCCCGCCCCATAACCTGACGGGCCAGGAGGAGGTCCAGGTTTTCCAGCGCATCCTGAAATCCATGGGATAGGGTAAGGGCTCTCCTGTAGGCCTTTATGGCATTCTCCGTGTCCCCGTTCAGGGCATACAATGTCCCGATGTTATTGATGGAATGGATGTGATAGGGATGGGCGAGACAGGCCCGCTTGAAATCTTCGAGCGCCTCCACCCGATGCCCAAGAGAGAAATGGGCCATGCCCCGATACCAGGAGAGGGGGGTGGAGGTCGGGTCCAGGGGATAGACCCTCAGGTCCGCGTGGTCAAGCAAAACGATCACCTGCTCCCATGCCCCGGCCCTGTAAGCGGAGATGGCCTTGCGGGCGTGCCCCTCAGCCTGAAGGCGCCCATACCCGACTATGATGCAGACACCCAGACCGATCAACATCAGCGTGTTCGTCAAGAGAAAAAGGGCGGGGTGAATTCGCTTTCGAATCGGAAACGTCTGATGATATGTCACAAGAATGGAGCAGACTATGAACATGAGAAAGACGGTATGAGTGATCCTTTCGCGCGGAAAACTGAAGAAGGCGATCACCATGTATCCCCAAAGTCCGAAGAGCATAAGAAGCGCCAGGATCCGATGGTCCGTGTTGTCGGAATGAAATATGACCCTCAGGCTGTAGACGGCGGTCACTCCGAAAAAGGAGAGATAAAAGAAGAGCCCTAGACTCCCGGTCTCTGAGAGCACCCACAGATAGTCGTTATGGGGGCGTTGGGGCAATATCTCCACCATCCCCTCTGATGAGACCCGCTTTTCGATCTCACCGTACCTCGGCAACACGATTCGCCACTGGCCCGGCCCCACGCCCAGGAAGGGGTGGTCCTTTACCATGTCAAGGGTCTTTCCCCATAACAGGGCCCTTTCGCTCAAAGAGGCGGACGAGAAGAGGGGGATGGAGGTCTTTTGCTCAGATGAGAGAACCGCCCAGACAAGGAGGATCACGATGATCGGCACACCGAATCGAAGGCCCCGGGAAACCCTCTTGCTGGAGGACGTCTCAGCCGCATTCTGAGATGGCTTCTTTTTATGTATAAACGCCGCTATGGGAAGGGTTAGGGCGGCGGAGACGACCATCCCCAGCCAGACAGCCCGGGCCCGTGTCATGATCAGCGCCATGAATATCAGAAGTGCTGCCGCCCCACTCACAAAGCGCCAGGCGCCTGAAAGACGATGGATGCCGTAGAGGGTAAAAGGTAAGGAGAGAAAAAGGGCCGAGGCCAGCAGGTTTTTGTTGACCATCGTGGCATAGATGCCGTTGTGGTGACCTGGAATCCCTGTGAAGGCAAGATCAATATGCTGGCAGATCCCTATCAAGGCCAGGGAAGTCCCGGTAAGAATCATGGCTTGGGTCAATCTCAGGGTCCCATTTTCTGAATGACACAGAAGCACGCATGTCACGTAACAGAAGGCCACCGCAAGGAAGCCCTTCAGACATTCAAACAGTCCCTCAATAGGGTTGATAGAGCGGGTGAGAGAAACAAAGGATACACCCAAGAAACAGACCAGCGGAATGAATAAGAAGCCGCGGATGATCCGTGTATTCATAGAGATCGGCTTCAGAACAAGGTGGACGGAGAGAACAAGAATCAACAGGAAAGTCAGGGCTGAACAAAACAGAAACCGGGGAAGAAGGGCCGGATCCATGGTGAAGGGAGAGACCAGAAAAGGGAGGATCAAAACCGCCCCCGCAATCAGCAAAAGAAAGAGGTTCTCCTGAAGACCAGGGGATGTCCCGGAATGGTTCGAGGTCATAGTCACGTTCAGTCCGCGATCGTTGGTGTCGTCGGAACGAATCGAGTCCCCCTTCCGGAAACCGACGGAGAGAGGTCATTCTCGTAAGACCCTCTCCTGTAGTCAGAGGGAAGGATATCTTTAAGGGGAGGGGGCGGAGTATAGAAGCTATTCCGACTCTCAGGGTCCCTGTCCTCTGAAGAGAAGATGGACCCGGCGCCATCCGCCGCTCTGCTATTCCTGCTGGCGGGATTCGGGACAAGGGAATCATCAAAGATGGATACGATCACCTTTTTCTCCTCCTCACGTCGGACCGCCGCATAACTGAACCTTCTGAGGACCTTCCGCAGGGCCTCATCAAGCGGATCGTTCAATATCACGCTTATGGTTTGATCTCCCGCATCACCATTCAGAAGGATTTCATAGCCCGAGATTTTCGAGATCTGCTTTAGCACGTCCCCCAGATTTTCGTCCGTTACCGTCAGCTTGACAACCGGGATGTCGGATCCATTTGCCAGTCCAGGGGAAGACAGAAATAGGGCGGTTGCCAGAAGGACAGTTATTTTATAAGGGACGTCCATTTGTAATTCAGTAACTATTGTATTATTTGAAAATCGTTTTCCTTGACAATCTTCTCCCCTTTTTTTATCGCATAAGCGACCCCCGGCTGGCTCATGTTTAAGCGTTTCGCCAAAGAGGTCCCATCGAGGCCCAACTCACGGACCGCCCAATAACAGAGTACGCTCCTGGCTTCAGCCCGAACCCTCTGCCTGCTCTTCGAGTATAACTCCTCTTTACCGATCTGATAGAGTTTCAACACTTGCTGTTCTAACGATTCAACTGTAACGCCACGACTTTTCAATTCATAGCAACGATCCATCCTCTCATTTGCTTCCAATAAAACAGCCATCACAAAATCACTGTCCCCAAGTATTCTCTCATCCCCCTTAATGCGATCTTGCCCTTTTAATTTCAGTTTCTTTACCTCTGACCAGCCGCCTAGGCTTCTTATCAGCCCTCCACCAACCAACTCAGGGCGTCTTCCCTGATTCATACCCTCTTTCAGGTAGGAATAATAGCCTTTTCTTCCCTTTTTTATACTCTTTCCAAAATAGGAAAACACATATTTTGTCTCCTGCCAATCGTAATCTATCTTCCCCATTAAGACACTATGGCCACAGTATTCATAACGATTCAACCCTCTAATATCATCAACAATTCCGGCTCTTAACGGATTTAGATGGATATAACGAACCAACTCCCTCAAATATATATCCTCCTGGCAGATAATGGACTTATAGCGATTTTGGAAAAGTTGACCGTGCCGCTTATGTCTCCGGTTGAACCTCACCGCGTAGCCTGTTAATAGCCGCCGCATTAGGGTTGAAAGCCCCTGGTTTCCGGAGCGGAACAAAAAGTGGGCATGGTTGGATAACAGGGACCAGGCATAGCAGGACGTACTTGTGGCGGGGAGTAGATCTGAGAGACGATCCATCATATCGTCTCGATCTTTGTTATCGCGAAATATCTTCCTCTGCTCTATGCCACGAATAATAACGTGATGTACAACTCCAGGGGCGTCTAATCGGGCTAATCTTGGCATAGGAAGAAGGATAAAAAATTAATCATGCGGAGTCAAGTTATTTATTTACAAATGGACGTCCCCTACTACACTCAATTGGTCTTACTGCCGGTAAAAGTGCCGGAGTAGTTATCATATGGGTTATCCCATGTACCCTGAACGTTCCCTGAGGAATAGATCTGTCCCACAAATGTAGCGCCGCTTGAAGTCCCTCCTGTTGCCATAGTCAGGGCCCCTGATGCATTGACGGAACCGGAAATGGAAACTGTCCGAATAAACTGTTGTGAATAGTAAGAGCCTGAAATATATCCCTGAGAATCTATGACGGCGGTCCAGGTCCCATAATCATCACCGGAATAGGTGCCGCTATAGTTCCCCGCGAACCTGGCGACGTCAGGGAAAACCGGAATGTCGCTGATGATTTGTTTAAAAGGCGCCTGGCCGCTACAGAATACCTGGAGCGTGATTTCTCCATTGTCATCCAGAGGGACATCCAAAGAATAATCCCCTATCGGGTTGGAGGTAAACATGGATTGACCGTTTGCCAGGGCCATCGCGCATAGCGGTGTTCCGTTCCCCGCGGTTATCCGACCACTTATGGTGACCCAGTCGGGGTTGGAAAAAGAGGGGGAGAGTTGGTAAATCACGTTCATGGGGAGACTCGATCCGGGGGGCTGCATGTTGATGTCAAAATTTGTTGCTTCTTCGTAGGTGAGAATTCGCTTGAACGGGGCCTTGCCGCTGCAGAACGCGTACAGGGTGATTTCGTCGTGGGCATCCAAAGGAACACTCAACGAATATTCCCCTACGGGGTTGCCGGTAAACATGTGCTGACCGTTTGCCAGTACCATCGCACACAGGGGAATCCCTTCATAGGTGATCTCCCCGCCGATTTGAACCCAGGGGACAGCAGGCTCACCGGGGCCTTGTATATAGATCCAAGAAGTTAAATGAGTAACAGCGTCTATGAAGCCGTCATTATTATAGTCAGATTCTATCTTTACCAGATGCCCATTCAAATCATTAGTGAGATAGAGCGTCAAGTCTACGGAGCCGTCATTGTCAAAATCAAACTCCAGACTTATCTGATTCCCGTTTGAATCATAGGTGAAGTATCGTACTTCGTCTATGGAGCCGTCAACGCCCTCATCGATTTCAAGTCTTGTCATATTCCCGTTCAAATCATTGGTGGCATAACCTACTACGTCTATGGAGCCGTCATCGCCGTCATCATATTCAAATCCCGTGTAATGCCCGCTTGAATCATAGGCGTAACTCTCGACCACGTCTATGGAGCCGTCATTGCCATCATCAACTTCAAGACTCGTCTGATTCCCGTTTGAATCATAGGTGAAGTATCGTACTTCGTCCATGAAGCCGTCATTATCATTATCAAACTCATTTCTTATGCGATTCCCGTTTGAATCATAGAAATAGTAAGTGATTTCGTCCATGAAGCCGTCATTATCATTATCAAACTCATTTCTTATCATATTCCCGTTTGAATCATAGAAATAGTAAGTGATCGCGTCTATGGAGCCGTTATTGCCGGAGTCAATCTCACCTCTTTGATACACCCATCCAGCCATAGAAACATTTGCCCAAAAACAAAGTATTGAACAAACAAGAAGAAAAAATAGTCTTTTCATCATTTCTCCTTTCTGATGCCTTAGTTCTTTTTGAACTGATGTGTTGACAAGTTATTTAAAAACAGGTTTTTCCCAAGACTTTTCCGCCTCTGGGATTGGAATTTATATGTCCGCATTGAGTCGGGAGATATGCCGAAACCGTGGAGAAAAGGGCTATCACCCCAAGCGGGTCCATCGTCCAGCGGGCTGATGGTTAATCCTCATCCCTCGAATCCAAGGGAACCTTCAGCAAGAACCGACCGACTTGGATTTGGGGTGTCTTTACATATTTTATTGAAATTCGGGACAAAAGTCAAGAAGTCCCGAAAGGTTACAAGACGTTGCATCTAGGCCGGTCGCCCCGTGTCAACTAAAACTGGCTATCATTTTCAAATTCTTTGCCGACCGGAATCTTGGAAAAACCCCTTTCTTCAGGGCCCAGGCCGATAGCCGAAGCAGGGGCGATAAGATCAAAGGTGAAACCGGTAGTGAAATTCAAGCCGGTGCAGTCTGAACTGCCCATGGCAACGGGCGCCAGCAGCTCAACAGTCG
The DNA here is from genome assembly GCA_016930795.1 of Deltaproteobacteria bacterium. GTDB lineage: Bacteria > Desulfobacterota > DSM-4660 > Desulfatiglandales > HGW-15 > JAFGFY01. The sequence continues at coordinate 9,410 of JAFGFY010000118.1, forward strand.
GATAGCCGCCGCATGCCTCCCCCGGATCACAGATATACCCGTCATTGTCAGAGTCAGTGCCGCCGAGGATAAAATATTCCCCAGGGGCGACATCAGGAAAAGCGTATGAATATGATCCGTCGATATTGGATGCCTGTACGGTATCGTAAGTATCTTTGGTGACAGGATCGATGAGAATGATCCAGTGATAACCGGCGTCTCCCGAGCGCGGGACAGCGCCCTCCACTGTCATGTTCGCGAAGATAGTATCCGTTCCCGCGTTGGAGGTAAAGCGGATATCCGCTGAATAGGATGCTTGAACCAGGCCGGACCGATCAACGCTGGCGGTATATGCGCCGACGCCGTTTTCGTCTACATCGGCAACAGTGACCGAAAGCCAGTCGGCATTATCACTGACGTTGGTCACTTTCAGGGCGCCGCCACCCCCATTGGCAACGGTGATGGTCAGGCTGCTGTAGCTTGAACCAAAATAGAGAAGGCTGGGACTCACGGAAAGGATAGGATCAGTGATGCGGTTTCCGGCGAGTTCACTGGCCTTCTGCACCGCCTTTAACGCGTCGATCACTCCATGGCCATAGGTGTCGTCACGGCCGGGCAAACCAAGATCCTCGGTGATATGACCGGATGAGAGCGCGGAATCGAGCTGCGCCGGCGTAAGCCCCGGATGCATCGCCTTCATGAGAGCAACGACGCCGGCCACATGCGGCGAGGCCATGGAAGTGCCTTGTTTAAACGTGTAGACGTCCTGCATTTCTCCGGTAGAATCATCAACACAAGTGGAAAGAACGCCGTCGGGATATCCATCACCATCGGTGTCAACTTCAGTGTTGCCTCCCGGCGCCGCAACATCGATGGCCGTGCCATAATTGGAATATGGCGCGAGGTCCTTATACATATCCACCGCTGAAACGGAAACGATGCCATCGTAGGAGGCGGGATAGTGAAGGGTTGACGTCTCAGAATTACCGGCAGCGGCGATGATGATCGTCCCGGCGTTGCGCACCTCTGTATAGGCGTTTTGTTCGGTCGATGAACCACCGGTCAGTGAACCAACGGGTCTGGTTAAACTGAGATTAATAATGTCCGCAGCTTGTGACGGCGTGGCGCCGGAATCGTTGGATAATCCGGCCGCATAGCGGACCCCCTGGATTATGTCATAGCTGGTGCTGCCGCCTACGCCAATGACTCGTATGGGCATAATCTTGCTGCCCCAGGAGACACCGGCAACTCCGGTGGAATTATTGGAGATCGCGGCAATGGTTCCCGCCACATGGGTGCCATGAAAGGAACTGCGGCCCGGTGTATTGTCGTCGCCGGGGTCGTCGGGATTGGGATCAATGCCGTCGCCATCGTTGGACCGACTAGTATCTCTGATGAAATCATAGCCGGTGTTGGTGAGGTTGGCAGTCAGGTCCTCATGGGCCATGTAAACACCGGTATCGACCACCGCAACGATAACCGAATTGCTATTGTCCGTGGTGATATCCCAGGCCTGAGGAAGATTGATCAGCGGATAATGCCACTGATAGAAATAGTACCTGTCATTGGGAACAGCGGTGGGATGGTAGATGTAGTTCAGGTCCGCGCCGGCAACATCGGCTCTTTTTCTGAGGGCCTTAACGACGTTAATGGTGTCACGCCGGTCTCGCTCGTCTTTGTCGGCGGTCTTACTTCCCAAGAGGTTGGATTCAGCCTGGATCCCAAGTCCCGCGAGGGCCACATTCCGCTTAGACCCTTCCGGCAACGCGAAAAGCATGGCGCGGCCCGGGCCGCCTGCCTTGCCTTGAAGCCCTATGGAAAACGCCCTGGAAGAAAGGGTACGCGGGCCTCGGCCGGGGAGATGGTCATCCTTGAAACGAACCAGCACCTCACCGGGAACAAATTCGTGTTCAATACGGAGGTCATATGAGGCCTGACCGGCCACATCCGGCCGCCCCACACTCAAGAGATAGTTTGAGGCCCCGCGATAGGCCAGTACTTCAATGTAATATTGTCCGCTGCTGACCACCGTTACTCTTTCCGTTCCGGATACAAGCTCGGAACTGTCAACTTCCGTCTGATTCTGGTCATAAAGGAAAAGATCCAGATCAGGATTGTTGGTGCCGTCATAATCACTCACTTCAAGCGTGATGGATTGACCGGCAGCAAGTGTGACTTCATAGAAATCCCTTCGGTCTGAAGTATTAGCAAATCGATCACCGTTGTAGCCGGTGCCGCTGCTGCAGACAAAGCCACCAACAATGGCCGGGTTGCCGATCTCCTGGGCGGTGAAGATGGTATCATTATCCATATTATCAGAGTAAGGGTCATTAGTATCGCCATCGATAGCCGCAAAATCAGGGGCGGTAATGGTCCCGGAGACATCGGACGGGCCGAGGATCGTTTTGAATGGCTGAAAACCTGAAGCAAACGTGAACAGAGTGATCTCATCGTCGGCATTAAGAGGAACTTCAAGGGTGAAGATCCCTGGGTTGTCCTTGCAGGAAAACATGTGTTGACCGTTGGCAAGGACCATAGCGCAAACCGGTGTATCATGATAAGTGACCGTGCCGCTTAAGGTGACCCATTTGGCATCAATTGGATGAATGGTCCAGCCCACATCCATGCCCGGGCTTCCGTAGTCATTTCTTAAATCTATTCGCATATTGACCCCATCATGAGGGTAGATCATCTGTTTCCATGGGGCCAGGCCGCTGCAAAAGGTATAGACCAAAATCTGACCCTTAGAGTCCAAAGGGACCCCCAGATTGAAACTGCCGTCTCCTGAGCAGGTGAAAACGTGTTTTCCGTTCGCCAAGACCATGGCACAAACCGGTGTACCGTTATAAGTCACCGTACCGTTGATATTGATCCACTGGGCCTGAGCGACAGAAAAGGAGTGGTGAAGGCATAGACTGATGAAAAGAACCAAACCCAATAACATGCGAGACTTTTTCATCTTATTCTCCTGACTTCTTTCAGAGTAAGGACCTGATTAGATATGGGTTTTGGGTCAAGCGACTATAATGAGCGCAAGAAAAAAGCCGGATAGTCATACCCATAGGGATACTTTGAAAGCCCTTGGGGCCGTCCCCTTTGATTGGCTGTCCATTATTCTTTCCTTTGAGGCAATGAGACGGACTTATGGCGCTTCTCCGACGTCATTAATGAATTCAGGACAAAAGACAAGAAGAAACGCTTTATGAAATCATGGCGTGACCCGGTCTAAAAATTCACGTCGGGGCGGGATTCGAGCCGCAAAACGAGGTCGAACCAGAGATTCTTATTGGGAATCCCTGGTTCGATATTCCTTGATTCAAAGCTAAAGATAGGGCGGCTCAGCTCATCAGATGACCACTCCGGATCCATAGAATCTATCCGGACTTGCCTCAGATTCCCATGGTTCTGCCGGTCAACACCTGCCAAGCGTCTTCTATTACCAGCCTTCTCAGCGGCTTTGCATCTTGATTCGGGATAGCGTGAAACCCTCACCCTCGATCCCTCCTGCCGTTTCTATCTTAAAAGAGGCGCCATAAGAAGATGAGACTATATTAAAAACCTCGTCCGGATCTGTAGAGCAATCTCCAGGACAGATCTCCGATACCCCTACATCAATTTCATCATCAATAAAGCCGAAAACAAGAACGGTCAGACAATCCGCTTGAAAGACGATCGTCCCCGATAGCTCCAACTCTCCGCAGTTTCCGGCGTCCGCATAGACTGAAACATTACAAGACCCGGGAGTCACTGAAATGCAGTCGCTCCATTCACCCGTCTCCGAATCAATGGAAACGCCACACACGGTAGCGGTTGCCGTGAAATGAGTGCTGCCACAAATCAAATTATTGAGAAACACAACAGATGCGCCTTGGGAACATATCTCCGGCTGAAGACAACGCAATAGCGTAACGTCAACATCCGATGCTTCCTCAGGAGTGAAAACTTTCCTGAAAGGCGTGAATCCGGCAGCGAATACTTGGAGCGTAATTTCCCCGTTCGAATCCAAGGGAACATGCAACGAGAACTCACCGACCGGGTTGTTGCTGAACATGTACTGACCATTGGCCAGGACCATGGCAACTAGGTTCTGGGGATTAGACCCATAGTCACAATTATGGACAGTACCGCTGATCGTCGCATAGGTGGTCTGCCCAAAAGCAGTTCCCGCAAGAAAGACTCCCATATAAATCGCCAAACCGATAAACAAACTCTTTTTCATAGCATTCTCCTTTATTCAGTTTTCCGTTTAATCACTCGGGGATCGATTCAACGTGAACCAGAGACCTGCCACAGAATCGACGGGTCATTTTGTGTAGCTCGCGCCCAAAGGCGTAAGAGAAAACAAGGATCTCTTCCACGATATGATTCTTGGCTAACCCCGGGTTTCGGCATCCCTATGTATTTTATCGAAACTCAAGACAAAAGTCAAGAGAAATCGAAAGCTCGCAGGGCCTCGTCTGGGGCTGATTGCTCCGTGTCCGGCTTGAAGTGTCTCTCATTTTGTTCAGACGGGTGACGCAATACGGAAAATCGGCCGATTGAAGAACAGCTCAAGAGCGCATGTGCTCTGATTCGCACAGGAGATATTCGAAATCAGGGCCTTTGTCAATCAGTATTGAGGGGAAAGGGAAGCCCCTGACCGGGCAAGGGATCGGTCAGAGGTTGAACAAGGAAAGGGAGAGGAAGGGTGATGTGGACACCGAACAATATAGACTACCAAAATGCTTGAAAAGGTGCTATATAGTTAAGCGAAGCAAACGATTTTGGGAGGGCTATGACCGAATCGGTCATCCAATATGTTGAATGGGGGGTAGGGCATGCCCATGTTTGGGGGTTTGTTCTTATCTTTGTTCTCATGGCCGTAGAGAGTTCCCTGATTCCCTTTCCCAGTGAAGTGATCATGATACCGGGAGGCTTTTTGGCCTATCGAGGCGATTTGACCTTTGGAGATCCTTTGATGGATGTGATCACGGTGCTTTTCTGTGGTCTGGCCGGTGCGATGGCCGGCGCCTTCTTCAATTATTATCTCGCGCTTTTTCTGGGGCGTCCATTTCTGTATCGCTACGGCAAGTATTTCTTTCTCAAACCCAGCATCCTTTCCAGGGCTGAGGAGATATTCCTCGAATACGGAGAGATCACAACCTTTGTCTGTCGCATGATTCCGGCCATAAGACAACTCATTTCGCTGCCCGCGGGGATATCCAAAATGCCACTTGGCCGGTTTTCTTTGTTCACAGGGCTCGGCGCCGGGATATGGTCCGGCATTTTGGTGGTCATCGGATGCTATCTGGGGAGTCTTTCAGAAGAGATGACCTACAGTCAATTGGTCTATCGAGGAAAGGACATCATCCGAGAAAACTATATTTGGCTTGGTCTGTTTTTAGTCGTCTTGGTTTTAGGTTACGCTGTGAGTCATCACCTCGTATTGAAATCCAAAAGAATAAGATCCGGCCGTTGAGCCTCTCCCAACACGTCTCATGATCCCTCTACGTGACACCATTCAGTCCAGGAATTACCCCATCGTAAACACCGTCATCATCTCTTTAAACGTCCTGTTCTTTTTTCTAACCCCGGCCCGGGGTCCGGAACTGAGTCGATTCTTGACAACCTATGGCCTTGTTCCCGCGCGGTATTCGATACCTGAAATCTCCTCATATTTTGGTTTTGTGCAGCAGGCCTTCGCGTTTCTGTCATTTATGTTTCTTCATGGCGGGTTCTGGCACCTGCTGGGGAACATGTGGTCCCTCTACATATTCGGCGATAACGTGGAAGACCGGTTGGGCTCATTCCGGTACCTCTTCTTTTATCTCTTATGCGGATGGGCATCGGGGTTGACCCATCTTGCTATGAACTGGCACTCTCAAATCCCCACTATCGGGGCCAGCGGCGCCATTGCGGGCGTGATGGGGGCCTATATGCTTCTATATCCTCGCTCCCGAATTCTCACTTTCATTCCTATTCTTTTCATTCCCTATTTCGTGGAGATCCCCGCCTTTTTCTTTCTCGGGTTCTGGCTCTTTCTCCAATTTTTGAGTGCCGCCGGAACACACGCGGAGACAAGCGGCATCGCCTGGTGGGCCCACATAGGGGGGTTTTTGTTCGGGATGGCGTTTCTGAAAATGTTGTTGAAGATTCCGGAAGTCGGAGTGACCAGTCAGGTGCGGCGCGTGATGCCGAAAAGGAATACGCCTCATCTCCAGGTCATACGTCCCACAGGCTCGGGGGATGATCCTCATTTGTACGGCCAAATCAAAGTCACTCCCAGGGAAGCGA
>JAFGFY010000119.1 GCA_016930795.1 Deltaproteobacteria bacterium
GCCCACTACCCCCTCAAGATAGCGTGTCTACCAAATTCCACCACTTCGGCAGGGTAAGGATGAGTCTATTCATCCGTTTGAGTTTCAGGAGCGCCCTGGGGCTGAGTATCCTGAGGCTGCGTGTTCTGGGGCTGTGCGTCCTGGGGCTGAACGTCCGAGGTTGGAATCTCCTCGGCAACAGGGGCTTCCGTCTGGGAGACATCTTCCATAACAGAGGAGGTATCGCCCTTTCCAAAATGAAGCGTGAGGCCCATACAGGTCAGCACAAAAATGATCGCCGCGGCAGCCGTTATTTTGTGCATAAAAGAAGTGGCGCCGCTGCTTCCAAAGAGGGCTTGGCTAGAGCCGCCGAACGCGGCACCCATATCTGCCCCCTTGCCCGTCTGAAGGAGAACAATCAGGATAAGGGCAATGCAAACGGAAACATGTAATAATATAAGAATGAATGCCATCCGGGATCCTTTTTTACTTCATGAAGTATCTATAATCTGACAGTATTGCCAGAAAAGGGACATATTTGCAACAGAAATTATTACCCTGATCCACCATCAAGCTGTCGTCCACCACAATACCTGCGGATAAATCTGCCGATCGACAGGCTTGCTGCGTATAGGGAAGGCGTATGGCGCACGGCTCAAGGCATAAAGTAAAACGCTTTATAAATACAACTTTTTTCCGTTCTCTGTTGCCCAGGAATACCCAAAATCCTGCCCATTAAAAGATTTGACGACGGATTTCGGTTTCTTATTCTCCGAGTCGAATAATCTGCACAAAGGAATCAGCCTTCAGGCTCGCCCCGCCCACGAGGGCGCCGTCAATATCCTTCTTTGATATTAAATCCTTTATGTTATCGGGTTTTACGCTTCCTCCATAGAGAATCCTGATGCCTTGGGCTGTATTGGCATCGAAGCTTTCTGTAAGGCTTTCTCGAAGGAATTGGTGCACCTCCTGGGCTTGTTCCGGGGTGGCGGTCCGACCTGTGCCTATGGCCCAAACAGGCTCATAGGCCAGAATAGTGGAAAGTGGTAATCTCTTTTGGTTCATAAAGTGATGTAATGAGCCGGCCAGTTGATTCTTAAGTACCTCAAAAGTCTCCCCAGCCTCCCGTTCCTCAAGGGTTTCGCCAATACAGATAATGGGAATCAATCCCGATTCAACAGCGGCATTGGCTTTGAGATCAATCATCTCGTCGGTTTCTTTGAAAAGGCTCCTTCTTTCGGAGTGTCCCAAAATAACATGAGAACATCCGACCTCCGACAGCATGGCCGGAGAGATCTCGCCGGTATACGCGCCGTAAGACTCCCAGTGCATATTCTGAGCGCATAGGAGGATTCCGGTATCTTCAATGAGTCCCTTGACGACCCCGAGTGCGGTGAAGGGGGGGGCGACCAGAACATCTACCCCTTGGTCTTGAATGCCTTCCCCTATGGACTTGACCAGGGAGGCCGCTTCCAGAAGACTTAGATTCATTTTCCAATTGCCCGCGATCATGGGCCTTCGATCAGTCATAGAAACACCTCCTGTTCTGCGGGGATCTGTGGCAGGTCACTTTCTGAGACCTTTGAAAAACGCTGTTCAACCTGTAAAACGCATCGGGAATATTCGGGCTCAGCTTTTTGCCATATGAATGGCCAGATCGATCATACGGCATGAATAGCCGAATTCGTTATCATACCACGAAAGGATCTTGAACATATCTCCTATGGCCATTGTGGAGAGCGCGTCCACACTGGAAGATACGGTGGTCCTGTTAAAGTCAATGGAGACCAAGGGCTCTTCACAATAGGCGAGGATGCCCTTTAGATGTCCTTCAGCGGCCGATTTCAGGGCGTTATTTACTTCATCCACAGTGGTCGTTTTGCTGAGTTGAACAACCAGGTCTACAAGAGAGACATTGGGTGTCGGGACCCGAATAGCCATCCCATTGAGTTTGCCGGCAAGTTGGGGTAGAACCAGGGCGACGGCTTTAGCCGCACCTGTCGTTGTGGGGATCATAGAGAGGGCTGCGGCCCTTGCTCTTCTGAGATCCTTGTGGGGAAAGTCAAGGAGTCTTTGATCGCCGGTATAGGCATGAGTCGTGGTCATAAGCCCCTTCTCGATTCCGAAATGATCGAGCAGGACCTTGCAGACCGGGGCGAGACAATTAGTGGTACATGAGGCATTTGACACGATATGGTGTGATTGGGGATTGTAGTCCTGTTCGTTTACGCCCATGACAATCGTCATGTCAGGGTCTTTTGCAGGGGCGGAAATAATAACTTTTCCAGCCCCTGAAGCCAGATGGCCCGAGGTCGTCTCTTTGTCCCTGAACAGACCCGTACACTCACAGACAATTTCAACACCCACTTCGCTCCAAGGAATCTTAGAAGGGTCTTTTTCCCTGAAGATCCGTATCTCTTTGCCATCGATAATCAAAGCAGTATCCGTGCTCGAAACCTCGGCTTGAAGGGTGCCATGAGCGGAATCGTACTTAAGCAGGTGCCTGAGGGTGGAGGGATCCGTGAGGTCATTGATGGCCACAAATTCTATATCTTCATTCGGGAGGCCTGCCCTAAGGACCCCTCTTCCAATACGCCCAAAACCGTTGATTGCGACTTTTATCGACATATTATGCCTCCTATCTGCTATGAATTTCAGATTCTGTAATCTGTTTCTTCCGCAATGGGGCTAAGACCCATAACAATGGCATCCTCGGTGTTGGAGTAATATCTCGGCCTCCGATAGACCTCTATAAAACCCAACTTTTCATAAAGACTTTTACCGGCCAAATTCGATGGCCTGACCTCCAGCCAAATATATTGCACTCCTTTGGAGACAGCCTTCTCAATCATCTTCTTCAATAGATAATGCCCGATGCCTTTCCCCCTGTCATGGGGGTGAACGGCTAAACTGAGAACCTGAGCCTCCTCGTCAAACATCCAAAAGCAGATATACCCTGAAAGGATTTCTTCTTTCTTGAAAACCCAGAGATGTGAAACCGGGTTTTTGATTTCAGATTGGAGGGCATTTAGGCTCCACGGCGACGGGAAGGAAAGCTTCTCGATTTCGTATACCTGAGGCAAATAGAATCGGGCATTCTCTGCTGTGACAGATACCAGTGAGGTCATCCCGAGTCCATTAACAGTTTGCTCGCTAAAGAAATGCTCATTTTACCTGCCTCTTCGGCTGTCTTGGCCACTCCACTCAGTGTCTGCTCCGAACGGTTCCGGGCAATGGCCAATACCATAGGCAGGTTGACTCCGGTCAGAACTTCAACCTGTCCTTCCTTGAGAAAAGAGAGACTGATATTGGATGGCGTCCCCCCGAACATATCCGTGAGGACCAGCACACCCTTACCGCAATCAAGGGCCTCAACTTTCTTCCGGATCTTTTTATGGATACCTTCACTGTCCGTAGTCTCAGTTATCGAGACACTATCAATGGCCTCAATGCGTCCCACGATAAATTCCGCCGCCTTGATGATTTCTCTGCCTAGATTACTGTGAGTGACGATTAGCAAACCTATCATGGGATAACTCGCTTTCTTCCGCTATCAGTGCCGGCGGATACTTAAGCCCTTGATTCCTATAACTGCTCATCGTTTTGTATGATTGTCTGATAGATCTCTTCCCTGGTGGGAGCTTGCATCAGTTCATCTCGAAACGATCTGCTCTTGATTATCTTTGCGATTTTGGCCAGTGCTTTCAAGTGGATGCTGGCAGAATCTTCCGGCGCCACCAACAAGAAAAACAGGAATACAGCCTCTCCGTCCATGGCATCGAAGTCCAGTCCTTTCCGGCTTCGACCAAAGGCGATAATGGGACGCTTGAGACCCTGAAATTTTCCATGGGGGATGGCAACACCATCGCCGATCCCCGTGCTTCCTAGGCGTTCTCTTTCCAAAAGGACTTTAACCAGCGAATTCTTGTCAAGTGTAGGATCAGAATGGACTATCACATCCACGAGTTCAGCCAATACACCCTTTTTGTCTTTGGCTTTCAGGTCAGGGATAACATGATTTTGGCTCAATATATCTGAGAGTCTCATGATTTTCGTGTAAAAGGATTATTCTCAGATGGGTCAGCTGGAAGGCAGTACCAGTCCAAGATTTCCATCCTTGCGCTTGTAAATGACATTGATTTCTTCGGAACGGGAGTTTCGGAAAATAAGGAAATCCTGCTGCGAAGCGGAAAGCTGCATTGCGGCCTCTTCGGGATCTATGGGTTTAGCCGTCAATCTCTCCACTTCTATCCTGGGTGTGTCCAGACCCAAAGAGCCCTCTTCACTGATCTCTTCTATTTCGAAGGCATTTCCGCCTTTCCTGCCTTCCGTTCTCCTGTTCCTTACCTTTGATCGAGATTTCTTGACCTGTGCTTCCAGTTTGTCCATGACTTGATCAATGGCTGAGTACATGTCATCGGTCTCTTCAATTCCCTTGATCAATACACCATTGACACTGAGTGTAACATCCGCAATATGTCTGAATTTCTCCACCGACAACACAACATGGGCATCGATGGGGGCATCCAAGTATTTATTGATTTTTGAGAGTTTTTCCTCAGCATAGATTTTTATGCTCTCCGCAGGCTTCATATGTCTGAATGTCACTGATATATCCATAAGCATGATGTCCTTTCAAGAAAAAAAGTCTCTAGCAAACTAATAACCAAAAGTCAAACCTACAATAGCCCGACATGTCTCTTTCTTTTCCTCGAAGGCAAAATTCCCATCGTTTCCCGGTACTTGGCTACAGTTCGGCGCGCGACGTTAATGTTGAGGTTTTTTAGCAGATCGACAACTTCCTGATCGCTGTATGGTTTTGATCCGTTTTCAGATTTGATGATAGTCCTGATATGTTCTTTGACACTCTCCGACGCCACACAGTCTCCTTCAAGACTATTAATGGAGCTGCTAAAGAAATACTTGAGTTCAAAGACACCTTGAGGGGTGTGGACATACTTGTTGGTGGTAACCCTGCTGATGGTGGATTCATGCATCTGGATATCCTCTGCCACATCACGTAGAACCAGTGGCTTCAGATAAGCGATTCCTTTGTCGAGGAAAGACCTTTGGAAACGGACAATACTCTCAGTGACTCTATATATGGTCCTTTGGCGCTGATGAATGCTCTTAATCAACCAGGCTGCCGACTTGATCTTTTCCTGAATATACTCTTTGGTGCCATCTGCCAGGCTATCCCGTCGAGAGAGGATGTTTCGATAGTATTGACTGATTCTTAACTTAGGGAGCCCGTCTTCATTAAGGATTATTTCATAGTCGTCTCCGGTCTTGAAGACATAGATATCGGGGCTGATGTAAATGGTTTCCTCATCACTATAAGTACGTCCAGGTTTGGGCTCGAAACTGGTGATGACATTGATGGCCGATATCACTTCCGGAAGGGGGACCGATAGGGCTTTGGCAATTTGATGGTATTTCTTGGTCTCTAGCTTGTCTAGGTGTTCCAGTATGATTCTTTCAATAATGGTGCCTTCAAGACCCTGAAAACGAGCTTGGATGAGTAGACATTCTCTAGTGTCTCTGGCCGCGACACCTACAGGGTCAAAATTCTGGATCAGGCTTAGAGTCTCTAACACCTCTCCCAGGGAATATCCGGTCATTTCCCGGATTTCTTCGACAGAGGTCTGAAGATATCCGTCTTTATCTAAGTTTCCAATGATATGGGTACCGATCTCTTTCTGCCTCTCGTTGGCGTCACTCATGCTGAATTGCCATATGAGGTGCTCGTAAAGATTGGTCTTGGTGGGTGTAAAGCTTTCGAATGTCGGGGTTTCTCTTCCATCGAATGATGATGTCGCCCAACCCGTGTTATACTCGGAGATGTAAACGTCCCAGTCGACGTCCCCCGCCCTCATATCTTCTTTAACAGTGACCTCGGACGTACTGAGTTCCGGTTTAATCTCCTCCACTTCAGGACCCTTCTTATCTTCGGCCTCTTCCAAGGCCTGTTCTTCAAGTATAGGATTGACTTCCATTTCTTGATAGATGGTCTCAAGGAGTTCAAGCCTGGATTGCTGAAGGAGTTTGATCGCCTGCTGCAGCTGTGGAGTCATGATGAGCTGCTGGTGAAGGCTGAGAGATTGTCTGAGTTGAATAGCCATAGTATCGAGTGAAAATGAATGAGAAGATGCAAATCACATTCTGAAATCTTCTCCGAGGTAACAGCTTCGAGCCGTTTGACTGTTAATGATTTTCTCCGGGGGACCGGATTCAATGATGACCCCTTGGTTGATGCAATAAGCGGAATCACAGATATCTAATGTCTCTCTGACATTATGGTCTGATATGATCACACCCATTCCCCGTTCTTTTAATTCTCCAATGATTTCCTTAATGTCATTCAAGGCAAGAGGATCAATTCCAGCAAAGGGCTCATCGAGCAACATGAATCTCGGGTTTGTCACAAGGGCTCTGGTGATTTCCAGCCTTCGCCTCTCCCCACCGGAAAGGGATGAGGCCTTCTGTTTGGCCAGGTGGCCGATTTTGAGTTCCGACAAGAGCCTCAGGCTACGTTCCTTGATCTCATGGGAAGGAATCTCAATGCTCTCCATAATCGCAAACAGATTCTCTTCGACCGTCAGTTTTCGAAAAACAGAAGGCTCTTGAGCCAGGTAGTGTACTCCTTTCCTTGCTCTCACATACACGGGGGCTTCCGTGATGTCCTTTCCGTCAAGATATACACTTCCCTCATCCGGCCGTGTAAGGCCAATGATCATATAGAATGTCGTCGTCTTTCCTGCACCATTGGGGCCAAGGAGACCGACGATTTCCTCCTGATTCAAGGTCATGGTGATTTGGTCCACAACTCTCTTCCCGTTGTACGATTTGACCAAACTTTCTACCTTGAGCGTATTTTTATCGTCCACCAGTTGAGACACCTTCTTCATTTTTCTGGTACAGGACGACTTTCACATCTGTTCCCGTAACAGACTCATCTTTCAAATGATATATGAGGCTCGATCCTTTATAAGAATCTTTCCCCCTTCTGAAAGCGGGTTGACCGGTCATGGTCACTGTCTCCTCAATAAAGTCAAAAACGGCTTTTTCCGCTGTGCCCGACAAACCATCGGCCCGAGTAATTCTTACATTTCCGGTTGCCAGGATCCTGTCATAAGTTACGTCTCCGTTTTCGGATTCATTATAATAGACGCGTATCTTATCGCATTCTATGGTCAAATCCTCTCTTCGTGCAGTCACATCGTCGCTAAATACAACAGTTTTTTCTTTTATTCTCCATTCAAAAGCTTGAGACTCGATAATAACTTGCCCCAGATCTGTAGTCCGCACCGCCGTATCAGAACCGTCTTCTGAGGATACAGAAGCAGGGAGGACTGTACCCAAAAAGAATATCAAAAAAAAAGGTCTCATTATTTGCATCACTCTTGTCGATTCCGGCCGATATATGTGGTGACGTCAGCGAGAATCCTGAGGGTCCCCTCTCCCGGTTTGAAAACAAGTCCATGACCGGAAACCGAAAAAAAGGGACCAAACATTTTCACCGGCGCATCTGTCTCTATAGACCCTTTTTCCTCTCTGTAAAGAAGGTGGTCTGTGACGAATCTGTAACCATTTTCCGTCTGACCGTTTACATTTCCACGCAGATTGACTTCGCCGGAGTTTCTGTCATAGTTGACTTTTTCTCCCTCCAACTTGATCTGAGTCCCATCTTTATGTTCCAGTCGGAAGCGAAAATCTTTGCCGGAATAGGCGGCCTTGTTTTCAGAGAACTTGATCTCTTCCGCATTCAAGACCCATTTCACCCCCCTATCGGGATTTTCTTGCGTGATCGTGATATTCTCTGTCAGTTCGACACCCTTTTCCATGAGCATATCAGTAAATCCAGCTGCATTATCATCCTTTTTCGGGGCGCTGAATATATACAGTACGGCCACTAGAAGGAGCAGTGCTATCCCTACCAATGGCCAGTGTTTTTTGAAAAACGTCTTCATTAAGCAATAATTATACCAAAACGCAAATTGATCGTAAAGACTATTCTTCTAAGGGCAGAGTAATGATGCCGTTATTCGGCCACTTCCCCTGTGCTTTGAGGATCAATTCACAGACTTCCCTAACCGCCCCTTTTCCACCCCTCTTTCTGGTCACGAAGTCGGCCTCTGTCCGGAGTTCGGGGCAGGCATCTGCAACAGCGATGGAGAAGCCCACCTGGTTGAACATGGGAAGATCCGGAAGATCGTCTCCCATGCAGCACACTTCTTCTTTGTCTACTTTCTGGTGCTGAATCAGTTTTTTAACCAGGGATTCCTTGTCCTTTACGCCTTGATAAAGTTCTTGAATCCCCAAGTCTCTGGCCCGGTGTTCAACGGTCTTGGATTTTCGTCCCGTAATTATGACCACATGGATACCCGCACTCATCAGGAGCCTCAGGCCATGTCCGTCTCTCACATGGAAGCATTTGATCTCCTCTCCACGGGCATTCATGATAATGTGTCCATCCGTGAGAACGCCATCCACGTCAAGGATGAGGAGTTTTATTCTGGCTGCCCATTCTTCAATCATTTTGACTCCCTTCAATGTGAAGCAGCAAGGACTAGGTGAAAATGACGCATCTGACGACTGACAAAAGACGACGGAAAAGACCGGATTGTTTAGAAGCGTCTGTCAAGGGGACCGGATTAGGCTGTACAGTGGACTAGCCGATGGATGCCCTGAAGCATTTTCAGGAGGGGCCTGACCTGGTCTAAGGGAAGAGAATTGGGTCCATCACAAAGGGCGGAATCCGGGTGGGGGTGAACCTCCAAAAAGACACCATGGGCACCCGCCGCGACAGCTGCCCTTGATAAATGCCCCACAAATTCTCTCTGCCCTCCTGAGCTGGAGCCACGACCACCTGGCAGCTGCACACTGTGAGTGGCGTCAAATACCACTGGAAAGCCGAAATCCTTCAAAATGGCAATGGACCTCATATCAACAACCAGATTGTTGTAGCCGAATGAAGTCCCTCTCTCTGTGACAAGGATTCCTCGGTTTCCCGTTGATGTGATCTTCTGTATAACCGGTCCCATCTCTTCAGGAGAAAGGAATTGCCCCTTCTTGATGTTGATGGGGAGTCCTGTCTCGGCAGCACCCAAAAGCAGATTGGTTTGCCGGCACATGAACGCAGGGATCTGAAGAATATCCAACACATCCGCCGCTTTCTCGATCTCATCAACCTCGTGGATATCAGACAGTACGGGCAACTCGGTCTTTTCTTTGATTTTCTGAATAATTTCAAGACCTTTATCCAGTCCAGGGCCCCGATAGGAGTCCAGCGATGTCCGGTTCGCCTTGTCGTAAGAGGTCTTGAAGATTACGGGAATATCCATGAGCTGACTGGTTTCCTTTAAGAAAGCGGCGACTTTCAGGGTTATCTCTTCACTCTCAATGACACAGGGGCCCGCAATCAAGAAAAAGGGGCCATCATCCTCAATGATCAGATTTTTTATTTTGACGGAATCCTTCATTTGCCTTTCCACTTTTCCGTTCCAACAGTGAAGACTTCATTGTCAGAAGTCGGGTCGCGAGTGTTCATCCATGACCGATCCTATTCCGTATGGTTAACCGAAGGTTTGGGGAAAGTCAAGAGAACAAAACCCCCTGATTCATCATCAAGGTGTCATCCGCCACAATTACGACGGAGAAGTCTGCCATTCGACAGACACATGGCACAAGGCTCAAGGCACAAGGCGCACGGCACACGGCACAGGGTAAAATACTTTTTAAATACAGCGCCCTTTGAAAGTTCTCTAATGCCAAGGACTCTCCCAAAATTTACTATTATTGGCATATAAAAGGTGATTTGATGGTGAATCTTTGACTCAAGGAATTGGAGGAAAACTTTTACTTGTCAGATGACTCCATAGGCTCTATATTTACACATTTGGCGTTGTCCTGTGGCCGAATAAGGTATGTAACCGACCATTGATAAAGAACCACGGGGATGGACCAGGAATTGATAAAGCTTTCTTTCGGAGGTGTAGAGATGCCCAAGAAGAAGACATCCAAGACCATAGAGGAGATTAATCGTCAGATCAAGCAAGGCAAGGTGGTTGTGGTGACGGCTGATGAAATGACGGATATCGTGAAGCGGAAAGGCGCTGAGAAGGCGGCTAGAGAAGTGGATGTCGTTACTACCGGCACCTTTGCCCCCATGTGTTCGTCCGGCGCTTTCATCAATTTCGGGCATTCGAAACCGGGGATAAAGGCCTCGGACGTCTGGCTCAATAATGTCCGTGCCTACGCGGGGCTCGCCGCTGTTGATATCTATATAGGAGCAACGCAACCTGCTGACGATGACCCCCTCAACAGGGTGCACCCGGGACAATTCAAGTATGGTGGAGGACATGTCATCCATGATCTGGTGGCCGGCAAAAAGGTGAGATTGCGAGCGACGGCCTACGGAACGGATTGTTACCCGAACCGAGAGACCGATAAGAGGGTCACACTCTTCGATCTTCCCTATGCCACGTTACTCAATCCGAGGAACGCCTATCAGAACTACAATTGCGCCATTAATTTGTCCAAGAAGACCATTTATACCTATATGGGGGTCATGAAGCCAAAGGGGAAGAATGCAAACTACTCCACCTCCGGACAGCTGAGCCCTCTTCTCAATGACCCCTATTACCTGAGTATGGGCATGGGAACCCGGATCTTTCTGGGAGGTGCTCAGGGGGTTATCGTGGGACCCGGGACCCAGCACGACCCCGGAGCCAAGAGGGGCAAGAACGGCGTTCCTCTTACCCCGGCCGGAACCTTGATGGTGATGGGGGACCTCAAAAAGATGGACCCCAGATGGTTGAAAGGCGTGAGTATGCTCGGCTACGGGTGTTCCTTGGCAGTGGGGATCGGTGTGCCCATCCCCATTCTGAACGAGGATATGGCCCGTTTTGCGGGAGTATCCGATGAGGAGCTTTTTACTCAAATTATTGATTACGGACACGACTATCCAAAAGGGGAGGGGCACAGTCTAGGACGGGTGAGTTATGCTGAGCTAAAGAGCGGGACCATAAAATTCAGAGGCCAGGATGTGGCCACCGTCCCGATGTCCTCATACGTGAGGGCCCTGGAGATCGCTCAGATCCTCAAGGGATGGATCGAGAAGGGGGATTTTCTGCTGACCCAGCCCCAGGATATGATTCCGACTGTAGACAGGGGCTAAGCTTTTTCACTATGAAGCCCCACGGGTAAACCCGTGGTTCCCATTACATGACCCGCCTTCGCACAAGGCTTCGGCGGGTTCATCCGCCACGGCGTCAAGGGCGACATCCGCCGAAGCGCATGACAAGAGCATTCCTCCCCGCATAAATGCGGGGTTTCCTGCGAAGGCGGATGAAAGAATGTAGCAGTCGTCAGTGTTGATGCACTGACGACTGCTCGTGAAAACGGGTTACTGCTTTTATCTCCAGTCGTCGATCCGGATCGAGCGACTTGGCATCATACCTCCTATCATCCAGTAGTTGTTGTTTGACGCGCCGGTGACGACCACATGGAAATTATTACCCATGCGAAAGAAGCCGGGCCCTCCTTTGGGCGTGGGTTTTGCGGCCCCAGCATCGGTTACAAATTGAGTAAGTTTCTCCACCGTATCATACCCGGCATCCCTGACGAAATCGGCAATGGGCGGACTCAGGACGACAAAAGTCCCGAATAACCCGGGCGATTGTTGGTCGTAGATGTCCTTAATAATCTGGGGATAGTCCATATCAGGTCCCCAACGGTTTACTTTCCAGTTTGCCGCGGACAGAATGCCCCAGCCGTTAAGCAGTGTGACGACATTCTCACCCTTTTCGTAATTAGCCGGAGGTCCACCGAAACTTCCCACCCTTCCTCTTCTCACAGAAAAAGGTTCCCATGGAGAATTCTCTTCATTCTCGGCAATGATAATACTGATGGCATTCATCGGATTGCCGACCGTACCCATGTAGGTCGTTCCCACTTTTCCGCAGTTCCCGCCATTGATGGACAGGAGTCCCCATGCTCGTCCAATGGTTGTATTCGCGTGGGCATAAGGCCCCACGGCGCCGACATCATAGTTGAGCCCGATTTCATCCCGTATGTTTCCGTTGATTACGGCTCCTGCCGTGAATCCGTTGTCGGAAACGTTCACTGCCGTCATTCCGGCTGAACCGATTGCCAGAATGACCGGGAAGTATTCCGGTTTGGCGCCCGCCATGACCGCGTTGATGGCTGCCGTTTTGACCGTATACGTCCAAGTCTCACCGGCTTCGCTTCCGGGGTTCATGCTGCCGAGCTGCTCGTCAGGATCATGGCTGGTGGCTTTCAGCATCTCATTGACCCGTTCTTCCGTCGGAAGGATGATCGGCAGAAAATCGGTGTATCTCTTTTCCAGAAACAATTCCTGAAGCTCAGCCGCGGTCCCGGTGTAGGTGGCCGGTCCGGTATCCCGCTGTAATTCCCCTGTTTTCATTTCTTCGGCAGTCAAGGGTTTGGTCAGATTTTCCACGAGTTCCTGCATCACCGGTCTTCCGGTAATCGGATTGTTGCCTTCAACAATCTGCTTCTTGAGTTGTTCCCGCGTTTTGGCCCAGACCGGACCGCGGAAATACTGAACCCTGATGCCGGGCATTCCACTGTTAAAGG
The DNA here is from genome assembly GCA_016930795.1 of Deltaproteobacteria bacterium. Taxonomy (GTDB): domain Bacteria; phylum Desulfobacterota; class DSM-4660; order Desulfatiglandales; family HGW-15; genus JAFGFY01. Next base: position 12,601 of record JAFGFY010000119.1, read on the forward strand.
CTACCTCAGCCGTTTGCGTAGAAAAATCGTGTAGGAGAAGAGACACAGCAGGTTTTTTTATTGTGGATTCGATATCAATGGAGAGGCGAACCGCCCCTGGAGCGCAGACACTTCAATGCCCCAGCCCGATAATCGCGGCGTCTCCTTTTTCACCAATCTCCTCCCATAAGGCTTTATCGACACCGGTCATTCCGCCCGAGCTTCTTTTAATCACGACATTGGTTTTAGGATAGTTGGCCTTGAACCAATCCGACATGACATCCATGAGACGATCCGTACCAATATATCCGGTGTTCACAAAGTAGATGGTTTTACCCTCCAGCGTATCCAGACGCGGGGCCATTTGTTTCGCCTGGATTGGCGGGGGTGTGCCCATTGGATTGAATACGGTAATCTTTCCCTCTGATACGGCTGGTTCCGCATTGACCTGACTACCCGTAGCCGCGAGACAGGAAGTCAAGCCTAGGCACAAAAATACAATGACTGCTCCTCTCAATTTCATGTCAGATTCCTCCATTCTTGAGATTAAAGATAGTTCATGAAAATAGACAATATTCAGCCAAAGCTGATACCGAGTAATGTAACTGGATTGAGTCGATTGGTCAAGCGTTGAAACGGGTGTAACATTCGGTTCTTGAGTTGACGTTAGGTGTTTGGAATGGTAATGGTGTCCGATGCCAGTGTCTTGCCTCATAAATAATTCACGTAATTAGGTCACCGCCACAGGCCCGGGAGGCTGCAAGGAGATCTCTGTTATGGGTGCTGATATTGTCCGGTATCATGAAAGTTATTTCTGAGACACGACACAAGGGAGATCTCGAATAGATGCCGCCGTTACCTTATATCGTTTCCATTTATTGACGCGAGGCATGTTGTAACAATGGAAAGAATCATTGAGCAATTCTATTCTGTTTTGGGGGAACAAGGATCTAAGGATGGATAGGTGCAAGGACTGTCAAATCTGTCAGACCAAGTGCCCAACCGGAGCAATTATGTCTGACCGTTTTCTTCTCCGCGCTGAAAGGTGTTTGGTATTTCACAATGAACGGTCTTTGGATCATCTGTTTCCTGACTGGATAGACCCGGCCTCGCACAATTGCCTGATAGGTTATATGCTCTGCCAGCGGTTCTGTCCGGAAAATAAGGAATTCCTGGAATGGTACGATGGCCATGAAACATTCTCCCATGAGGAAACCTCTCTCTTTTTAGAGGGTGCTTCAGCTGACCGGCTTCCGGCTGTAACTCAGGCAAAACTGAAAAGGCTTGGAATGCCGGACTTGCTTGGAGTCCTGCCGCGTAACCTGGGAATTTTTTTTGGCAAATGATACAGAGAGTGATGTCAGAAATAAAAAGACTCAGATTACTTGTCTTACTCTTGACTGTGTCTGTCACTGGTCTGAATTACCACGCCGCATCCAGCTCCTCAGATGAAGGGGTCAACCGCGCCAATACAACCCTGATAGAAAATGATGAAATTCTGAAACTGAACGCGGAAATGCGCGGGATGGTGGATCTTTATATAAAACCGATCAATGATGAGGAACGGCGTGCTCAAGCACTCTACGACCTTATGTTTGGATCGGATAAGTTGGCTATAAGATACGATAACAGTAACACAAAGACGGCTATTGAGACAATCGAGTCTCGTTCAGGAAATTGTATCTCGCTTGCCAATGCATTCATTGCCATGGGACGATATGCCGATCTTGACGTCGGTTATTTGCATGTCGATGTACCGGATGACTGGCAGCGCGAATCCGATCTCTACTATCAGTTTAGGCATATCAGCGCGGCCGTTCGAATTCCATCAAACGAAACGCTTGGTATTGAGTTTGACTGGATGGGAGGAATGAACTCGGCGAGAACACGTTTGTTAACAGACGAGCATGGCTTTAGCGCATTCTATAGTAACCGGGGAGTTGAACTTTTGATGCAGGACGATATGGACGCAGCCATGGCACATATGCTGCGGGCCATTGAAATAGACCCCGATAATTCGAATAATTGGACAAATCTTGGCGTTGCATATCGTCGCCTGAATCAGCTGGACAAAGCCGAGCACGCGTATCAGCAAGCTTTACGGAGGAATAGATCAGACCTGTCGGCTCTCAACAATCTCGCCATACTCTATCAGATGACCGGTAAAACAAAGGATGCCGAAAAATACAGCAAGAAACTCGAACGCTATCGACGTAAGAATCCCTACTATATGATCGAGCTGTCAAAACAGGAGATCGAGAAAGGTCATTATTCAAAGGCCCTGAGATGGGCAAAGAGGGCGATCAAAAAACATAGCGGCGAGCATGAGTTCTATTATGTTGCTGCGAAAGCCTACGCATATCTTGGCGATACGGATAAAGCTATGCTTCATCTAGAACTCGCGGAGGAATACGCGCATCAGTCACTCAACAGAGATCGCTACAGCAGGAAGTTGGAGCTATTGCGTGATATGCATAAATCCGAAAATTAAGGGTTGAATCTCAGAGTTGCTCATCAGATTTTTTATTCCAGATTTTGACTCATAAGGACTCCATCTCATTCATCGGCGCGAGCTTAAGCTCCCAGACATCCGGGACAGGCGGATAAACAGGCATACGCTCCCCATTCCACCATTGGAGGGCGATGAGCGGCTTAAAGGCAAGGCCTTTATCGTTGAATTTGACATCACCCATAACGGTCCCCATGAATTCGCCCCCAAACACTGCATCTCTTACCTTTGCCGAGTCATAGGACCCTGCCTTTTCTATGGCCATAGCCAAAATTTGGGGATTGGCATAATAGAGCCCCACACTCACCGAGTCTTTTTTGAATTCTTTCCTGAACCTTTCACCCAGCTCTTGAGCGCCGGGCGCGCCCGATTTTTCCGTCCAGAAACCATCGTGGATAATATAATTAGACTCTTTACCCAGGTCCTCCACGAATTCCGTGGTCCAGAATCCCTTCCAGCCGTGGATATATTTCAGTCTAAGATCCTGTTCCTTCATCTGGCGGAGAAGGGTTATCCCATCCGTGGGAGATCCGAGCCAGATCAAGGCGTCAACTCCTGCAGCCTTCCATTTCAGGATATGGGAAGAGAAATCCTTTGATCCCGGGGCATAGGGTTCATCTACTGCAAACTGATATGCATACTCCCGAGCGAATTTCTTAAAACCTTGTCCAAAACCCTGACCATCCAGGTTGTCTTCCATCATAAGGGCCGGTCTTCGGGGTCTTTGATCTTCCCGGAGTCTTTGCCAGATTAGAAAAGGAGCACGGGAGGATTCGGAGGAGCTGGCAAACATGTCCGATACCCATCTAAAACTCTCTCTTTCGATAAAGTCTATCCAGCTGCAAACGATCTGGTAGTAGACCTTATACTGTTCACATTTGGTCCCTGCGGCAATATTGATCGGGGTTACATTGCTTGATAAGGCCAGATCGATCTTATTGATCTTGATAAGCCTTTCCATAGCCGCGGCACCCTGATCCGGCATGCTTTTGTCATCGGCAAAAATGAGTTTTATGGGCATCTTCTTATCCAACTCTTGGACATAGACACCGCCGTTTTTATTGATATCCGATATGGCCTGCTCATAAGCCCATTTCTGTTCATACCCTGTCATGGCGTTCATACCTGTCATGGATACGATGGCTCCCACCCGAATCGCGTTCTCGTCCGCCTCTTTAGAGCAAGTGAAGGATGACAGGCCAACGGCCAGGACCAGTATGAATAGACCTGCAGAATTTGATTTCTTCCCAAACATCTGAACCCTCAATAATGTCAAACCCAGGTAGGCAGGTGACTCTGTAGCATATTATTGAATATTCTTCCGAGTCAAGATCGTTCAAACCCCCTGATCCACCATCAAGGTGTCATCTGCTATGTTGCCATCGGTCGTTTCTTCTTGCGGCGTATTGTTTATACGCCTCAGTCGGCACTCCTCGGCGCCTTGCATCTAACACCCTGCTGGTGCTCAGGGATCGCCCAAAACCTCGATTATCACTGCCGATCAATAAATTAGATGGTAGATTTTGGAGCCCTCTGTTTCGCTTCGGTTTTCAAGCCTCAATACGATGCCTGCCGCGAAAACTACGTTAGAGCTCTTTTCGTTGGGTCAGCCCGATAAGACCCTTAGGCATAAACTTCATCACAAGTATGATGAGAATTCCGGCCATGACAGGGTGCATCTGGACAAAGTATATATCCGCCACTGAAAATACGGTACTGATGAAAAATGATCCTAATAGAGGTCCTGTTATGGTTCCTGTCCCGCCTATAACACACATGAGAATAGGGTAGAGTGTCCAGTCGAGTTTTAATACGGAATCCGGATTGATATGAAAGAGATATATCCCATAGAGGCTCCCACAAAGTCCGGCAAGGAAGGCACCGATTGAAAAAGCCAATACTTTATACTTAAGCACATGGATCCCGTGGGCGGCGGCAGAGGTTTCATCCTCTCGAATAGCCTTTAGCGCGAGTCCGGTACGGGAACGGACAATCAAATAAATCAGCAGCGTCGCGAAAACGGCCAGGAATAAGCCTGTCCAGTAATAGGGCCTTATGGAGGAATAGACGGACGAAGGGAGATGCAATCCATCCGATGCTCCCGTAATGCTTCCTCCTTTTACGAAAATTACCTTGATTATCTCACCCATTCCAAGGGTTCCCAGGGCAAAGTAATCGCCTCTGAGTCTGGACAACAGGGGTATTCCGACTATCGCAGCAATTGTGGCCGGTACTAGACCGCTCAGAAGTATGGTTACAGGATCGAAATAATACCCCGTTTTTGTGATATTGTTGAGCCAGATAAGGGCTGTCGTATAGGCCCCGAGACCAAAAAACGCATGCTGTCCAAGGCTGATCTGGCCGGTGTAACCGGCGACCAGGTTCCATGCCTGACTTATGATGATATAACAGAAGAATAAAAACAGACTGTAGACCAGATAGGATTTTTCCGAATCCACAATAAAGGGCACTACAGCGAAAGCGAGTATGAGCAAGGCAGTGAGTATGACCTGTTTATCCTTTTTCATAACCTATGCCTTTTTTACGGACCGGACCATAAGCCCTTCGGGTCTAAACATCAATATCAACAGAAACACACCATAGGATACGGCGTCCGACCATCCACCCCCAATAAAAAAGGATGAGAGGCTTTCCAGAAGGCCGAGGATAATCCCTCCCAAAAGAGCGCCGAATACGTTTCCGATTCCTCCGATTGCAAGGGCGATCATAGCCTTCAGGACGAAGATAAAACCGAAGAAAGGATCAAAGGGATAGATGGTGGCCAACTCTACTCCCGCTATCCCCGCGAGTCCTGTGCCGATAGCGAAGACTACGCTGTTGACGCGATGAGGATTTATTCCCAATAAAGTGACGGCCTCCATATCTTCTGCGGCGGCTCTCACAGCGATCCCGATATATGTTTTCTTTAAAAAGAGCAGGACGCCGGTTGTGGCGAAAAGCGCTATGATGAAACCCATAAGCCGGTTGAATGGAATTCCTATACCCATGGGTCGAAACACCAGGGATGTGTAACCTGTGCTGATCGTCCTGGGATCGGCGGTCCAGAAGACAGTCATCAGATTTTCCACCAAAAACATCAGTCCTACGGCGATTAAAAGAGAAATATTTTTGTCTTCCTGCGCAGCAGCCCCTTTAAAAAGACCATGATAGATCCCTGCACCAAATCCCAGGCCTATCAAAACAATGAGGAAGAGAGATATATAGGGATCAAGCCCGAGCAATTCAAAAAACCAGTAAGAGACATAGGCGAACAGGATGATCATGGAACCCTGCGCGAGGAACATGATTCGCATTGTACCGAATATCAGGCTCAATCCTATGGCCGCGATTCCGTACATGGTTCCAAAAAGGATTCCGTTTATCAAAAGCTGAATGAATATATCCAAATTCGGGATTTCCAGCATTATGATTTGCTCCAGCGGGTTCCGATATAGGCCTTCTGCACTTCAGGGTCGGACAAAAGTTCCTTTCCCTTTCCGGTCATGGCTATTTTTCCATTCTCGAGAACATAGGCCTGATCAGCTATTTTCAAAGCCTGGTGGATATTCTGTTCAACAAGCAGGATGGTCACCTTTTGTCTGTTCAGGTTCATGATGAGTTCAAACATGGTTTTTACAAGCATGGGACTCAAACCCAGAGAAGGCTCGTCCAGCATCAATATCATGGGCCGGCTCATCATTGCCCTGGCGATCGCGAGCATCTGCTGTTCGCCACCGCTTAAGGCACCTGCTTTTTGATTCATACGGTTTTTCAGAACCGGGAAGAGATCATAGGCCCGTTCAATGGATTGCGTGACGCTCCTGCGGGATCTTGGTATGTACGCGCCCAGCTTCAGATTTTCGTAAACCGTTAGATTTGAAAAAAGACGCCTCCCTTCCGGCACATGGGAAATGCCCATTTTCACGATATCCTGAGGAGGAAGTTTTTTCAGGGATTTTCCTGAAAAAAGGATCTCTCCTTCTTTTGCAGAAGTGATTCCCGAGATAGCTCTAAGAAGAGTCGATTTGCCCGCGCCATTGGCACCTACCAGCGCGACAATTGATCCTTCATCAACATGAAGGGATACATCCCAAACAGCCTGAATATCACCGTAAAAGACATTCAATCCCTGAATCTCAAGCATGCGGTTCTCCAAGATAGGCCTCAATGACTTTAGGGTCATTAGCAATCTCGTCAGGCTTGCCATCGGCAATCTTCAGTCCGTAATCAAGTACAGCAACGCGGTCGCAAAAATCCAAGACAGCGTTCACTTTATGTTCAATCCACAATACGGCGGTATTCCTCTCATTCCGTCCCCTTTGGATAACCCTAAGCAGATTCTGTGTCTCAGAGGGATTGAGTCCTGCCATGGGTTCATCCAGCAGGGTGATCGCAGGCATGGAAGCCAAGGACATAGCCAATTCCAGAAGGCGTCTGTCCGAAAGAGTGATATGGACTGTCATCATATCCTTCTTTTCGTATAAACCCACAAGCTCCAGGGCCTCCATAGCTGTTTGGAGCGCATTTTTGCGCCCATGTTGTTGTCCGTAAACAGCAGCGGTCAACGCATTTTCAAGGACAGACATCTTCAGGAATGTTCTTACAAGCTGAAAGGTCCTTGCGATACCCATGCGGCATATTTTGTGAGGAGGAAGTCCGGTTATGTTTTTGCCCAGGAGATAGATCCCGCCCCGGTCGGGCCTGTATAAGGATGTCATGACATTGAAGAGTGTTGATTTGCCCGCGCCGTTTGGGCCGATAAGGCCGACTATTTCCCCTTCATGGACCTCTAGATCAACATCGGAAAGGACCTGAAGTCCTCCGAAACGTTTGCAGATCCTCTCCAATCTGATCACAACGCTGTTAGCGTCCATTTCTTCAATCTGATCCTGTTCAGAACTTTCTTCACTTGATGAAGGAAAGGATATGGTGTGACGTCATATGTAAACTGGACTGGTATTATTTATACGTTAAAATCAATAACATTGGGTTAGAAAAGTCAACAGAAATTATCTTCAAATCGGCATATTGAAAAGAGCGGATACGCCGTCAAATTTAAAACTTCATCTGTAATATAGGTGTCAAAAAAATTTTTGAGTCAATTGCTTCCTGACCGCACATGAACGGGATGCTTTTTGAATGGATGATCCGGCACACGAAAGAAAACCCCAATATGATATGGCTATTGTGAATTGACATACAGCCGATAGCTCCATATACTTCAACCCAAAAAACAATTCATTATCCATCACACTCATAGAAGAAGAACCTTATATATCTTACCGGAGAAGAAAATTGAATAAAACAGATATCCTGCAAACAGCGCGTCAGTGCCGTCATTACGCAATGTGTAAAATCGATTTTCTGAAAACAGGAATATGTCCTGCCGCAATTGATCGGCCCTTTGTCTCATTCTTTCCACAGGGTCGCATGGATCTATTCAGTGGGGTATATGAGAGACGTATCCCTGTTACAAAGGAACTTGTTCATATCGTTGAATCATGCAATCTCTGTGGAATATGTGACAAACAATGCCATTTTGTAACAGGTCTGAGACCATTGACCGTCATGAAGGGATTGAAAGAATATGTTCAGGAATTTCTGGATAAGGGAAATGTCCCTGAAGAATCAAAGCCCGATGATTTCCTTATCGCACTGCAGACTATTACAGGACAAAAATGGGCTTCATCGGATCCGGCTATCCTATTTCCCTATGCCGATGATCCTTGCCCTGCGACTCCCTTTACTATGCCACGTTATGTGGTCATGCCATCGAACTCGTCAGAGATAAGTGAGATCATCAAATTATGCAGAAGGGAGGAAATACCCTATGCGGTCAGGGGAAATGGGGCCAGCGTCATCGGTTTTGTGATGAGCACAGGTCTGGTCATGGATATGAACAGGATGAAAGGCATCCGATTTGATGAGAAAAACTGGTGCGTCTATGTTCAGCCCGGAGTTTCGGCATTTGAAACCCAAAAGGAGGCAGTGAAAAAAGGGTACAGAGTAAACGCTGCCGAGCCTTCAGCTCTTCTTTGCGCGAATATGATGTGTTCTGGTATCTTTTCAAATTTCTCCCATTCATACGGCATACTAGCGGATAATTATGTGAACGCGGAGTTCGTTGACCATGACGGTAATCTATTTAATCTTAACCAGTTTGATGCTCCAAACCTCTTCAGCAATGACAAGATGGGAAGAAAATCCCCGGGTGTCTGTACGGAAGTCGGTGTAAAATTGTATCCATTTCCAGAAGATGAAGAGGGTCTGATTGTGCCCTTTTCTGATATGGAAGGGGCCCTTTCTTTTGCCTCTGAGCTGGGAAGAAGAAGGATAGGCAACGCTGTGGGTGTCCTTGGGGGAGAGTATTTATCCGTATTCATTTCCCCTACAGAGGAACTCGCTCGCCGAATTAAAAGATTCTTTTCAGGCACACTCGGGATAAAGTATGCTGTTCTCGTAGTCGCGGATACCTATGACAGAAAGATCATTCAGGAGATGGAGAAAGTCGTAATCAGCCAGAAACTGCTGAGTCTGCTTATTCTGGGTCTTGCTGATCTAAATGGGAATGAATCTCTGTCTATAATCGAGGAGTATGTGGGAGATCGGGAACCCTACGAGATACTGTGCGATGGAGAAATCTTGCCCCTTCTGGAGTTGCTGATCGACAGTTCGCCGGAATCCCTGGCGAAAGCAGTCCCGGAGGACTTAGAGGGCTTTTATAAAGATCTTTATTCCCGGCCAGAGATGACAAATATGGTATGGTTGAGCATGTTCAGGATTATCAGTTCCCGAATGGGAAGGTATAAGCACCCCGTTGCCTTTGTCCTGTACGTGCCGATGGATAACATCGCTCTTATCATGGAAATCGATTCTGAATTCAAGCGTATCGGCGACATACACCATATACATAATGATTACGGCTTTATTACTCCCCTGGACATGGGAAAAAGAGGTGTCTATGAATTCGACTTCTATGTGGATCCTACGGATGATGCAGACCGGCGAAACTGCCTGAATGCCATGGCAGAAGCCGTAGAAATGATAGAGAGTTACTGCGGCGGGGCAAATGGTGTGAAATGGATTCAGTCCGTACTCTACCAGGGATTTTGCCGTTCCGAGAACCTTCTTTACCTTGATTAAATAGAGATAATGATAAATAGACAAGAAGAAGAGAAAGGCCTCTTGTTCATAACCGGGGCTTCCGGTTTTCTTGGCAGTCATTTAGCCATAGAACTGGCAAAACGGGGCTATTCCATCGTAGGTCTAATACGCCCGTTAAATGGTCTATCCGGGGAGGAACGTCTCAGAAGAATAGGCCGTTTGCTGGAAGCGGATTTCCGTATTCTTTCCCGGATAAGTGTTGTAGAAGGAGACATGACCCTTCCCGAATTAGGCCTTGGCAAGGATCTGTATCATGAACTGAGTCGTTCCGTTACTGAGATTATAAACTGCGCTGCAGATACGTCTTTCGCGAAGAAAAAGAGGGAAGTTGTTGAGCGTATCAATGTTTACGGGCTTGAAAACCTATTAAAAATGGCGACGAAAAGCAAATGCTCATTCTTCCACCAGATAAGTACGGCCTATGTCTCTGAAAAAACTTCGGGTATATGTAAGGAGGAACTCACTTCACCGAAAAAGTTCACAAACGCTTACGAAGAAACCAAATGCAGGGCTGAACATCTTTCGACGAATGTCTGTCATAAGGCGGGAATCAGGCTGAATATCTATAGAGCGGGGATAGTCTGTGGAGAATCTCGAAAAGGCCGTACTTTTCGCTTTAATGGATTTTATTATCCTTTAAAAAGTATACATAGACTTGTTGAAAGCTTTAGAACCAACTTGCTAGAAAAGGACGGAGAAAAAGCACGCAAGATGGGAGTCAGATTTGTTGAAGAAAATCGATTGATGCTTCCCCTTACCATCAGGGTGACGGAAAATGCAGGGATCAACGTGATCCCGGTGGATTACTTTTCACGCATGTTAATTAAGATAATGGATGTCGGGAATCAAGGAGGGATATTCCATATCACACAGGAAAAAAATTGTCCTCTTAAAGATCTGATTGAATACACCAGGAAGTATTTTCATATCGAGGGATTGAATATCACATTAGACGGAAGCCCAGAAGGACCCATAGAAAGGATTTTCAATCTGTATAACGAACCCTATTTGCCATATCTCCAGGATAGCAGGGTTTTTTCATCGGAGAACACAATGCAGTTGAGAGATGAAAAGCTTGACGACCGGTTTACATATGAAAGGTTTAAGATCTGTATGGATTATGCCATCAAGGCAGATTGGGGTAAAACTTTTAAGGGTTAATCTAGTGACTAAGACTCATTATTCCATTTCGAATTGCCATACTTTGTGCATATCGAGTCAATAATGATTCCATAGACTATTCCCGCTATAAATCCTGTTGAATCAAGAAAATCCGTAGCCGCGTGCAATGAAAGACCTACGATGAGACCAAAACCAGCTCCTCTTAAAATCGCGAGGATGATCCTGTTTGAATTTGGCGAATAGAAACCTATCAGCATCCCCATTATCATCCTGTTCAACCAGATCGCAAAAAGCAAAGAGAAGGTGACCTGATTTCCGATTCTAATATATACGCCCAGAACGCAGAGAACACCGAGAACCCCACCAGAAAGCATACCTATTATTGCTCTTTTATTCATTTTTTCCCGCCCTTTTAAAGTCCTTTGAAAAGAAAAAGATCACACAGCCCTTTATCATTTATAAATCTCTCAATTTCGGCACAGACATTGATATTGTCTTTTGAGAGGGTTTCTCCGAGGGCTGAGGACCATAAAGTCAACAGCATGAAAAGGATATATTGAGACATCAGAAATTCATACCGTCTTTTTTCATGATCAGTTCCGCGGAAATGATGCCTGATTCATAAATGGTGGGCAGACCGCTTCCAGGGTGTGTTCCTCCACCCACGAGATAACAGTTTTTAAATTCTTCAAACTCGTTGTGGGGCCTGAAATACAGCATTTGATTGACACTGTGGGCCAGATTGAAAGTGGCTCCAAGGTAAACCGAATGGTCCTTCGCCCAGTCCTCCGGTGTTTTGATCTCCTCTTCCTCTATATTATCTATCAATCCCCTGTACCCCCCCTTTGTTTCAAGGGCCTCAATGACACTGTTTCTGAAAGCCTGTTTTTTCTCATTCCAGACAATTCGACTCTTGTTGTTAGGTACGGGTACGAGAACATAGATGGTGCTTCCGCCTTCGGGTGCAAGTGTTTTATCGGTTACCGAGGCGTTCTGGACATAAAAGGAAAAGTCATCGGATAGAATCATATCTTTTGTGATTTCATCGATATTCCGTTTATAATCTTCCGCGAAAATGATGCTGTGGTGAGGAATGTCGTTAAACTCTTTTTTGACTCCGAGATACAGCATAAAGGTGGAGCATGAATAATTCTTGCTCATCAGTCTATCATCCGTCCATTTTTTTCTGTCCTTTTCATCGACAAGACGGGTCATCGCGTGGGCGAAATCAGCATTAATGACAACATAATCAGACTTTTCCACTTTTCCATTTTCAAGCTGTACCCCAGTTGCTTTTTTGTTTTCCACAATTATTTTTTTGACCGGTGTGCTTAAGTGGATCTCCCCGCCTGATTGTCTAAAAGCTTCGGCCATGCCATGGGAAAGCCTGTTTAAACCTCCCGTTACATGGTAGATCCCTCCGCCATGCTCAATATATGATATGATGCTGAAAGTTCCGGGAGCAGTCCACGGTGACATTCCTATGTACTTGGCCTGAAAGGTAAAAGCGATTTTCGTATCGGGGTTATCGAAATACCTCGAAAGTACCCCGTAAAGACTCGTATGCGCGTCGAGATACGGAATGGCGGACAGAAGGTTTTTGGAAAAAAAATCGCTTATTCTGCCGTAGGGGATGGACAGGCAGGGGATAAGCTTGTAGTATTTCTTTTCTTCCTTCTCGAGATATTTCAGATAACCTTTGAAACTGCCCGGTGAAAAATTTTCCATGGTCTGTTTCATCTTTGACCTGTCCGGAGATGGATAAAGTTCTCTGCCATCGGCGAATTTCAGACGATACATGGGATCGAGTTGAACCACTTCCACAAAGTCGTAAAGGTTTTTTCCGCTCTTTTCAAAAACTGTTTCAAGCACGTCTTTCATCATGAGAAAAGTCGGCCCGATATCAAATACATAATCTCCCAATCTGAAAAAAGAATTACGACCTCCGACCTTGTCCTGCTTTTCATAGATGTCAACGGCATATCCTTTTGACGAGAGAAGCATACCCGCGGAAAGGCCACCAGGACCTGATCCGACGATTGTGACTTTTTTGCCTCTACCTGAAAACGAATTGTTCTTTGAAGATTGATAAGTCATTGGTTTTCCCCTATCCAAAATCCGGATTAAAATATATTAGAAATGACGCATAGAATCGGCTATTCCTTGACTTGCCGTGATATGAGAGACATCAACCGGAATTTCATTTCTTATCTCATGTAATTTTCAATTCAAAAAATAACACTAGAAGGTTTGGAGCCTTTTCATCCGATATACTTAAAAAACCTTCGGCATCTCAAGGTCTGGTTTCCAAAGGATGGCGCCTTCCGCAATTCAGGCCCGTTCCACCCAGCAGGCGGTCAATAAACCCAAGGAGTTTCCATAGGATAATATCATAGTAATAGCCTTTCTTTCCACCAAGTTTTGTCAATTGACTCATCCCTCTTCTTTTGAAAACGCATCGATCATAACGGCATCTCCAGCTTCCTTCAGGCTTCCCCCGGCGTAGGCAGCGTCTCCGCATTGCAGCTAATCCGGAAAGTTTATAAATCCGGAATCACTCCAGAACGTTTCAACGCCATGCTCCCTCGCCGTGCCCAGGACAGATTTAATAGAGCCCCGTTTACTGCTTGACGAATTTACCGAGGCATTTTATGAGTGTTTTTTATGATAGAATATATCTTATTTCTGTCTTATGTAATTGTACCCAAAAATTGTTCTATCTCCTTCAAATACTTCTCTGGATCGTGTTGCAAACCTTTTGCGTGAGGACCTGAAATAATGGCTTTTCGCTTTTTTCCGGTTACGGCATTGAAAAGATTATCGGCATGAGAAAGAGGAATAGCTTTATCTTCATGACTGTGTATGATTAAGACCGGGCAGTTGACCTTTAATAAAAAATTTCTTGTCTCAAAACGGGAAGTCGTGAGTAATCTTAGAGGCAACCATTTCACGGCCTGAGCAGCCACTTCCGGCAGAGAACCAAATCCCCCTTCCAGAATCAGGGCTCGAGGTTGAAAGCGGCCGGCCATGAAAGCGGCCATGGCGCAACCCAGAGACTGCCCGAAAAAAATCATATTTTTCACAGAGATATTTTTTTCTTTTAAAAGATATTCACATGCCGCTTCACTATCTCCGTAGACGCCTTTTTCCGTGGGTCGTTTTTTTCCGCTTTTTCCAAATCCTCTGTAGCCGAATAAGAATACATGAAAGCCCACATTTGCCAGATAGCTCATCGGTTCCAAAAAATCCGATATGGATCCCTTGTTGCCGGGGAAAAAGACAAAAGTCACGCCCTTCCGTTCTTCAGATATCTTTCCTTTAATATACCACCCCTGAAGGCGCACTTTATCAATGGTTTGAAAGAAGAATTCTTCATATTGTAACTGAAAATCCGAGGGCGTTACAGAGAGTTTACGAGATGGAAAGAAAATGAAATACTTGTGGAAAATAAAATAGCCCGCGCATGTCGTCAAATACAGTATGATCACGAAAAAGAAAGAAGCCAAGACTATTGTTGGCCACGCCATAAAGGTCTTTTTTCCTTTTTTTATTAAAAAAGACGATAGATCATTTTTAGGGTCTTAAGGCCCCTTCCGTATGGTGGAAAATGAAAGCGAGTACCCCGGTAACCCGCACGCATAACGCTTCTGAATTGCGAAAAGCAATCAAAGGACGCTTTACCGTGATAAGCGCCCATACCGCTTTCTCCCACTCCGCCAAATGGAAGATAGTTTGTCGCGGCCTGCTTAATGGTCTCATTGATGCCGACCGATCCGGACGGCAGTGCCGACATCATTTTTTCCTGAAGCGACCTGTTTTTTGTAAAAATATAAAGGGCCAGTGGATGGGACCGTCTTCTAAGGCCTGATATCAGATCATCAATATTTTTGAATCCCAGGACAGGTAAAATCGGGCCGAAAATTTCCTCCTCCATGACCACCGCACCCTGAGGAACGTCCCTTAAGATGGTAGGAGCGAAATATAGATTTTCTTCGTCAAATCGGCCACCTGTAACCACACGGCTCTCATCGTCCAGATACGCGGCCAGTCTTTTTATATGATGGGTGTTGATAATCCTTCCATAATCCGGGCTTTTTTCCGGTTTTGGACCAAAAAACCGGTGGATGGCCCTTTGTAGCGCGTCTAAAAAAGCCTCTTGAACACTTTCATGGCAATATACAGTATCTGGAGCAATACAGGTTTGGCCGGCGTTCAGGAACTTTCCCCATGCAATGCGTTCGGCTGAAACACCTATGTCCGCGTCATCAAAAACGATGCAGGGATTTTTCCCACCCAGCTCCAGCGTAACGGGTGTAAGGTTTTCGGCGGCCCTGATCATAATCTCTCTTCCAACTCCTGTACTGCCTGTGAAAAAGATATGATCCCATTTCATAGTGATTAACTCTCTTGCCCTTTTCTCGTGCCCCGGCACCACACGGCAGTGATCCGGATGAAAAATATTTTTTACCATTTTTTCAATCACATTAGCCGTCTCCGGAGCATGTCTTGTTGGCTTGAGCACCATGCAATTCCCCGCTGATAGAGCCCCGATCAGCGGTACCATCAGAAGATGAAAGGGGTAGTTCCAGGGGCCTAAGATGAGGACCACACCCTTCGGGACGGGCACAACATAACTTCTGGCAGGCCAGAACATGAACGGTGTTTTTACCCGACGTTCTTTGATCCAGCGGTGCAGGTTTTTTAGGGCGTATTTTATCTCGCTCAGTACAAATCCAAGCTCAGAAACATAGGCCTCCGCCTCTGGTTTTCCAAGGTCCAGGTACAGGGCGTGGAGTATTTCATCTTGCATTTGAAGGATTTCTCGTCTCAATTCTTGAAGACTATGCCTGCGGAAAGGCTCGGATCTTGTTTTTCCCGAATAATAGAATTCGCTTAATGATTCAAGCATGGCTCCCTCACCCAAAAATATTAAAAAAACATATCAATTGGCCTTTCATTATGCCACAATACACAACAAATGATGGAAAAGTCCACCATGCCGAAAAGAATATCCATATTTTCCATTTTATCTTCCATACTGCTTGGATGTTTTATGTATAAGCCCGCGATTTCGGATGATTCGACGACACTTCTGTCTGAGGGAATCGTTACATTTCATGAGGCGTACAATAGCTGGGATGAAAAGGGTTTCCAACTAAGCCTTTCATTTTTTGAAAAGGCGTCGCATACACGATCCAAAGACGGTCTTGCGGAATACTGGTCCGGGACTATTTACTTTTTTCTTTCGCTGCACCATCTTTTTTCCACGGAAAAGGATTCCGATAAGGTTCGTGGAATCGAGAATGCTAAGAAAGGCATTGAAATTCTAACGCGATCCATAGATTTATCTCCAGATTTTAGTGAGAGTTACGCGCTTCGCGGCGTATTGAGGGGAATCCTGATTAAAATGGAACCCTTGTCAGCAGTCAGACAGGGACGCAAAGTGGGAAAAGACCGTGAAAAAGCACTGGTTCTTGATGCATACAATCCACGGGTTCATTATCTGACCGGGGTCAGTTTCTGGTTCGCGCCGGAAATTCTGGGCGGCTCCGAGAGGGCCTTGGGACACCTCCTGGAAGCTGAGCAATTATTTGAAAAAGAGCGGCAGACCCCAAAAAACAATCTGCTCCCGTCCTGGGGGCAAAGCACTTGTCTTTCCTTTATTGGTGACGTCTACCTTTCTGAAAAACAAAATGAAAAGGCTTTTACATATTATGAGAAAGCCCTGAAGGTCAATCCGGATGATCCATTGGCCCTAAAGGGAATTGAAAAAATGGACGGCATGAAATAGTGAAATTGAAGATCCCTGCAGTCCCGCAAGCGGGATTTCCGCTACGGTCCAGCAAGCCTGTGGGGATTGCGCTCGCTGTGCATTTTCAAGTTGAGATATTATCCGTGATATGGAACCCATAAAATGAAAGAAGGGCCTTTGGAATAGTCATATTCACTCGATATAATCGATTAATTTCATCCGCCTTCGCAGGAAACCCCGCATTTATGCGGGGAGGAATGCTCTTGTCATCCGCTTCGGCGGATGTCGC
>JAFGFY010000120.1 GCA_016930795.1 Deltaproteobacteria bacterium
TTAATTGGGCAGTGATCCGTAAGGAATTTCCTGCCTTCCTAACACTACCTTCCAAGATATGATTAACTCCAAGTTCGCTGGCTATCTCCTGTATCTTTTTATTTGATCCCTTAAAGGAGAATGATGATGTTTTTGCTATGACAGTTAGATCCGGTATTTGAGCAAGGCTATTCAATATTTCTTCTGAAAGTCCATCAGCAAAGTATTCTTGTTCTGGATCTGAAGATAAGTTGTCAAACGGAAGGACAGCTATGGATTTAGGTGCTTCTTTAATATCGGAAATAAGAGACGTTTGCTCTGGCTCGATGGTTGGACCACGAAGATAGAAGTTAAAGTATAGAACAGCGACTATAGCCAGAATGATAATACCAAGAGAAAGGACTGCTTTTCTTCGCCAAAAGGGAGCCTTAGCTTTTTGCTCTTCTTCATCTACAAGTCGTGTCTCCATTAGTACCTTATAGGCACCGACTGGTTTGGCAATGTTTTTGACCGTCTGTTCACCGATAAATCTATAACCAAAAGGCAACTTGTTTTCGATATAATCGAAGGCCGTCTTTGAGATGCAAATTCCACCAGGATCTGCGAGAGATTCAAGACGGGCGGCGATATTCACGCCGTCCCCATAAATCCTGTCATCTTCTTCAATGACATCGCCCAGATTGATTCCTATCCGAAACTCCATCCTGCGATTTTCGGGTAAATTACCATTACGGGTCTGAAGCTCCTTTTGTATGGATACGGCACACTGCACCGCATCGACCACACTCCCAAACTCAGCCAGTAGATTGTCTCCAGGAGAATCCACAACCCTTCCCCGGTGCTGTGCTTGATCAACGAAAACATTACTCCCTTATAGGTCTCCAGGGTTTTGACGGTGGCTGCCTCGTCCTCGCCCATGAGGCGGCTGTAACCGACAACATCGGCACTGAGTATCGCAGTGAGTTTTCTCTGGAAGGTATCTGTGGTCATGGGATCACTCCCCTTGGCATATTGAAGGTAAAGGACAAAGACAATGGGGGTTAAATTCTGCCCCGTTAAACCTGTGTATAGTGGACCCTGCGAGACAGGGATTAAATCGGATTAAAGGTTGGCTGCAAAGTTGGTGATATTTTATGGGAATTTAGGATAAATGAATATGGATTGTCAAGACAATCCTGTTTTTCGTCCGAGGAAAAGGCAAAGTATCGCCCTAACCAAGACATAAGTTGACAACCCTCACCTCGATCGGTTTCTTCTTACGGGCTCCTGGAGGATAACTCTTTATGGGAGTCGTCTCTTCAAGCCCATCGTATTTACTTAGGGCTGTTAAACATGATGCTGAAAAGCTTGAGAATACATATTCTCCAGTGCTAATAGACTTCTCACTATTGTGGCAAATTATTACATAGATTCTAGTTCCATATCTATTGGTATGTGAGCCAACCAATTGATATTTATATGAAAAACATCCGGGTCATGGTTGGGCATGTCTTTTGCTGTCTTAATGTTTAAATAATAATCTAAATCTCTATTACCATTGAACTAGAGTGATTGAGAGGGGACTCCCAGGTATGAAACTCTACCTTATAGCAAAAAACCATGAAAAGGTTTGGTCTTATGACATTAAAGGTGAAACTGTCTCCATTGGACGATCCAGTGAAAACGATATTCAGGTCCAGGATAGGTATGTTTCCCGTCGCCAGCTAGTGTTATGGACAAAAGAAAACAGGTTTTTCCTAAAGGATTTAGGGAATAGAAACGGTACCACAGTCAATGGTTTTCGAATCCCCCCTCATGCCACTGTTCAAGTTAAAAGAGGAGACGTTATCGATATGGGTATGAGCGTATTATATATCGGCGTAATGAGTTCACAGAATCTGTATGCCTTTCTAGAGTCTCTCGATTCCTATCAGCAAGGTGGAGGTGATACAACTACCATTGTTTTGGATGAGACCATTTATAATTTTGCTTAGTCATCTCCCGTCTCGCTAAATCTTCTTAGGAGAAGTCTGAAATGAGGTTTGGAATTGTAGTGAATGATGGAAATGAAATATCGACTTTTGATTTTGAGAATGCCGCTATCTCCATCGGACGGTCCAGTGATAACGACATACAACTCAATGACAAGCATGCTTCACGGCATCATTTGATGTTGTGGGGAGAAGAGGATAGGATTTTTGCGAAAGATTTAGGAAGTGAAAACGGGACATATGTCAATGATCGTCAAATACCCTCCGGCAAGACGATTGAATTGGAAAAAGGTCATTCCATTCGCACCAATATTCCCACGCCGAACACTGAACAATCAAAAACCTCAATTTTAGAGGTATTCTCTTTTTTGGTCGGTAAGAGCCTGATCGGTCTGCGTATAGAAAAATCATAGAATATCTTTGTCACAGGGAGGCGAGGTCTCTTATGGCCTGTGCCACGATTTTCATTTCTTTTCCCTGGATTGTCCTGAGATCCAGAAGAACCTGATCTTTCTCCACCCTCACGATGATAGGAGGCGTATGGAACCTCAGCCATTCTTCCATACGGTGGGCGGGAAGCTTTTTGGGGGTAAGGCTCATCATGCGAGTAGGCAGCTCCAGGAGCGGAAAGGCCCCCCCTCCTGCCCGGGAGATGCCGTCCACCTGGTCGAGTGAGAAATGGGTGTTGGGCAACTTGCCGATCATCTTGGCAAGGCGTTGGCCCTTTGTCTTCAACGAACTATAGGGCTGGCAGATCATGCGCAGGGTGGGGATTTCTCTTATGGCCGCTTTTTCATCCCTGTAGATTTTGAGGGTCTCCTCCAGGGCCAGCAGTGTGAGTTTGTCTATTCTTAGCGCCCTGGTGAGTGGATTCTTCTTAATCGATTCTATGAGATCCTTTCTGCCCAGAATAATTCCGGCCTGCGGCCCTCCGAGGAGTTTGTCCCCACTAAATGTGACAAGATCGACTCCCTGTCTAAGAACATCCTGGACTGTGGGTTCCTTGGGTATACCATATTCTGAAAAATTGATCAGACAACCACTCCCCAGGTCCTCCATCACCGGAATGCCGTACTTATTCCCGAGTTTGACAAGATCTGAAGCATCGATATCTTGTGTGAACCCGACAATGTGAAAATTGCTCTTATGAACGCTCAAGAGAAGGGCTGTATCCGGACCGATGACCTCCTCATAATCCTGAAGATGTGTCTTGTTGGTCGTCCCCACTTCAATCATGACGGCGCCGCTCTTTCGCATGACGTCCGGGATACGGAATGACCCTCCTATCTCGACCAACTGACCCCGAGAGACAATAACCTCGCGGTCCCTTGCCAGTGTCTCAATAGAAAGGAGGACGGCTCCCGCATTATTATTCACGACCATGACCCCCTCCGCGGAAGTCAATTCTTTCAGGATGTCTTCCACGTGGGTGTATCGGCTTCCCCTCTCCCCCTGCTCTATGTCGTATTCAAGGTTGCTGTATCCGCCGGCGATGGGCCCGAACCTCTTCAATACCTTCTCGGCCAGAATGGAACGCCCCAGATTGGTGTGAACAATGATCCCCGTGGCATTGATCACCGGTCTGAGGCTTGACTGTGCCAGCAGGACGATCCGTTCCACAACCTTTTCCGAAATCGTCTCAATCTTCAGTAGAGAGGACTCCTTGCTCTCCCCTCCCTCAGCCAGATCTTTTCGGATCTCATCCAAAACTTGGTGTATGGCCCTAAGAACCAGGCTGCGTGGATATTCTGCCGATGCTTCAATGATCCTCGGGGTATCCAGGAGACGGTCCACGGCAGGTATCTTCTTGAACAACGCCTTTTTGTCTGTGTTTACCATGAGTCGACTATGATTACCTTGTTAAGAGTCTTTTAGGGCTTCTTCTCCTCTGGCGTGGCTCCCCCTATCCCACCATTGAAATGAATGGAGTGTTTTGTGGGTGCCGGAACTGAAAAGAAATCTGAGTGCACTTCTTACAGAGCCATTTCAATGACTTGGCAAGTTAAAATAAAACTTTTTGTTGCAAAACAACGAAAACATGATACATTGGCAACAAGGGTATGGTGAGTGTAGCTCAGCTGGCAGAGCACTGGGTTGTGGCCCCAGCGGCCGTGGGTTCAAATCCCATCACTCACCCCATGTAAAAGAACAGACATCGGGGGGTCCCGCGCAGAAGTAAGGGCCTTCCGATATTTGTTTTAGACCAGCCTTCAAGAGCTTGTTGACAATTGTCTGTTTCACAGATCCTGCAGCTACCCAAGCTTTGCGATGAGATCTGTGGAGACCTCTTTCACCCCTGGTCTACCATCGAGCTCTATAAGCTTCGGTTCACCACCATTTTTGTTCGAGAGGTTTTTGTAATAATTTATCGCGGCCATCGTGCCGGTTTCTGTATCATAATATATGTTGTGCCGCTTATCGATGGCCTTCTCATCCTGATCATCGGAGCGGGTCTTAAGATCTCCTCCGCAAACCCTGCATTTGTCTCCATTCGGTTTAATCGCATCGATAAAGATGTTGTTGGGATGGTTGTTATCATTCACACATAAACGCCGGCCCATGATTCGGTTTTTCGCGATTTGCCTGTCGAGGATGATTTCAATGACAATATGAAGGGGAATGCCTTCTTTGTCGAGGGCCTTGTCCAGCTCTTCAGCCTGAGTCAAATTCCTGGGAAATCCGTCCAGGAGCCACCCGTCTCTGCAATCGTTTTCTTTAAGACGGTCCAGAATCATCGGTATCGTAATGTCGTCCGGTACCAGTTCGCCCCGGTCTATGTATCCCTTGGCTTTCTTCCCCAACTCCGTTCCCCTTGAGATATTATCCCTGAAGATCACCCCGGTTTCAATGTGGGGGATGTTGAATTTTTCTTTGACTATGGCGCCTTGAGTGCCTTTTCCACTTCCATTAGGGCCGAAAAAAAGAATATTCATGTCCTTGTCTCCTTGCATACACTTTTTTCATGGTCATCTCTCAGAATGCCGGAATCCTCGTCCCTTTTTCCCGTATTACCCATGAAATTCCGGGTGTTTATGCCTGCAACTCTTTAGAATCCCTAGATTTTAACCCAAAGAGGAGTAGAAAACATGGGACCGAGCGGATTCCAAAAAAAGAACATCATTTTGATTGTGAAAGTATTTTAAAATTGGATGGGTGTCAATCCCCTGATAAGAAAGAAGGCATCAACTCATGTCCGTTTTCAAAATACAGACCGCTTTTCAGGGCAGACGCCTCTGTGAAAGGAGATTCGGAGGTAGAAGGAGGGGTAGCTTCTAGCTCCTCTTTTTTCGCCCACGCGAAAGGAGGGGGGTCAACCGTATGGGTCTTTTCGATAATCGGTGTATAATGATCGCTTACGACCATAATCCGATAGGTTCCATAATGGGCCAATCCCTTCAGAACAATACCGACAACCTGCTTATCAAAGGCCTCAATAGCTTGTATCTTTTCTTTGGAGTTGCCATGGTGAGAGGCCTCGTCCGGAGCTTCCACATGGAGCAGAACAAAGTCACGGGTCTCCAGGGCCCCCAGGGCGGCCTCCGCTTTTCCTTTATAATTGGTATCCAGATAGCCCGTGGCGCCCTCCACCGTTATGGGATTGAAACCGGCATAGGTTCCTATCCCCTTGATAAGATCCACGGCACAGACCACACTCCCGGTCAGGCCAAATTTTTCTTCAAAGGGAGGCATTTTCGGGGCTTTCCCCTGACCCCACAGCCAGATGGAGTTTGCTTCATGGAGCCCTTGTTTCCGTCTTCTTCTGTTTACAGGATGGTCCGTCAGCAGTTCCCAGGAACGCTGAATCAAGTCAGGAATCGGGTCATCCAAAGGGTTTTTCAGATATTGGGACATATTCTGATCCAGGACATCATGAGGCGGGATGGTTAGGGCATCCTCAGGCCCATTGTCCCATACGAGAAGGTGGCGGTAGGCCACCCCCGGATAGAGGGTGATCTCCGGAGTCTCTAAATCCTGTTTTAATGTTTCAATGATTTCCACGGCTTCGCCCGTTGAAATATCCCCTGAGCTATGGCTCTTCATGATGATGTCATCATCTGACCTCCAATCCAGGGTTACAAGATTCAGTCTGAAGGCCACATCTTCAGGCTCAAGGGCCACTCCAATACTGGCTGCTTCCAAAGGGGACCGTCCGGTATGATATACCTGGGGATCATATCCAAGGAGAGAGAGGTTGGCCGTATCACTCCCCGGTTCCATTCCTTCGGGAATGGTTTTTACCCGACCCACTCGGCAGGCGGCTATACGGTCCATATGGGGTGTTCGGGCGATTTCGAGAGGCGTTTTCCCACCGAGTTCGTCCAACGGATAGTCGGCCATACCATCGCCTACTAAGAGGACATACTTTGTCTTGTTACGGTCACTCATTCAGTCGGCCCTTCTTCCCCTTGTTCCACCCGGATCATCATCGTCCTGTCAGTCAACACATCCAGGTTATCCATCAGTGAGAGGGCCTTTATGACGTCGCTTTCCAGGGCTTCGTGGGTCAGCATAACGATAGGGACCGAGCCTTTGAGATCTCTGCCCTTTTGAATCACAGAGGCAATGCTGATCCGATGGTCGCCTAGAATGCCAGATATTTTTGAAAGGACACCGGGCTTATCCACTGCGGAGAATCTGAAGTAATACGCAGTCCGCAGTTCTTCGATGGGCCGGGCAGACGCTTCTCTCGCCTGAGGGTGAACATGGGCAAGGGGGGGAATCAATTTTTTTATTCCATGCCTGATCTGCCTGGCCAAGGATATGATGTCAGAGGCTACAGCGCTACCCGTGGGTCTTCTCCCCGCGCCCATCCCGTAATATAGGTTTGGCCCCACAAAGTCGCCTTCCAGATAAAGGGCGTTATAGACACCATTTACACTGGCCATGATATGATTCAGAGGAATCATGGCCGGATTGACCCTTGCCTCAAGTCTATTTCCCCTGGTCCTTGCGACGGCCAGCAATTTGATGCAATAGCCGAACTCTCCGGCAAACCGAATGTCTTCCGGTGTCAATTTATCAATCCCTTCCCGATAGATGCTATTAAAGGTTATCGGAACGCCCAAGGAAATGGAGACGAGGATGGCCAACTTATGAGCGGCATCCGTGCCATCGACGTCCAATGTGGGAGGGTCCTCGGCATATCCAAGAGCTATGGCCTCTTCTACGGCTTCCTGATAGGGGAGTCCATCGCCGGTCATCCGCGTCAGGATATAGTTGGACGTCCCATTGAGAATTCCCATCATATTTTGAATACGATTTGCTGATAACCCTCCCTTAAAAGAACCGATAATGGGGATACCACCGCCCACACTGGCCTCAAAGGCAAGGCTTACGCCATACTCCTCTGCAGCCTGATAAATTTCATCACCGAATTCAGCCAAGAGGGCCTTATTGGCGGTCACCACGTGTTTGCCATTCTTCATGGCCTTCAAGATATACTCTTTTGCCTTATCAAGTCCCCCAATGAGCTCTACGACAACATGAATATCAGGGTCTTCGATGATTTCCATCGCCTCTCTGGTCAGAAGGGCGGAATCAACGGAAATTCCGCGATCCGAATCGATATCCAGATCAGCAATTTTCCTTATAACAACCTCTGAGCCGACCCGGCTGCTGATGATATCACTATTCTTCAACAGGACCTCTACCGTGCCCGCTCCAACGGTTCCAAACCCGATTATTCCCACGTTGATGTGTTGCATGGCATCCTCTCATCCCTATGGTTAACTCGTACTATTTAGTCGATCCAGTGTCGTGTCTCAGAAATACCTTCCATCATTTTAGCAAGCTCTATTACACGTTAGGGGTATGGGGGTCTCTTTTCAGTTTCACCACCATCTATTCAGAGGTCGTGGAACGGCACCATAATTTTGCATATTATGAAGCAGCCCCATGAACAATGTACCCACAGCGACGGGCATTCCTTGTGCCTGTCCACCGAACGCTGTCCTCTTTGGGGGCGGTAACAGGCTTGGGCGTATTTTGGGTGGTGGAACTGAAAAGAGACCCCCATGCCCCCGTTGAATCTGTGCAGCAGGTACTTATAATTCAAGTTAATTCTGAGACACGACATTAGGTTGTTAGAATAAAACTCTTGCCGGTATCCAGAATCACTCTACAAAAGCGATCATTCGAGACCTATCCTTATATGCAGTTACGGACTTATAATCAGGATATCTCAAAGCACTTGTTTCAGACCTTTTATGGCCTGTTTAATGCGGTGAGGATTTTCTACAAGAGCGAATCTTACATAATCATCGCCGTACTCCCCAAAACCGATACCCGGCGAAACGGCGACCCTTGCCTTTTTGATGAGCATCTTTGAGAACTCGATAGATCCCATTTTCAGGTAGGGTTCCGGGATTTTTGCCCATACGAACATGGTGCCTTTGGGCTTTTCCACGGACCATCCGACTCGGTTTAGACCATCGACGAGGGTATCGCGTCTTTTACAGTAGATCCCGACGATCTCATTCACACAATCGTAGGGACCATTTAAGGCAATGATGGACGCGATCTGAATAGGCTGAAAAATACCGTAGTCCAAATAGCTCTTAATCCTTTTCAATGCGCCTACGATATTAGGGTTCCCCACACAGAACCCGACCCGCCATCCCGCCATGGAATAGCTCTTGGAGAGGCTGAACATTTCAACTCCAATCTCTTTTGCACCTGGAATCTGAAGAAAACTTGGCGGCTGATATCCATCAAACACCAGATCGGCATAGGCGAAATCGTGTATGACTATGATGTCATTTTCACGGCAGAATGCCACGATCTTCTCAAAAAACGCCTTATCCACGACAGCGGTCGTGGGATTGTGGGGATAGGAAATGATCAGCATCTTTGGACTTGGCCAGGTTTGCTTCGTCGCCGTGGCGAGGTCCTCAAAAAAGTCCCTATCGGGCCCCACAGGAATGCTGCGTAGATCTCCTCCTGCCAGGATGACGGAATAGGGATGGATGGGGTAGGTCGGATTTGGTGCAAATACGACATCCCCAGGGCTTATCGTCGCAAGCACAAGGTGAGCGAGACCTTCTTTTGCCCCTATCGTGGCGATGACTTCACTATCTGGATCCAGTTCCACCTTGAACCGCCTTTTGTACCATTTTGCGATGGCCAATCTTAGCTTGGTAATTCCTGCCGAGGCAGAGTATCGGTGATTGCGCCCTTTTCTTGCGGCTTCGACAAGCTTGTCCACAATGTGTTTGGGTGTTGGTATATCGGGATTCCCCATGCCCAGATCTATGATGTCTTCTCCCTTGTGTCTGAGTTCCATCTTAAGAGCATCCACCACCTGAAAGACATAGGGTGGGAGACGACTCATCCTCGTGAATTCTTTCATCGCCACACACTCCTCGAAAAAATAAAATAAAGTCATCATTCAGGTGATTGAGACTCACCTGAAGGTCTATTACGGGCTAAATTCATATAGAAAATAAAACCGGCTAAAAATGTCTTATTACATGATTGATCTCAGTTCGTCAATCGATCCAAATATCACAAATCCAGGGGTTTGGCCAAGATGGATTCAACCATGATCTTCATTTGGCCGTTTTCGGGTCTTGAAAGGTCCGGATCGGCGTCTACGAGATGATTCGCCTCATTCTTTGCCGCCAAAAGAAGTTCCCACTCCCTGGATGTTTCCGTAAGGTCTAATTCCCCGATCCCTGCTTGCCTGCTCCCGGTCAATTCCCCTTGCCCCCTCATTTCAAGATCTATTCTGGCGATGTCGAATCCATCGTGGTTCTCGGCAAGGATTTCCAATCTGCTCCGGCTCTTTTCAGAGAGGTCTCGAGGCAGCATCAATAGGCAGAGTCCTCTTTCCGCCCCTCTTCCCACCCGTCCCCTGAGTTGATGCAATTGTGACAGACCAAACCGTTCCGGGTGTTCAATGACCATGATGGTGGCCTTTGGGACATGAACCCCTACTTCTATCACGGTGGTTCCCACTAGGAGATGAATGACCCCTTTGTGGAAATCACGCATCACCTCCTCTCTTTCATTGGTGCGAAGGCGTCCATGGACCAAACCGATACGCAGAGTCGGAGGGAATATTTTCCTTAACCTTGAAGCCATGTCCAGGGCGCTCTTAAGGTCCGTCTCCTCTGACCCCTCAATGACAGGGCAGATGACAAAGGCCTGTTCCCCGGCCAAGAGTCGCTGTTTTAGGGTCTCAAAGACTCTTCTTTTCTGATTTTCGTGAATCAGGTGGGTCAACACGGTCTTGTGCCCCTCAGGATAGCCTTCAATAAAGGATAGATCCATATCACCATATAAGGTGATGGCCAGAGTCCTGGGTATAGGGGTGGCCGTCATAACCAGGACATGGGGGTTTCTCCCCTTCTGATCCATCAGAGCGCGGTCCTTGACCCCGAAGCGTTGCTGTTCATCAATGACTACCACTCCCAGCTTGGCAAACCGAAGACCTTCTTGAATGAGTGATTGGGTCCCGATGACCAGGTTCGCTTTTTGTTTTCGAATATCATCATAGACCCGCAGTTGTTCAGCCTTATTCAGCTTTCCGGTCAAAAGGACCGGTCGGAATCCCATTTTTGGGGATATACTTGAGAAGTATTCGAAATGCTGCCGGGCGAGTTCTTGGGTTGGAACCATAACCGCTGTCTGGTGATCATTTCGGACGGCGATGTATGCGGCCACTGCTGCGACCAGTGTCTTGCCGCATCCCACATCCCCCAAGATCAGGCGATTCATAGATGTTCCTGTTTGGAAATCCTTGACCATATCTTCTATGGCGCCCATCTGATGGGGGGTCAGGCGAAACGGGAAGAACACATCAAGATCCTTCATCAAACCCGGTGGGACCGTGAAGGCTGGACTTGGCCTCTTCTCTCTGCATTTTTTACGGAAGGCCATGGTTAACATGACTAAGAAAAATCGGTCAAAAAGGAGTCTCTTTCTGAACGGTGTGGTCATCTGGTTCAGTTGATCAAAATGGGAGTCATGGGAAGGGAAGTGTGTGTTTTTAATGGCGCTGGCGAGATCGGGAAGCCTGAGGCGACCTGTTATTTGTTTCGGAATCGGGTCGATCAAATCGGAGAGATAGTCATCCAATGCGGTCCTCATCATTGACCTGACCATATTGGGCGCTATTCCTTGAATCGCCGGGTAAACAGGGTAATAGCCAAGGAGACTTACTGCGGAGAGAGGGCCATTTGTGTTCAATAGGGTCACCTCGGGATGAATCATCTGTCTTTGCCCTCTATTTCTCTGAATTCGTCCATAGGCGAGGAGTTCCCTGCCGCGGACCGCGTACTGGGCGAGATGGGGTCTTCTGTAGTGAAACCAGATAAGTTCCAACATGCTTGTCTGGTCATTCAAGACGATTCGAAATGTTTTTTTCCGGCTTGGATAAAAGGATGTTTCTCTCCCCGACACGACTTTTCCTTTGACCAGAATGGGAATGCCCTCCTCAGTTTCGCTTATGGGCAGGATTCGCGTGCGATCTTCATAACGCAAAGGGGTAAAGAAGAGAAGATCAAGGATGGTATGTAGCCCTTTTTCAGCCAACAGCTTCGCCCTTTTGGGGCCGATCCCTTTAAGACAAGTTAAGGGCAGGGTGAGTTTTTGGATTCGTCTTAGTGGATCATCCTTTTTGGAGGTCATTCAAGTCACTCAATAATCCATGGGTGATCAGGCAAGACCCTATACCTGGAATAATGCGATATGACTATTCTTCAAAGGCGTCATGAAGGCTATTTATTCCAACCGTGGATGCCTATCAGGTCAACGAAACGGCATCCCCCCAGGCTCTTCTTATCGACATGATCTTTGTCTCTGGTAATCCTGATCAAATCCTGGCTTGTTTTATCTCCGATGGGAATGATCATTCGACCGCCGTCAGCCAACTGATCCAATAAAGGTTGGGGGATTTTTCCTGCGCCGGCTGTGACCATGATGGCGTCATAGGGTTCATATGCCTTCCAGCCGGCGGTTCCGTCGAAGGCACTGAAAATAACATTTAGATAATTCAACTCGGCCAATAGGGCTCTCGCTTTTTCCATCAGTGGCCTTATTCTTTCGACCGTGTAGACCTTCTCCGACAGTTCCGCAAGAATGGCGGTTTGGTACCCGCAACCGGTTCCTATTTCGAGGGTTTTTTCTTTGCCTGTAAGCTCAAGAGCTTGGGTCATAAGGGCGACTATGTAGGGTTGAGAGATGGTCTGCTGATGTCCGATGGGCAAAGGATGGTCATTATACGCCTCTCCCGCCAAGGCCTCTTCAACGAAGAGGTGCCTGGGAACCTTTCTCATGGCATTCAATACTCCCGGGTCCGTAATACCGCGAGGAATCAGTTGATTTTTAACCATCTTCTCTCTTGCTATGCGGTAATCATGATCCATAGGGGTCCTGGGATACGTGAGTATGGTTTTTGAAACGAAATGTCAATCATAACTTTCCTGTCTGAGATCCTTGTTTTTGGTTCGCCGTTCAGGGTTCTCTGTCAGACCTTGAACCCATGAACCTTCTTCTAGAGAGCATCCACCACTCTTTGGGGCAGGTTGTCAAAAGGTCCATTCGACATGATCAGGACGACATCACCCTCTTGACTCCGCCGTATGATTTGATCCAGCAAGCCATCGCTGTCCGGACAGTAGAAAGCTTCCAGATCCCTATCGCGGAGATCTTCAACGAGTTTTCTGGAGGAGAACCTCTCATTGGAAGGGATCTTCGCTATGAGGGGTGGTTCGGGTATGAGGATGAGATCCGCCATGTCAAATGAAAGGGCATATTTTTCTTGAAAAATGTCGCGGCGACTGGAGTTAGATCTTGGTTCGAAAACAGCTATCAGCCGGCGTGTTTTGTGTTTCTCCTTGACGGCCCGGATAGTCTCTTTGACCGCCGTAGGATGATGGGCGAAATCGTCAAGCACCAGAATCCCTCTCTTTTTTCCCTTGATTTCCTGTCTTCGTTTGACGCCCTTGAAGGTTTTCATGGCCTCATAGAGAACGGGTTTGTCGATGCCCAGGAAATCAGAGAGGACAATAGTAGATAAGAGATTGGATATGTTATGTCGGCCATAGAGTGGCGTGGACCCGGTCATGTATTTTCTGTCATTTTTGAGGACCGTGAATTGGGTCTGATCCTCTTCGAACAAGATGTCGACCGCTTTCCATTGCGAACCCTGTGAAAAGCCATATGTAATAACCGGGCATTTGGCGTCATTTAATTGGTTTTTAGAAACAGGATCGTCCCCATTAGCGATCAGTAAACCACCAGGCGGGATAACGCGGATTAATTTACGGAAACTCTCAATGACGTGGTCCAGGTTCTGATATATATCAGCGTGATCAAATTCTATACCGGTCAGGATTGTGATCAAGGGGTTGTAGTGTAAGAATTTTGGGCCTTTGTCAAAGAATGCGGTATCGTACTCATCTCCTTCAACGACAAAGAACGGGCCGTTTCCCAGCCTGAAATTGCCTCTAAAATTATTGGGGATACCCCCTATCATGAAACCGGGACTCATACCCGCCTTCTCCAGAATCCACGCAGTGAGGGCCGCCGTGGTGGTCTTGCCATGGGTTCCGCAGGGGACAATGGACTTCTTGCTATCCATAGCAAAATGACGAAGGGCCTGCGGCAGGGAAAGGTAAGGGGTGTTTAGTCGGGCGAGTTCAATGGCCTCAGGATTGTGCTTAGTAATGACATTGCCTACAATGACCAGATCAGGAATGGGATGAAGGTTTTCAGCAGCATACCCTTCGAGGACCTGGATGGAGAGATCCTTGAGAAAGTCGCTCATAGGGGGATATATATTTTGGTCAGAACCGGTGATATGATACCCCGAATCCTTCAAAATGCCGGCAAGAGATGACATCCCCGTCCCACAAATACCCATGAGGTGAATATGATCTGGTTCTTCGGGTGCGATATTCAGGGTCGGTGATAACTCAGCATAAGATGAATGTCCCGATTTCATTGTGGGGCCTCTTGGTATGCGTCAAAGATCCTCTTCTTGACTATTTTTCGATTAATTTATATGAATAAGTACTCATTCTGCCAGAAACCGTTTTCAGATTTTTCTTGGATTGCATTGAATAATAAGATAGCATAAACAGGGCGTCTCATTGAAGAACCAGTAGCTCCCCAGGAGTATAATATAAATGCAATGCAAAAACCATCCTGATAAGCAGGCCACACATTTTTGCGTCGCGTGTGAAATGCCCCTGTGCGATGATTGCGCAGAAGAGAGCGAGCCCGGGCGATACTACTGCTTTAATTGTGCTGTTAAAGCCTCTCTTTCAGCCGTCGGCAAGACCATTCAGGATAAGAAAGAGAGGGCGGCTGAGGGAAGAGAGAAAAGAAAGAAGAGACTGACGGCCTTTCATTATTTCGTCATCTTCACCGGTGCGTTGATTTTGGTCATGTGGGGCTTTATCCTGTTCGGCGGCCAGGAATTTCCCGTGTCCGAGGAAACCGTGAACCTTGCAGAAAATACTAGAGTCCTCTTGTTTATGGTCGATGGGGGTATCAAAGACTATGCTCATGCCAACGGGAACAAATACCCTCAACAACTGGCTGACCTTATCCCAGATCATCTTTCAATCGGTTCGGACCAACTCCGATATTTGGCGCTACTTTCTTACGAGAGGGATCCGGAAAAAGGCTACAGGCTTTCCTTGGCTAATCCCAAGCCGGGGGAGATGCATATTATTATATCGGCCGATGGGATCCAATATCAGCTTCAGTCAGAGAAGGAGGCCTAGGTGAAGAGCGGAGACGGTTTTACTTTGCCGGAGTTGATGGTCGTTATAGCCATGGTGGGAATTTTGACCTTAACGGCGTCACCCGTCTATAAGACCTACCTGCAAAGGGCATACGGAAGCCAGGCCGCGATTATGGCCAAACAGATTATGGACGCTCAGATCCTCCATTATTTGGAGCACGATAAGTTCTTTCCCACCGATTCATCAAAACCCATATTCATCCCACCGGATAGCCCCCCCAGTGCGGAAACAGAACAGGCACTTAAAGAGGTTGAAGAGCACCTGCACATAGCCATCCCCTTGGGACACCGCCTTTCTTACCAAATCTACTCTGGTGGTGTTAACGCAGATGAGTCTTGCTTCATACGAGTTTCTGCCCCTTTTGCTATATATAAAAACGGGAAGAAGGATTTGAATTACATGATATCCAAAAATGGAAAGGTCATCATTTTTTGAGATATTCCCTTTCCGGAACGGCCCATCCCTCATTTCCTGTCTGATTCAAGTTGATTCTGAGACACGACACTGGAAAACCTGTTCCTTAAGACAGGTTGGTGACACGTGGTTTTGTCCGGCATTCCTTATTGTTCAAGTGTTGATTCTCTTGGCGGGAGAGATACGGGAGGGCATTAGAAGTTCAGGATGCTCTACCATTTCCAATTCCCCTTCTCATCCCATCGGCTGTTCACCCGTAAGCCAAGTTTGGAGAGAATATGATGAAATAAGAAACGGCTATTCCCTCTAAAATAACCAAGGGACTGACAATGCTCGTCCGGTTTGTATCCTTTAGCAATGGCCTCGGAAAGAGGCATGGTTCTAGCGGTTTTTCCAGAAACGCATATGTGATCGAAGTGGATGGAATGATAAAGTTTATCCTCCTCGGTGACTATGATAACGGCATTGCCGGGGATTTCTTCCTCAACCACGATGTAAATGCTCAGGAAGAAGCCGACGACAAGAAGGGTCAGCAGGACCACAACAACTGTCTTAAGTTTTTCTCTCATTCCCTCTTATTCCACTGGATCATAGAAAAGTAACAGGTCTTTCCCGATCAAGGTGGGTATCCGGACTGGAGGATGAAATTAATTCTTTTCTCTGTCGTCTGATTTCGGTATTGGGATTTTGAAGAATCCGATCCCTTCTTCTCTCAATACTTCCTCTTCCTGGGCTGTGGCCAAACCTCTGATGTTCCGTTTTTCGGTTACATCATAATGCATTTTCAATGCTTCCCTGGCAAAATCCGTGCCCACATCATCGAAATTCTTTTCCACATAGTCCACAATTTCTCTGGCCAGCCTAGGATAATCAATAGGTTCCGTCTGTCTCACTGTGTCAAGTCGGGAAGTGGTCTTTACGGCCACAGGAGAGAGGACCTTCCGGATAACGGTATCATTGCAGTAGGGACAGCTGATCAGCTTCTTAGCGTTCTGTTCCTGAAATGACTGCATATTATTGAACCACGCCTCAAACAAGTGGCCTGCGGAACACTCTAAATCAAACGCAATCATCTATGACTCGCCTTTCAAAGAAATAATTTATTCAAGGGTGTTCCCCCCTTTAGAGGGGGAGAGTGTTTTTCATAAATACCATTTTATGGTAAGTGAGGTCAAGATTTGAATTTCTGGAGTGTTTTGAGTCATTCCAGAGAAACCGACCAGCCTGCTTGGCAACTGATTGCCTACTCCCTTCGCCGGGTCAATAGAGATGTTTTTGAGGCTTTCGAGAATCAGTCAAAGTCTTTGCGGGCTCATGGCAAGAAAACCTTCACACAAGGGCCGTGGGACATCCCGCAAGACATTGATCTTCGGCTTTTCCGAGGAGACTAATCCTTTCAAACCGTTCGCATCTCCGCCAAATTGATTATTCCTTAGGGATTACGCCTCAAGGACAAAAATGACCTCCATCCTCACCCGATATTCCCTTATCTTTCCATCTTCAACCGAGATTCTTTGTTCGAGAATCCGTAGGCCGGTGATATTTCGCAGTGTCAGGTTGGCTCTCTCAAAACCCGCTTTGATAGCCTCATCAAAGCTGATAGGGGAACCTGCGATGACTTCGGAGACTCTTGCTACTCGTTCCATGAATGACCTCCGAGTTCCTTCATTTCTAACTTTTTGATTTTATTCGGTTCATTTGCCATCCGTTTCACTGAGGTACCCCCGACGCATTCTCTAGGATTTGAAAATCCGTGGAACGATATCGTGAGTATCTCTTGACAAGTCTATCCCTGAAAAAATAATATGGCGCCAGGAATTTGTCTGCAAACTAAACAATAAAAGTAGAAAAATCAATAATTTTTTCCGAAAGCCCTTTTTGTATTAGGAGTCAGAGGAGGCGATACATGCGTGAAACGCAATATCCGGTTGATGAACTCACGGTTCGAGACACCTGGAGGATGTTTCAGATTATTGCAGAATTTGTAGAGGGCTTCGAGGTCATGTCAGAGATCCATCCTGCCGTGACCATATTCGGGTCATCCCGAACTGAGCCTGATAGTCCCGTGTACCAGACCACTGAGAATCTGGCTCGTCAACTTGTCAAGAATGGTTTTAATGTGATTTCAGGTGGCGGGCCGGGGGTCATGGAAGCTGCAAACAAAGGGGCGTCCGAGGCCGGAGGGAAGTCAGTGGGCCTTCACATCCATCTGCCGAACGAGCAGAAACCGAATGAGTATGCCAACATCAGGCTCGATTTTCGATACTTTTTCATCAGGAAGGTGATGTTCGTAAAATATGCCGTAGCCTATGTGATTATGCCGGGCGGATTCGGGACGCTAGATGAACTCTTTGAGTCTCTCACCTTGATTCAGACCAATAGAATAAGGTCTTTCCCGGTTATTCTCATAGGTCAAGAATATTGGAAAGGACTTGTCAAGTGGATGAAAGAGAGCCTACTCAAGCATCAGGCTATTTCAGAGAAAGACCTTGATATTTTTGCCCTGGTGAATACCCCCGAAGAGGCCGTCCGTATCATCAAAAAGACGGTGGTCATTTAACCTTGTACGGCAATGAAATACGATTGCTAGGTGCTGAGGCAAAGAAGTACGGGATAGATTTATCTGAAAACCAGTTGGGTCTCTTTCAGATCTATTTGGACGAATTGTGGGCATGGAGCCAGCGAACGAATCTGACAGGATTATCCAGTCGAAAGAGGATAGCTTTTGAACTTTTTCTTGATTCTCTCATTCCAGCCCCTTTTCTCGCAAAAAGAGGGACCTTACTTGATGCAGGAACAGGAGCAGGTCTTCCAGGGATACCACTTAAGATCTATAGCCCACGCCTTGACCTCCACTTGTTGGATGCCAATTTCAAAAAGGGAAGTTTTTTAAAACATGCCATCCGATTGTTAGGAGTCGGTGAGACGGTGGTCATTACGGAGAGAGTCGAGGATGCTAAAGATTCTCTTCTCCCCCAGGGCTATCATATCATTACTGCACGTGCCCTGTCGCGTTTTGGTCAAGCCCTCACATGGTGTGCCCCTAAACTGGCTCCCGGGGGTTTTCTTGTCAGCTATTTAGGTGGACAGGCAGAGACTGAACTCAGAGAAAATAAGGAAATCATAGACGAGCACCATCTTGTTCTATATAAGCATATTTCCTACACGCTGCCGGGAATGGATTCCACAAGAATGGCTGTGATATTCAAGAACAAGGAAGGAAGTCACTCATACCGAAACCTCTCTGTCACCGACCCGTGAGGGTGTAAGGAAATCTCTTTTAAAAGGGTAATTTTTTTTGAGAGGGCCTTGGATGGAACAGACCCTCTCATGGCTATGATTACTTCTCATACTTGAATGAGACATTGATTCTGGCTCGGTAGCGGCGTACTTTACCATCTTCCATGGACATATCGAGTTTGGTGATTTCTGCAACTCTCAAGTCTCTAAGGTTCTCCGCCGCCGTTTCCACGGCCGTTTTGGCAGCCTCTTCCCATGATATATCGCTTGTTCCAACGAGCTCTATGATTTTATAAGTGCTTCCAGCCATATTTCTCCTCCCAGTAAATTAGATTCGGTTCAAAGCAGAGGGCCAATACGAACGAGATAGGTTCACCTCCTTTCTTTTTAGATATGGTCTGACGCTGTTGTTCAAGGAAAGTCCGAAAAAGGTTGATACTTGATATAAGTACTTGATGTGACCTGTTCGTCGGGTTCGTTTGAAATTGGGGTTCTCCAATACGCTTCGGAACCCATGAATATAACCGCCGTTCTTGGGTGAGAGTGATCTCCTGATTGTGCTAGTAATATTCCTGTCTCAAATAGATAATGAATTTTTTCATGTCATGTCAAGCACTAATGAACGCGACTCTTCGTAAGTTCAAGTCCACTGAAAGACCTTTTAACAGAGACCGGTATCACCTTTGGAAAAATGTCCGTGATGCGGGACTCATTTACTCAGACTCTCCTTTGATCTATTGAAACCATTTATTCTATACTTCGCTTTATGCAGACCCTATAATCCATAACGAGTTTGCTTTTAATAACTTGGTTGTTAGGAGAGTGCATAAACGATCATTGAACATAGTTTACTGTTACTTTGTCATCGCACATATATATTCTCTTGACTTTTTATTATTTTTGAATTATTATCCATCTACAAAAAGATTTTTGATTAAGGCAACAAGAAAGGAGAGACTATGGCAACTGCTAAACAAATCCAGTACAGGTTAGGACAGGCAAAGAAAAAACTAACAAAAGTTAACAAAGAACTCACAGCTGCGAAAAACAACATCAAGAAATTAGAGAATCAGCTGAAGAAGGCTAAGGCCGCTCCGAAGAAGAAGGCCGCTCCGAAGAAGAAGGCCGCTCCGAAGAGAAAAGCCGCTCCGAAGAGAAAAGCCGCTCCGAAGAGAAAAGCCGCTCCGAAGAAGAAGGCTGCTGCAAGGAAAAAGAAGAAATAGGCCGTTCTTGTCCCGGGGTAGACAAGTTAAGTGAGAGGGCGTGCCCCATCTGCGATTCGGTCATGCCCTTTTCGTCTTTTCTCTTGTAAAGGTGAGTTTGCCTTTGCAGGTGGGAGAAAGGTGTTTGTACTAGAACCCCCATTCTTCTAGCTGCTTCTTCATCCTCTCTCGATGGCTTCCCGGCCAGAAGTGGCGATTACAAGAAGGGCAGAATTGAATCACGGGGGGGCTCTGATAGATAACGTGTTCCGGAACGTTCTGTAGAACAACTGTGGTGTCGGCGACTTCTAGGGGCATGTTGCAGATCAGGCATCTACTGAACCACCTTGATTTGTCGGGTGTGATGGCCCCCATATGCTTCATCTCATGGAGTTGTGCTTCTAGATGATCCGAACGGATCATCAAGCTGGATGGGTAATGTGTGATAGCCGCCTGTTGACGGGATAGAAGTATGCGCCCCTCGCGGACAAACTCTGTAATGTCGTCCGTTTTATAGAAGGACTGGTAGATGGTGTCATAACCCATGACCCTGAGCCACTTAGCCAGTCTACCCAAGGTGGAATCTGCGATAAATCTCGCCTCCATGATCTTCCTTTGTCACAGACTTACAAGCCCTAAGGACACAAAGAAAAGAATGTCATTCACCTTTCACATATGAATACTTCATTGACCGGAGATCATGGAGTATTATAGGCTAAATACCATAAGAAAGCTTCAATAAACCGTTCCCGAAGTGTTTCCATTAGCCATACCGGATAAGTGATGGACAAGATAGTGCTTGAAGGGGGCATCCCCCTCAAAGGAACCGTAAAAGTGAGTGGCGCAAAAAATGCTGCACTGCCCATTGTCGCCGCTTGTCTTTTGACAGGGGGGGACCACCGTCTCACCCGAGTACCACATCTCAAAGATATTCAGACCATAAAAGCCATCATGTCCAACATGGGCGTTGTCTTTCAAGAAGAAGAAGGGGTGCTTCATGTCAATTCAGACGCCTTAAGGGAAGATGAGGCATCCTATGATCTCGTCAAGACCATGAGGGCCTCTATCCTGCTCCTCGGCCCCCTCCTGTCCCGACTTGGAAGTGCCAGGATATCTATGCCGGGGGGCTGCGCCATTGGTGCCAGACCCGTTAACCTCCACCTGAAAGCCTTGGCTGCCATGGGTGTTGATATGCATCTGGAGGGGGGATACATCAACGCAAAGGTAAAACGATTGAAGGGGACGCATATTTTCTTTGATATCCCCACGGTTACCGGGACAGAGAATGTCATGATGGCGGCAGTAAAAGCGGAAGGGCAGACCATATTAAGCAATGCCGCAAAAGAGCCTGAGGTTCAGGATCTAGCGGAATTTCTCCGCGGGATGGGAGCTTCTATAGAAGGGGATGGAACGGATACTATCGTTGTTGAAGGTGTCGAGAGCCTGAGAGATGCGCAACACACCATCATTCCTGATCGGATTGAGACAGGAACATTTATGGTGGCTGCGGTTATTACAAGAGGTGATATCATAATCGATGGGTGTTGTCCCGAGCATTTATCATCCGTTATCGAGAAACTGCAGTCTGTAGGGGCGGACGTGGAGCCGATAACCGGGAGAATTCGTGTGAAAGGAGCAGATTCCATTGAGAGTGTGGACATCAAGACCATGCCATTTCCGGGATTTCCCACGGATCTTCAAGCCCAATTTATGGCGCTTATGTGTATAGCAAAGGGTTCAAGTATCATCAAAGAGACCGTATTTGAAAACAGGTTCATTCACGTCAGTGAACTCAAAAGGATGGGAGCGGATATTGAGATCAACGGAGATCAGGCCTTGGTGCGAGGAAAGGATTGTTTATTGGCTGCCCCTGTTATGGCCACTGATCTTCGTGCCAGCGCATCTCTCATTCTGGCCGGCCTGGTGGCCAAAAACGGCAGAACCGAGGTTGGAAGAATCTACCACTTGGATAGGGGTTACGAGTCACTGGAAGAAAAATTCCGAGGTCTCGGTGCTCATATCTGGAGAGAAAAGACCTGAGTGATCCTTGTTTTTATCAGAGATTCTCAAATCCTGTCCATGGGCAAAACAACAGTAAGAGAATTTTAACCACATAAGTCGCTACAGCCTGAGATGTTTCATCGCCCCTTGATTCCCATTTTTTTTTGTTTTACAGGGGGTATCCTGGTAGGACATGCGGGATACTCTCCCGACCCATCCCTTTTCATTATCCTTTTTTTCGGATTCAGTTGCGCGCTGATCCTTTCTGTATTCCTCTCTTCCCGGTCTAGATATTTCTTCCTTCTCTATATGTTTTTTCTTGTTGGTGTTCTTCTCGATCTCAATAGCCACCGGGAGTGGGATTTACTCCCTCTGGCCGGCCGGCGGGAATTGGTAATGATTGAGGGAACGGTGCTTGAACCGGCAAAGGTGAGTGAGGAGGTGGTGAGGCTGGTGCTCAGGGCGGATTTATTGCTCTACAAAGGGAGCACAAAGCCGGTCAGAGAAAAACTCCAGATAAACATATACAATCATGGCAGGAATTTCAGCCCAGGGGAGAAGGTTCTTTTTCCGGCTCGCCTTAGGCCGTTCGAAAACTTCAACAATTCCGGACGTTATAATTATGAACTCGACATGGATCTAAAGGGCTTTTCTTGCGCCGCTTCGGTATCAGACGGAAGGCAAATTGTCCCTATGGGAATAGGGGAGGCGGGATTTTTCCGTGGCATCCTTGAGCAGGCGAGAAGACCCATTAGGCATTTATTTAAAAAGAATCTTTCCCCGGAAAACCAGGCGCTTTTCCAGGCCTTGATTCTCGGCGAGACTCAAAATATCAGTCAAAAGATGAGAGAACCTTTCAATAGGGCCGGTTTGGGACATCTTCTTGCCGTTTCAGGGTTGCACATAGGACTTGTTGGCTGGCTTGCCTACGCCCTTTTCATGGCGCTTTTGTCTGTATCTTATCGATTTGCCCTTCAGACGAATATCAAAAAACTGGCGGCCATCTTGACATGTGTCCCTGTAATCGTGTATGCGTTTCTTGCCGGCTTTCAGGTCTCCAGTCAAAGGGCTATGATTATGGCCCTTGCGTATCTCTTTTCCATCGTAATAGGTCGTGAAAAAGAAATTTGGTCGACTCTTGCCGCGGCTGCTTTTGCGGTTCTTGCTATAAATCCTCATTCACTCTTCGGCATTTCGTTTCAACTATCTTTCTGTGCCGTTATTGGCATCTTAT
Organism: Deltaproteobacteria bacterium; assembly: GCA_016930795.1. Lineage (GTDB taxonomy): Bacteria > Desulfobacterota > DSM-4660 > Desulfatiglandales > HGW-15 > JAFGFY01. The sequence goes on from JAFGFY010000120.1 coordinate 22,796, forward strand.
GGTTGGCCCCTCCGATCTATAGAATGATGCTTGCTCCTCTGGATGGGCATGCAAAAGGCGGGAGTCTCTCTTTCCGTCTCTATAGATATCTGGGGGGGCTTCTTGCTGTCAGTACCTCTGCCATGATCTTTCTCTTCCCCATTGTGTCGTTCTATTTCCACCGTCTATCATTGGTGGCACTCCCAGCGAACCTCATGGCTGTGCCTATTATGGGTCTTTGGGTCATACCTCTTGGTCTGTTATCAGCGGCCGCCCTCCCTGTTTCCTCAGCTCTGGCCGAGCTGCTCCTACAACTAGGAGCTTGGGGCATGGATTGCATGACTGCGATCATCCGATTCTGGAGTCAAGTTTCATGGGCTTCTATATGGGTCGTTACACCAAACTCTTTCGAAATATTGATTTTCTATAGCCTCATCTTTTTCATCTTTTTTTTCAGGCGCTGGTCATGGGCAAAGTTGGGTCTTGTGTTCGTTTTCTTTCTTGCTGTTGGAGATTTCTCTTATTGGACATATAAGACACGGTTCAATCCCCATCTTGAAGTGACATTTCTTGACGTAGGTCAGGGAAACTCCGCTCTAATCCGATTTCCAGGAAGACAAAGGATGCTAATAGACGGGGGCGGTTTTTCCCGGAGTACGTTTGATATGGGAAAGAATGTGGTGGCCCCCTTTCTCTGGCGTTCAAAGATACTTCGTGTGGATTATCTCGTGATGAGCCATCCTCAGTCGGATCATATGAATGGTCTCCACTTCATTGCCTCCCATTTTCATGCAAAAGAATTCTGGTCCAATGGCGACGATGTGGAAAACGAATCATATAAAAATTTGATAAAAATCCTTGATGAAAAAGGGATCAAGAAGCTTTTCCCTGGAGATTTGATGACGGGAAGGGAGATTTCCGGAGTGAGAATCGACGTATTGCATCCGAGACCAAATCAAAACAAATCGAAGTTATCGAAGGATTCCGGTGAAACGAATAATCGTTCTTTGGTATTAAGAATGAGCTATGGTGGAAAGTCGGTGCTCTTTCCAGGGGATGTGGAGCAAGCCGCTGAGGAGACACTTGTTTCAAGTGTCGGATGTTTCCTTAAAAGCGACGTTCTACTATCGCCGCACCACGGCAGCAAGAGTTCATCTTCGGAGTTATTCCTCCAGGCGGTCAAACCGAGTCTCTGTATCATTTCTTGTGGCCGCGGAAATTACTTTGGATTTCCTCACTCTGAGACTCTTAGAAGATTGGAAGAGGTTGGGTGCGAGATTACGCGCATCGACCAGCTGGGCTCCGTTCGATTGTCAATAGCGCCGGGGTATTTTGAGAAGATAAGTTTCTTAAAAGAAGATTAAGTGTGAAATTTTTGGCACTGCTTCTTTCACTTGACGCCGGCAACCCTGCCAAAGGGCATTGTGGTGTGTTTTGAGAGAAAATGGGGGTTACAGTCTTCATTCGCTTATTTCTTTGGGTTGTGCATGTTTAAGGGGCAGTTTTTAGTTAAGACAGCTTGTTTCATATAATCTAGGAATAAGGAGTGTAATTGTGTTATAATAAATAAAATCGTTTTTATCCAAAAAGGGTTCTGGGATTTATTGATCTAGAATCTTAGACTCTTCGTGGACTGAAATGAAAGCCAGTGATGTTTTAATTCTATGAGAGAAAAAAGAAGAGGTTGTGATAGCCTGTGATGGAAACCTACTGGTTTGACTATGAATTTCAGATGGAAGACGGATCATCGACTCGAGTTAAGGTGGAGCTTGAGCCTGATACGTTATACCTGATTCACGGAGACATGGACAACCCACCCGAGTGGAGCCGACTCGATTACAAACAGTGCCCATGCTGTTCACTACAACTCGAAACCGATCCCTATTGTCCCATCGCAATCAATATTGTTGGGTTGGTGGAAACGTTTAAAGACATCTATTCCTATAATAACTGTACTGTGATTTGTGCCACAGCCGATCGGACCTATTCGAAAGAAACGTCAGTGATGGAGGGGTTGTCTTCAATCTTCTCAATTATCATGGGCGCCAGCAAATGTCCGGTCATGGATTTCTTTAGACCAATGGCACGGTTCCATCTTCCATTTGCCACCATTGAAGAAACCATGGTCCGGGCCGCTTCCATGTTTTTGCTCAGACAGTATTATGAATACAAGCGCGGACTGATAAAGAAGTTTGACCTGGCAAGCCTGGAAAACCGTTATGCTTTGGTTCAGCAGGTGAACGAAGGGCTACTGGAGCGTATAAAGAGCCTTGGGTCCGAAGATGCGGATAAAAATGCCATGGTTACCCTCCATTCACTGTCTCAGCTCCTGGCAACGGAAATCGATTACAATCTCACCGAACTTGAATACATGTTCACAAACCCGGCCGAGGGGTGATGCAAAGATAAATGAGAAACGAAGTCTCCCTAAAATCATACATGTTCCCGCTCGTCCATTTTCCTTGAATGTATAAGCTCCAACCCTTCCAAACGACCAACAGGGAGTATTTCCAGAATCCAGAAAACAGGAACTGGCCACACAAAAGATTCAACCTCTGATATTCACATCCTATGCACTCGTTTTCGACCTTGAAATGTTGAAAATGGTTCTTAAATTATACCAAAAAGATAGGAATCTAGTCTCTATAGAAATAGATGTGGATAGTATGAGACTTGAAAATATAGGCATTTCTCTCTTTTTGAATTTCGAGGTTCTTAGAATGTCTACAAGAACAGACACATCAAATCAATCCCGAATCCGGTTAACCCAAAAGATTCTGGAGCACTATCTGGGTGGAGTTTTCAAGGGAAATATTTCGGCTTTGGCACGGGAGAAAGGTCTACCTTATACTCTGGTGTACAATCTAATATGTGGAAGGATTAAGTCTCTTTCATTAAAGGATTACAGGATATTGTTTGGAGAGGAGCCGCCGCCTCAAGATTCAGAGAGGGTCAATGGGGACTACTTTCGAGGGATGGTCAGATTATGGCTGTTTTTCAATGAAGACATCAGCCGAGCAGATCTTTATAGAGAACTCTACCCAACCAAAAAAACGGGTTACGTGGACTACAGAATATTTCACGGGAAAGTGAAATCGGTTAAGGCCGGTGTTGAGCGAATCATGGAAAAGAAGTTCTTGGACCACGGGTTTGAAAGATCAGAAATCAAGAAATGGATAGAGGAATATGACTTGATTGAGGACAGGGAAAGGGTTCTCTATGAAGAGATCAAGCCGCTTTTGGATTATCTGAAAGGCCGTTTGGGTATAAATCCTAGTCAGATTCTGAACCAATGGTATAACCGGTATGAATCCGGGGAATTAAAGACGGTCTCTAAGAAGATCTACAACCGTGCCTTGGACTTCAAAAACAGGGCGGAAAAGGCCCTGAGATCAGGATTCGGAGGAGAGACAGAAAGACTTAAAGATGAAATCCGTGGGAAAAAGAATGGATTTGATTTTTTCTCTGAAGTGGAGGAGGAGTTGGATTTTCTGAAAAGATACGGGGGGAGAAGCCCGAAAAAGTATCTGGGAAGAAGCATCAGCCATTACAAGGGATCAAGATTAAAAAGAATTGCTACCTGGAGGGCTCAGAGGATAAGAGATGACTGCTGTCTATTGGTCGAAAACAGACCTGATCTGAAACTATCGTCAATCCCGAAATCTTGTCTGAAGAAGAGAGGGCATGATTTTTTACGGTTCATGAGATTACACACTATCACAAGACTCGCAGAAGATGAGGCATGGAGACACGAAAAAGAGATCCTGACTCCAAACAGCTTTGTCAGGGATGCGTATGATTCGGAGAAACATGGTTTCATTCGGATAGATCACGCCTCATTCGTTTTGGGCATGGGAAAGACGGCCTTTGATTTGATGGTGTCTGCGCACAGTGACCTCTTCAGAACCATTGGAAAATACGACGAAAAGACCAGAAAGTGGTACGTGCCGAACCTCTATCTCAAAGAACTCCTGACGAAACAGGGGTTTTTTCTTATCAAGAATAGATATACGTCGCTGTCAAAAGAACCAACTATTGAAAGAGAAATTCATTTTAAAACAAACCCACCCTATTGCGAGTATTCTTAATTCCCACTAGACAGTTCTAATGATGTATAACCAACTGAATTCACATGTAATATACTGTCGACTGCATCTTTATGATGCGAAAAGACACCCCATGCATTTTCCCATTTCAGTCCTCTTATGAAAGGGGGGAGCCACTCTAGGTTTTGAATCTTCGGCTTCCAGGCCCTTGAACTTCTATTCTATCATCGTCTTGATAGATATCTTTCCCGATATCCATTGTACCTGAGAGTCTGTTTTCATACCTGTCTGCCCGGCTGTGGGCTCCATGAATGATTTGATATACGTGCCCCTTATATGGTATCATTACTCTTTAAGATGAAGATATTATTCGTAATGGAAATTCGGCAAAAAGGGGCCTGAATATGAGTCAGGTATTAGAGCAAGATATTTCCAATGAGAATCAAGAATTGAATTACTACAAGGCTCTTCATGATATAGCCAATCAAATTCATTCTGCAAAGAATATCGATGATATCCTCATCAATCTCAAGGGAGACATTCTGAGTCTGTTTGATGCGGATCGGATAACGATCTATGTGGTGGAAGGCAGGAAGAAAGAGATCTACTCGCGGTTTAGGTCGGAAGGTGAGCGAAGAGAGATCCGAGTATCCATCAACAACAAGAGTATCGCTGGATATACAGCCAATACCGTCCAAACAGTCAATATTACGAATAGTTACGACAGAGACGAATTGACTCGGATCGACAAGGAATTGACTTTTGACAGAAGCTGGGATGAGTCATCGGGTTACCTGACAAAACAGATCCTGAGCATACCGATTTTGTATAGAAAGTATGTGATAGGGGTGCTACAGCTCGTCAACAAGAAGAATGGCGACCGATTCACGAAGGAAGATGAGGATTCAGCGGTGGAAATGGCAAAGGTTCTGGGCATTGCCATTTACAACCAGATGAAGCTGTCACAAACAGAGAAGAAAAGAACCAAGTTCGATTATCTCATCAAAAACAATATTATCACTGAAAAGGAACTGGAGAAGGCCGTCAAGACGGCTCGGCAGAGGAAAGAGCCAATAGAATCCATCTTCATGAACCTCTTAAAGGTGAGGAAAGAAGAGGTGGGGAGATCCTTGGCCGAGTATTATGAGTGTGAATATATCCCCTATAATAACAATGCCCCGATTCCCGGCGAATTATTGGCCAAACTGAAACGCGTCTATCTCAAGAGGAACCTTTGGGTGCCCTTGGGCACGGCGAACGGAAAAATCAAGATCCTTGTTGACAATCCAGAACGCTTGGACAAGATCGATAGTGTGAAATCCCTGATTCCCGCTGAAGGCTATGAGTTCGCTGTGGGGCTCAAAGAGGATATATTACAGTATTTGGAATATTTCTATGGGACGCCACAGGATATGAATGAGGGCTCCATAGACGAGATTCTGGGCAAGCTGGATTCGAATTTGGATGAGTATTGGGATGATGCCAGCGAAATACTCACTGAAGATGATAGTGCTATCGTTCAACTCGTCAATAAAATCATTACGGATGCCTACCAAAAGAACAGCTCAGATATCCATATTGAACCATATCCGGGGAAACAGGGGGCTGAAGTCAGGTTTAGGATTGATGGAACCTGTCATGTTTACCAGACCATTCCTTATCACTACAAACGGGCGATTGTATCAAGAATAAAGATCATGTCCGACTTGGATATTGCGGAGCGCAGAAAGCCACAGGACGGCAAGATAAAGTTCAAAAAATACTCTCCCCTTGATATTGAATTGAGGGTGGCCTCTGTTCCCACGGTGGGTGGGGAGGAGGATGTCGTCATGCGTATCCTGACTTCAGGGGAACCGATTCCTCTGGAATCCATGGGTTTGAATGAGAGAGACCTGAGTCTTCTGACCAAAATGATCACCAAGCCTTACGGTATTGTTCTCGTGGTGGGTCCCACCGGAAGCGGCAAAACGACGACCCTTCATGCGGCGCTGGGCTATATCAATAAACCAGACAAAAAGATCTGGACGGCCGAGGACCCGGTAGAGATCACCCAGAGAGGTCTTCGGCAGGTCCAGGTACTCCCTAAAATAGGGTTCAATTTTGCGGCAGCCATGCGTTCTTTTCTTCGGGCCGACCCGGATGTGATCATGGTGGGTGAGATGAGGGATCGAGAGACGACGGAAACCGGCATAGAGGCGTCTTTGACCGGTCATCTGGTTTTCAGTACCTTGCACACCAATAGTGCGCCGGAAACCATCACTCGGCTTCTTGAAATGGGTATGGATCCCTTCAATTTCTCAGACGCGATTTTGGGTATCTTGGCTCAGAGGCTCATTCGAACACTGTGCAAGACCTGCAAGGAGGCCTACCATCCCACCCGCGCAGAATATGATGCCCTCATGAGGGCATATGAGGGGGATTTTGACGCGCTGGGTTTTCCTTTCAGCGATGATTTAACTCTCTACAGACCCAATGGATGCAGTAAATGCAATAATACGGGATATAAGGGACGAACCGCTATTGCCGAACTTTTGGATGGATCAGATGAAATCAAATCCCTCATCCAGTCAAAGGCCCGAATGGAGCAGATAAGGGGACAGGCCGTAAAAGACGGCATGACCACTCTTTTGCAGGACGGAATTAGAAAGGTGGTTCTTGGGGTTACCGATCTTCAAGAGGTCCGAAGGGTCTGTATTAAGTAGGTTTCGTTTTGACCCTCAGATCTTTGGGCCTGTGAGGAATCCTTCCTTTGAATCATTTCTCCTTCCAATCAAAAAACTCGACCCACAAGGCAGCCCTCAATTCAAGCTCTTTTTGTTCCCCACCCCGCTTCATCTTCCGGGAAGTATTTTGTGCCGTGAAGCCCCACCACCCGGCCCTGGGCGCGGCATAGGTGAAGATGCCGTTACTGTCTGTTTTAACAACCTGAGTGATCATAAAATCCGCAGGGGCGACAGCTTTTCCGTCTTTATTGTAATAGGCAATTTCAACTTTCACAAAGGGTAGAGGCTTTCGATCTAAAATGACAACGCCTTGGAAGACATTACCGGTATAAAGGCCGAAAGGCCGTGTTAGGGGGACTATCTCCATGGTTAGGTCCACCGTCTCATCCCAGCCTTCTTCAGACCCGGAAACGGCGGCCACAGTCTTTGCGTTATGAGAGACAAAACGGTCTTCATCAGGAACCCATAGGGGCCCTTGTTCCATGTAAAAGATGTACACACCGGATCTGACAAGTCTGTAAGCAGCCTCCCATCCTTTGTGCCCCATGACGTATGTCTTCTCCATCTGAGAGATGAGACTCTTTTTCCAGCGATTATTCTTTACGCCGAATTGTGATGGTTTTTCCAGGTCCAGTCCCTTGCCTTCAAAGGGATGTGAATAGGAGATAGTCACTTTGATTTCCCTATCCTCTTCTTGCATGACCATGCTGTCCGAAGGAATGATCATTACGAACTGCGCCAGGACCTGAGAGTGAAATGGAGACAAGAAAAGAACCATCAACCCGAAGAACAGACATTTTTTCATGGAATAACCTCCTTTTTTAATTGCGGAGCTGAGCCGCAGGCTCAGCTCCGCATTGGCGGTGTCCGCGGAGCGGATATCGCCAACAGGAAGATGCATCGTCAACTTCATTCTCAAGTGTTAGGGTAAAGGCCTATTCTTAGGCTATTGTGGTTCATTATCATGTTTGTGCGCAAGTGTTTTTCCGAAGAAACAAATTCGATGTCATGGAGTTGTTATGAGTTATTCTAACCCATTACGAGGAGCTGTGATGTGATTCCGGTTTTTTTTGACTTATGATGACTTATAAAGTAATTGTCCTCGCAGGGCTGATCAAATGGACCGGTTGATTCTTCTCACTCAGCGAGGACAACCGATGACAGTCTATGAGCTTAAAGACAAGGATCAGATACCATGAAAAGGTTTTTACTGTTGGTTTTAGGAGCATTTGTATTTTCAACTTCCTACATGGGCGATACGGAAGGCGCTGAAAAGCTCCTGAAGATGTCTACCACCACGAGCACTGAGAATTCCGGCTTGCTTGACATATTGCTGCCGGAATTTTAAAAGGAAAGCGGCATAAAGATCAAGGTCTTTTCCAAGGGGACCGGGGCTGCCATCAGGGATGGCATGGAGGGAAATATGGATGTGATCTTTGTCCATGACAGAGCGAGAGAGGAGGAGTTTGTGGCCGATGGCTATGGGGCCTACCGGTTGGGAGTGATGCACAATGACTTTGTTATCCTGGGCCCCTCTCTTGACCCCGCCCAGGTCAAGGGGGAGCAAGATGCGGTCATAGTCCTGAGAAAGATCGCCCGGTCAAAGGCCGGGTTTGTGTTGAGTGTCGCCCTTGGCATTCTTTTGCTTCTCGTGAGTTTTGCCGTCAATATCTTTTTTAACTACCTCCAGGGCAGGGCTCAGAGGTTCCCCGCTTTCGCTTCAGACGGGATCTTCGATAGGGTTCAAAGGTTTGGAAGTTAATCCTGAACGGTGAAGGAGAAATCATGGAGAAAGAAAAGAGCTTTCTCAGCACAAGAGAAGTCGCTGAAATCCTCGATGTCAATGAAAAGATGATCTACACCCTGATAACGGACAAAGGGCTTCCGGCCACAAAGGTCACAGGTAAATGGCTTTTCCCGAAGGCACTAGTGGAACAGTGGCTGGATAGCCATATTATCAACTACCCCAAAACGGCCCGTCTTCCCCCCTCCGTCGGGATTCTTATCATTGCGGGAAGTCATGATATCCTGCTGGAAAAGGCTATCGGTCTCTTCAATCGCCTTCACTCGGACCACCTGGCGGTTTTTGGGAATGTGGGAAGTCTTGGAGGGCTTAGGGCCCTTGGAAGCGGGACATGTCACATCGCTGCCAGCCATCTTCTGCAGGATGATGAAAAGGAATACAACTTTGATTTCGCGCACCGGGAATTGAGGGGGAATTCGCCGGCCATTGTAAACTTCTGCCGGAGAGAACAGGGGCTTCTAGTCGCTAAGGAAAATCCGAAGGCTATTAGAGGCGTCTCCGACCTGGGAAAACCCGGGATCAGGATCGCTAATCGTCCAGAGGGGACAGGTACACGTCTTCTCCTTGATCACGAACTTGAAAAGGCCGACCTTAAGGGGACAGAGATTGAAGGCTATAAGCAGGAATTTCGTGGTCATATGGATGTGGGTCTGGAGGTTCTTTCAGGCCGCGCCGATGCAAGCCTCGCTATTAGGCCTGTCGCGCAGCTTCTGGACCTGGATTTCATTCCTCTTCGCTGGGAGAGATACGACCTCCTCATCTCAAAGGATCGCTTTTTTGAACATGGCGTCCAACTATTCTTGGGTATTCTTCATGAATCCGTCTTTAGAAACCTGAGTGATGGGTTGGAGGGCTATGATCTAAGTCTCTGTGGGAAAGTGGTTTTTCCGCAGGGAACGAAATCGGATAAGCCGGAATCAAAGTGATTCAACGACCCCTTCTCAACAACTCCACCAAAGAATCATAGACTATCCGTTTGAACAGCCTGCTATTCACCGCAGACGGGCGCAGTCTTTTTGTCCGGGCGACCGCGCGAACAAAAGAAAGCGTCACTTTGAACAAATAAATTAACCTCTCATGAAATATTCTCCATAAGATTTTTTTCAAAAAAAGATGTTGTTTGAATAATCAGGCCCAATCCGTTGAAATTCAGCTTATTTTGAGCCCCTGATTGCAACAAAAGCGCCCTTTCCGAATCCGTCCAGAATGGTATTCTGTAATCTTCCGGGTATAATTGTCTGCCTGATTTTCTCAATCCTAAATCCCACTTTTTTGAGTAATCCTAAAACATCATTAGCAGAAAAAAAGGTAGCATCTTTGTAAAATTTGCTTCGTTCGCGCTTTGTCGCATAGTATCTTCCTAGCTCGCTTTCCTTATTAACGAAGCCCACAATAATACACCCGCCGGTTTTTAGAACCCTGTAAGCCTCATCGAAAGACTTGATGACATCATCAACAAAGCAAATCGTCGTGACCATAAGAACGCAGCCAAGGCCGTCATCACGGAAAGGCAGATTTTCGGCCACCCCTTGGATAACCTTGATGCCCAGATTTTTTGCTTTAAGTGCCATTTTTCGAGAAGGCTCCACACCAAGCCTTATACCCAAAGGCCCAGCAAATTTTCCTGAACCAACGCCAATTTCTACCCCTTTAACTTCGTCAGGAGGGAGGAGTCCACGTATCACCTCCAATTCACTTTTGTATTTTTCGGCATTCCTTCGGAACCACTCATCATACGCATCAGTGTATCGTTCAAATGGTGCTGTCTTGGGCATACATGTTCCCATTTCATCTTGTTATTTCGACTTATTGCCTTTCCCCCACAGGGGATCATCCCCGAATCGTTCAGACCACCATTGTTCAGGAGACAAATGTCTTTTCACTGTCTCTTCAGAAAAAGAGTATTGATAACAGTTGCAATAATCCAAGATTTTTTTATAAGCCGCGATGATTTCTCGGGTCTTTTTAGTGCATTTCCCCTTTTTGTCAATGCATTTGTCCGGATGCCATTTGGCCAAAAGCCTCCGATAGTTTGCTTTTATCTCCGCTATAGACGCCGTTTCTGAAAGCTCCAATAGTCTTCTTGCTCTAGTAATTTCTTGGTATTTATTCATCTCTAAACAGCTCGCTTTCTTCCGGACGCTTTACCATCCAAATTCTTCCGTTTAAGACCGACATCTATAATACAAAACAAATCTATTTCAAAAGTAGGAAAATCTCAAGTAGTTCTCCGAAAATACGCGTAGAAATCCACAGTTTCCTAACCGTTTTTTTCATCCGCGATCCATGCGTGAGTGCTCTTGTCGGTCATCTTAGCATACCCAAAGCGGCCATATCCCAACACCTTCAGATATTGAGGAAGGCAGCACTGGTTCGAGCGCAGAAGCAGTGTTGCTGGACCCATGTGATTTTGGCAGCCAATCCGCAAAATATTTAAGAGTCATATACCTTGGAACAAAAATTGCGGTCGCGTCTTTATTTTTGAAGCTTGACATACAAGTGAAAACTCTCCTATACTCGCATTATATAAAAAGAATTCTTGCCAACTTCCGGATAAAGTCTTAGTCAGGCTCTCAGGGAGCAAGGGATGCCCACGATCAAGGGAACATTCCTCATGTCAAAGTCACTTCTATCCTAAATTCATTGAAGCGCTTACACAGGCGCTGGGAGGGCGATCATGAGTAAAATGAACTGTAAACGTGTGTTTCTTGGCGGACTGGTGGCAGGTATCGTATTCATTGTTCTCGGATTTGCTTCCTATTTTATTTACTTGGGAGATGCCTGGAAATGCGTAATGGAAGAATTAGGGTATCCGCTTAGTGAATCCGTCGGAATGTATATTTACTCAATCGTTGGTTGTTTCTTCGTGGGAATTCTTGCGGTATGGTTGTATGCCGCCATCCGACCTCGCTATGGGGCTGGTCCTGGGACCGGCGTGCTGGCTGGATTTGTTTTCTGGGTTCTGTCTGTATTGCTTCCTTACATCTCACTTGGCGCCTTTGGGATGTTTCCTGCCAGACTGCTCATTATTGACTGTCTGATAGCCCTGGTTATCATCATTGTGGCGACTCTTCTGGGAGCATGGGTTTACCGAGAGGAATCTGAGCAAGTCGGTTCAAGCCAAACCTGAAGTGGTTGGCTGCATTAGGTGCTCAGAATAATCGAAGAAAGGTTTTGGATACCCGTTTTTGCAGAGCATGGACTGAGACCTTTGAAAAACGCCCCCTTTTGCCCAATCTCGGCGTCAGACTCAAATTCTAATCCTCTAAATACTTAAGTGTATTCCTGTGGTTAGTATTCTCGCCTTTCTTGACCTTGTACAAAATTGAGCATTTTTCAAAGTTCTCGGACTGTAAAGAATTTGGGGATATGGTTTGATAAGGAGGTATTGCGTAAAAATTGCAATTTCTTGTTAAAAGCGGTATTCAATGGAAAGGGCGCTTCATTCAAATGAAGCGCCCTTTTTATCTCTTTACAGGGATAATTTAGATCATCCTCACATTTATTGCAGACGGGCCTTTTGGACCTTGCTCGATTTCAAAGCTGACATGAGCACCTTCATCAAGACTCTTGAATCCGTCAGCTATGATTCCTGAATGATGAACAAATACATCAGGACCGTTCTGTTGCTCAATAAAACCGAAACCTTTTCGGTCATTGAACCACTTTACTGTTCCATTAGCCATGGTGACACCCTCCTTTCAAACAAATTTCAAGTTTCAATACCTTAGGATGCCACGATTAAATGTCATTTCCTTCAGAACGAAACAGGCTCACCATTGAAAGTGAACCATTTTTGATTAGACCAAATTAATCCGGCAGGAATAAAAAATCAAGATATATTATTAAAAAAATAAAAATAATTTAACCTTAATCAGTAATGATTAGATATTACTGATGAATTTAAGTTATTGCTAATTAAAAAAATAA
>JAFGFY010000121.1 GCA_016930795.1 Deltaproteobacteria bacterium
GCGAAACCTTTCAGCCAGTCGGGTCGATAGATCAGACCAAGAGTTTTAGTATGGGCTTCCTCAGGCTGAATATCAGGACTCCCGTCAGAGAACCTGGTCACAGCATATCTAGAAGCGGCGCCGCCCGTCGGATCTTCCAAGTAGTCCGTAACAGTGCCAATGCCACCCGTCCGGTCAAATTTCTCGGCCATGGTCGCGGCGCGAACATCCTGGGAGTATGTGCTGCGCAGGCGGATCTCGTCAATAATAGACCAGGAAAGACCGGTTTTCCAGGAATAGATCGCGCTGTCCAGACCGTCATAATCCGCCCAACGACCGGCAAGTGAAATGTTCAGTTGCTTGATCGCGGGCACATCAGCGATCAGGGGAACCAGGAATTCCGTGAAAGCTTCTTGAACGTTCTGCGATCCACGGGCAAAGGGCACGTTTGAGAACTGTATTTCCACGATATTCCCTGAAGCCATACTACCGCCGGCCACGCCGCGAATACCTAGGGCCGCGTTATTCGCCATGACCGGAATGTAACTCGGGTCGGCATTGACATTGCCTCCCGGCCCTACTTCTACGGCCTGAGTAAAGGACTCTTCACGATACCCATAACCAAGTCCCATCATGATGGGACCGGCGCCCCATCCTTCATAAATCTCACCGTTTGCCCTAATATCATAGACATTCTGATCAATATCGATGACCCTGACTTTGGGCCCGGATGAAACATAGTCGTAGGGCATGGTTTCGAGACCAATGACGCCGTCGGCATGCATCTGAACCCCTTCCTCAAAGTCGATGACCCAATCAATGGCTTCCTTAGAGGCCATCCCTTGGCCAAAAAGATTGATAGGTACGCAGTCCGGGTATAATGCGCCATTGGTCGTATTCGTCACGTTACACACGATATTGCCTTGGTCATCAAGCACTGCATCCGCGGCAATATAGATTCGGTCAAGACGGACACCACCATGTTGAACGGCATCCACATGGGTCTCCCCATACTGGTAGTAGCCCTCCACCAGCCATCCCTCAAAGAAACCGGAACCCACTTCATATTCAAAGCCGCCCGTCAGAGACAGGGTATCCGTATAATTCCCTGACCAGGAATCATAAGCCAGGTCTTCGATCGATCCCCTCCTGCCGAACTGTACGCGATCCAAACCATTGTCATCCATGATTTGCTGCATCTCAGCCGGCAGAAAAGGATTGCCGCTGTAAATCCAGAAGCTACGATCAAAAAGGCCGCCAAAGCCCGCAGGATTTGGAAACGCGCCGACACTGCCTCGATTCTTGAAGTAGAATTCGCCATACAGGGCCTGACCAAAGACTTTGAAATTGTCGGTAAAGTTGTGCTCGATATAACCAAAAACGTTTTCTCTCCCTGTTTCCGGTGATAATAAGTTAGCGTCCTCCCCAACATTGTCACCGGAGCCCCAGCGGGCTGTCGAACATCCATAGGCGTTACAAACGTCGCCCATGACAAACGGCTCAAATGCGCCCGTGCTCTCATCCCATATACGCATACCGCCTGCGGAATCCGGAAAGAATAAAATTCCACCCCGGGAATCAGTCAGGGGACGCACATCGGGATACGATAACCAATAGGGGTTGTCGGGAGAAGACCCTGCACCAGGATCCGGATTGGGAAGCAGAGACGAGCCGTCATACCAGCCATACTCGTGGCGCTTACCAAAGATATCTTCCTGTCCGGTTTTTTCCACTGAAACCAGTACGTGGGTTTTATCTCCCAAGGCAAAACCGGCTGCGACCTGTAACTCATAGGTCTCACCGTGTCCTTTTTCATTCTCGCCGAATTGATACTTTACCTTGACCCCCTCATAGTCGGTGTCCAGAATGAAGTTCACAGCCCCCGCGACGGCATTGGTACCGTACTGTGCGCTGGCGCCGCCGGTCACCGTCTCCATCGATTCCATCAGAAATTCAGGAAACAGGTTGATATCCGGCCCTCCGAAGAGAGTGGATTGAACCACCCGACGACCATTCAGCAGCTGCAACGTGCGCTTACCCTCAAGCCCACGCAGGTTCAAGGTACCGGCGCCCGATGATTCAAAGAAAGCGCTCGGCTGCTGCGTAGTCGCTGAATTAAAAAACTGGGGCAACTCCGCCAGACCTTCAATCAGAGTCGTCGGGGATAAAAGATCGAGTTCTTCCACGGTCATCACGGTGACTGGCGTAGGCATATCCATACCTTTGGTCCTGAGAATAGACCCTGTCACCACCATGTCTTCTAACAAAAATTCGTCTTCTGATGCCTCATCTTCCTCTTGGGCCAATACAGGGCTGCCCAATAGCATCAGGCCTAAAATGGAAACTGCCAGATAGGGGACTGCTTTTCTAATACCTCCAATAACTCGAAAATACTCTTTCATCTCTGTCATGCCAATTCCTCCTGAATTCATATAAGGTTAAAAAGAAGAATACATCCACAGGGATCTACCACGTGAAATCTAAAAACAAAGATTCTGCATATAGCTAAAAAGGACCCCGTGACTAAACATACCAAAAGAACCTCCCATGGGAACCCTTCATGTATGTTTTTTCAAGGCCTCTCCCCTATGCATTCATTAAACCCTGAATCAGCGTCCAAATATATCGCAATTTCAATATATTACTAATCACGCTTCCGGATGCTGAAATGCATCAATTCTCATTATTCCGAATAAGAATACAGATTCTCAATTCGTTGTCAAGCAAAATGTTGATAAGCGCTCGTTTTTTTGGAGAGGAGGGTTGAAGAATCGGGCTTGTATTAGATTTGATTTACACACGCCATATTGTTTTTCATCTGAAACCGATGATCGGGCCAATGGTCAACATGAGCGCGGTCATGATGATCACCCAGACGGCGCTAATCAAAATACCCGGAATCAGCATATCGAACATGCGATAATACCCCTTGGAATAGGTCACCAGTGGGACCGCGTCTAAGGGGAGTAAAAACGCGCAGGATGCTGTAAAAGCAACGGGCAACGCGAATATGGCAGGGTTAATTCCGGCATCTTTCGCAAGAACGACCATCGCGGGAATGAGTACGGCGTTGATGGTCGGTGCGATGGGCAGAGGGAGATGCAAGATGACAGTAAAGGCGCTGATGCTCGCGACCAGTAAAACGATATTCCACCCCGTAATGCCTCCAAGTGTATTCTTCACCAGCCAGGTCGATAGGCCTGTATCCGTTGCCATAAGGCCTAAGGACGTAACCGCGCCTATCATTAATACAGCTTCCCACCCGATAAAGGATTCTATATTCCTCCATGTCGCCAGATTAATGCCTGGAAGGAATATTAGGATTGCACCACCAATAAGGACGGTTGCAGTATTCAACGGCTTTACCCACGTACCTAAGATACACAGCACAAAAATGATTGCTAGAATGGCCACAACCTTCTTTTCTTTGGTCTTAAGAGGTCCCATTGACTTCAGTTCCTCCTTAAACTCATTGATATCGCCAATGGATTCGACCTCAGGCGGATAGATTCTTGTGAGGACCCACCATGCAAAGGGGATTAGGACCACGACCATGGGCACGCCGATAGCCATCCATTGAAGGAATGTCACGTCGATACTTGCCGTTTTTTGCAGTAGGTTGATCCCTAGTATATTGATGGAGCTTCCCAAAGGAGTAGCAACCCCGCCAATGAGTGCCGCGATGGGAATGCCCATCATCATGGCCTTGCCCAGGTTAGAGGAGCCCGGCTTGGCGTCTATTTTCGTGAGGATCGGGAGTGTGAGCGCCATGAAGATGGCGCAGGCAGGCACATCGGAGACCAAGGCGGATATGGCTGCCGTCCCCACCATACTGCTCAGAACGGCGCCTCTTGAGTTTGTTCCTAAACAGGTAAAAAGCCATAGAGCGAAACGCTGGCCTGTGCCGGATTGTACGACCGCGAACGCGATGCAATAGGCCCCTATCACAAAGTAGACAACAGGAGTGGTAAATCCGACTGCGGCGTCGCTGATGGAAGTGACAACTTTTAATATAGGAGGAAGTACAATCATGAGCAAAGAGGTCATCCCAATGGGGATGGCCTCAGTGGACCACAGGATTAATGCCGCGACAAAAATCGCGGCAAGCCCGCGACCCGCCTTGCTCAGGACTCGAATATCGGCGGCTGAGCCATGCTCAACAGTGATCGCGGATAAAACATAGTAGACGAGAATAGCCCCTAAAACCGCGAAAAAAATGCCAAGAACCGATTTCATCCCTCTATTATCTTTCAATCCGGAGAATGATCCATGTTCACCGATCCTGAGATCCTTATCTTCAGCAGGTTCCATAACAAGCATATCTCCTGTCTAACTGTGACCATGAATATCAGACACATTGAGTTCCATCATCTTGATACTCGCGAGTATTCTAGAACAATTTCTTGAAAGGGATGGGAAGTCGTCCGCTTCTTCAAGAATATCTTCGGAAACCTTCTTTAAAAGCTGTATCTTTTCATGTATGCCCTTTAAATCAAATTCATTCTCCATAAAGCGCCTCAATATATATGCGTTGGCTATTCATCTAAAGTAAATCAAAAAACAGGAACGCGTTCGGAACAAATCTGTGAATCAATGTTCAGCTCATTGTTTTTCGGAGATCCTTAAACCTTTTTGCCTTTACTTCGTGCCTCGGCAGTGTTCCGTAGTCATGAAATTCAATGATATATCCCAGGTTGGTTTTAAGTCTGAGCTGGTCTTTCAGTTGGATTTTAATAGAGTCTTCTTTGTCACGTGCATCCGGTATGAGTTCGGCCCTCAGTGTGATCTGGTCTATATCCGCTTTTTTATCTACGATCACCTCGAATTCATCGCTTAAACCATGAATTCCCCTTACAACTTCCTCAATGGCGGAAGGAGCGAGAAGAACACCTTTAACCTTCGCAATATCATCAGCCCTTCCGATAACCCCTCCTTTAATCGTTTGGAATGATCGCCCGCAGGGACATGGGTCAGATGACCACATGATCAAGTCCTTTGAATCAAAACGGATACACGGCTGAGCGTATCTGTCCAGTGCTGTGATGATCATTTTGCCCATTCTGCCGGCTTCTTCAATAGTCTCACCCGTTTCGATGTCCTGGATTTCTACCAGGAAAAAGCCATCATTGATGTGAAGGCCGCCAGACTGTTCCTCGCACTCGTAACACCATGCCCCGATCTCTGTTGCTCCGGCATGGTCGTAGACTTTCGCGCCCCAGGCATTCTCCATGCGATTCTTCGTCGTAGGAATACTCGCGCCCGGTTCTCCTGCGCAGGTGATCTTATTGATGGTGAGTGACGCGGGATCGATTCCCATTTTACTCCTAGCCGTCTCGGCCATTCCAAGAACATAGGTTGGTGTGGCCATCATGGCAGTGGCCTGAACTTCCTGGATTTTAAGGATTCTAGCCTGTGTATCCAGGACCCCTCCAGGAACGACTTCAGCTCCTATCTTTTCAGCCGCGTAATGAGCGGCCCAAAATGCCACAAACACATTATACCCGAAGGGGAAAAAGATACGGTCACTGGGTCGATATCCCTGAGCCCACAGAATATATGACCAACATTCGGACCACCATTCCCAATCCTGCCAGGAATCAGCCTGATAGACCGGCTGTCCGGTCGTCCCGCTGGTCTGGTGATATTCCGAGACTTCATCGAGAGGGACACAGAGCGTGTCACCATAGGGGAAAGGATCCTTTCTCTGTATATCTCTCATCATCGATTTTTCCACTGTTGGTATATGCCTGATATCATCGAATGAGCGGATATCATCGGGCTTGATCCCCGCCTTCCTATAGAGGGAATGATGAAAGTTTGACTTTTGATAGGTCCACTCGAAGATCCGTCTGAATTTCTTGAGTTGAAGTTTTTTTATCTCTTCCTGTGGGAGGGTTTCAAGGACGGGATTCCAGTATTTCTGCTCTTCAATCATAGAGTTCCTCAAAAGAGTTCAGAAGAGATGTAAAGTACAATCGGTCATCGAGCAATGTCAATACCCTTTCAAACTATGAGAATCGAGAATAACTGACGTTCAAGCAGTTGGATTGTATAGAATTGGAAGTCACATTTGCAGCAACAACAAACGACTACATCCAAGTGATTGATGCTTCAATAACTTTTGGAGATCATTTGATAATCGGACTGTTCTGATATCCCTATTCAATTGACATGATAGTGACATCACTTTATATATAAAAGAGTCACTCCATTTTTTGCATTTTCCACGGACATCCTTTTAACCAAAGAGGCGCGCAATGAAACATCCTGATCTTGACAAATTGATAGCGTTTGATGCATATTATGCCCAACGCAGGAAAAGAAGGAAGGCTGAATAATCCTCAAGTTCAGTCTTCTGATGGATTGAAATTAAACTCATGAATAGATGGAGGAATGGACAATGGAAGAAGTGTATGAATTTCTGAAGAAGTGTGGAGCTTATTATCTCGCAACGGTAGACGGCGATCAGCCCAGAGTGCGCCCTTTCGGTACTTACTTGATTTTTGAGGGCAAGTTCTATATTCAAACCGGCAAGGTGAAAAATGTCTCAAAACAGATGATGAAGAATCCCAAGGTTGAGATCTGCGCCTTTTCAGGCGACACATGGATTCGTATTGAAGCCAAAGCTGTTGAAGACGACAGGATTGAGGCAAAGCGGGCCATGCTGGATGCCTTTCCCCAGTTACAGCAGATGTATTCCGCTGATGACGACAATACTCAGGTTCTTTATCTTAAAGATGCCACAGCCACCTTTGCGTCCTTTGGAGGGGAACCAAGGGTAGTCAAATTCTAAGGGTTATCCCGGGATCTTTCTACGTTGAGGCCGTGTGGGTCGTGGGCTCCATACCAAGGTCCCATCCCGAGCATCTTCATCATGACCACGGTGAAATAGTCGGTTTTATAGGCAGCAATCCGGATGATCCGTCTGAACTGGGCGGAGAAATCGATTTTATTGTGGACGGTGAGAAGATGACCATTACAAAAACCTGCTTCATACATATACCCGCCGGAGTCAAACATGGCGGGCTTTGCTTCAGAAAAATCGACAAACCCATATTTCAGATTGCCATGTCAAGGATGGATAAGTATGCGAGTGATCCGCCGACGTAGGAATTTCTATAGCCTCTGCCCCTTGAAGTAGAATCGCCGGTCTGCGGATGGATAGAATCCATTGTACAGACCGGCGATTGCATTTACGGCTATTCTTCAGGTCCCCTTACTATCTCCATGGATCTATTCTGATGGACTGACCAGGCACAAAACCGCCCATGCTGAAATAATTGTTGTTGGACGCGCCGGTGACGATAACGGTGAAGGTCCCTCCCGGTGGTGCAATGTAACCCTCCCGCTGAATATCTTTGCCCGGTATGTCCATTACCCATTCCGTGAATTTAGCCACTGTATCGAATCCGGCGTCTTTCACAAAATCGGCGATCGGCGGACTCAAAACAGCGCAGGTCCCGAAAAGTGAGCCGTCCTGGGTCAGATAGATGTCTTTTATGATCTTGGGATAGTTCATTTCAGTCCCCCACACATTCGCGTACCAGTTCTTGGAGGAAAGAACACCCCATCCATTGAACAGGGTAACCACATTCTCACCCTTTTTAAAGCCTTCAGGTTTTGGGGCAGGCATGCCGGGGAAGCTCCTCATTCCTTCTCCCCTGCCTCTTCTCACGGAAAGGGGTTCCCATGGAGAATCCTCTTCATTTTCAGCAATGATGATATTGATGGCATTCATGGGGTTTCCCACCGTCCCCATATAGGTTGTTCCTGGCTTACCGCAGTTCCCTCCATTGATCGACAACAGGCTCCACGCCCTTCCAATGGTGGTATTGGCGTGGGCATAGGGGCCCATGGCGCCATAACTGTAGTTGAGTCCTATTTCGTCGCGTATATCCCCGTTGATTACGGCGCCGACAACAAAGCCGTTATCTGAAACGTTAAGCGCTTCCGTTTGTGTTGATGCTATGGCAAGTATGACCGGGAAATACTCAGGTTTGGCTCCTGCCATGACCGCGTTTATGGCCACGGTTTTTACGGTGTAGGTCCATGACTCGAATCCGGCCTTCCAGGGGGATAGTTCTCCGAGAACCTCGTCCGGATCGTGACTGGTCCCTTTCAGCATCTCGGCCACTTTCTCTTCAGTCGGAAGAATAATCGGCATAAAATCCGTGTATCTCTTTTCGAGAAACAGTTTCTGAAGTTCGTCGGCTGTTCCGGTGAATGTATCAGGTCCTTTGCTACGTGTGATTTCACCTGTCCTTTTTTCTTCCTCGGTCAATGGGTTAGTGAGTTTTTCGACTATTTTATCCAATATGGGCCCGCCTGTAAGGGGATTAACGCCCAGCACCGCATCTCTGCGTATTTGTTCCGCTGTTTTTCCCCAGATCGGACCTTGGATAAATTGAAGCCTGATTCCGGGCATTCCTGCGGTAAGGGCGACGTCTTTCAATTGATCAGCAAAGCTTGATACGACGAGTGTTGCGGTGGGTTTTTTTACTGTGGTTTCGAAATCTATGGCTAGCCTGGTGACCCCAGTCGCGCAGGCACTTCAATGCCCCAGGGCGAGGATCATGGCATCGCCCTTTTCCTTGATTTCATCCCATAATTCCTGTATCTTACCCCCCATTCCGCCTGGTTTATCCCTGTAAATAAATGTTGTATCGGGGTGTCTTTCTTCCATGACCGCCTTGAGTTCTCCGAGCAGTAGGTTTGAGCCCGGATAGCCGTCATTTACAATATAAATGATTTTACCTTTAATGGTATCCAGGCGCGGCGCCATGGGTAAAAGTTTTATGGGCGGGGGTGTTCCTAAAGGATTCAATACCGTTAGAATAGGCTCTTTCATATCTGCCGCCTGCCCAGCAACCGGACTCAATAGGCCCATAACGCTAAAACATAGTCCGATAAACAGGATAACCATCACCTCTTTTCGTGGTTTCATATTCACTCCTCCGTCTGTTTGTATTGATAACTACATGATATATTGGGATATATTCCGGTGACCATGACCGTTGAGCGTCAACAGCGTTCGTCGCAAATAGTATGGTGATCGCTGGTCTTTGTCAAGTAAGTGAAGCATGGAAAAACCAGACTTTGAAGCTATTGCATCTGCGTAAATCTAATTGCCCTGGGGTAAGACCAGATTGACGATAACTGCTGCCAGAGCGCCGACCGTAATGGAAGATGAAAACAGGAAGCTCAAAAGTGTGGGCATGGAATTGACCATTTCTTGCGGCAATAAGGAAACACAAACGGTAATAAAAACAGGAATTCCTATGATCAGAATGTTCCGGTCATTGAGTTCTTCATGATGCATTGACCTGAATCCGCTCATCAGTACCATAATCGACATGGCGCCCAGTGTCCCCCACATGATCGAGCCGGGAATAGAGGCAATCAGGAACATCAATTTGGGGCATAATGACAGGACAATAATGATCATGCCGGCCCCCAAGGCAGCCCAGTAACTGTAAACTCTGGTGACGGCAATCACACCGCAGTTTGTCGCGTAACTCGTCACCGGCGCGGAACCCAGTAAGGCACTGATGAAACATCCGATGCCTTCCCCTAAAATGCCTTTATCGATTCTCCTTTCGGTTAGAGTACTCTTCGCTGTGAAAGAAATGGCAAACCAGTTGCCAACCGTCTCAATCATAACAATAAAATATATAAACACGAATATCAGGCTTGATGTTAAATCGAACTTAGGTATACCGAATGGGATAAAAGGAGGCAAGGCGAACCACGATGCTTTTCGTACAGAAGAGAAGTCGGTGATTCCCATAAATGACGCGATGACCGTCGTGATCGTTATCGCGTACAAAACGCCTCCTCTGCTGAGTATGTTCGATATGGACAGTTTCAGATTGCCTATCACCATAAATGTCATTATGAGAAAAAATACAATGAACGCGAGTAAAACGTTTTTGTTCACCGGACCGGGTGAACCGATCAGATTATTGAAGGCCGTAAACATCAAAGAAATGCCGATAACAACGACAACCGTTCCCGCGACCACGGGCGGAATGAATCTGAGTATTTTGCTGAAGATATTGAAGTAGCCCAAAATGATGATGATGATGGCTCCGAGAATCAGACTCCCGAAAGCAGTCGCAAGGTCCAGCTTCATGGCAATGGCAACGATTGCTCCGATCGTTGCAAAAGAGACACCCTGAACAACGGGATACCTCATAAAAACACCCGCTTGAATGCAGGTGGCAATGCCGATCGCGAAGAGTGATACGGTAATCATGATAGCCGTATCCGTTACATCCAGTTTCAACATCCCCGCAATAACGACCGCGCCGAGAAAGAGGTTTAACGCGATGACCGACTGAAAACCATAGAACAATGATTTTCCCCAACCAAGCTTTTCATCGACCCTGATTTCATTTTCATGATCATTGCCCATGCTATTCTCCCTTCTCAATGCCCGAAGCGTATACTTCTACATCGATCTGGTCCTCGACATCAAACTCATTGATAGCACCCTTACGGAAGCCGAGCCATGCTGCTGTTAAACCCATAAAGCTTAATCCAGCCAGCAAGAAAAAAAGCGCTCGCGGATTCGAATCCATCATTCGAGGAGTGTACTTGGCCAATATCGCGGCGAAAATACGGGCAACCGTAATGATAGTCCCCTGCCCGGTTGTGCGTAATAACGTGGGAAATGATTCCTGGGTCCAGAGCTTCATAATCCCTTCAAAAGCAAAACCTAATCCGAATCCACCAAAGAGGCCGCTTATGATCAGTGTGATGGTTGAGAAACCGAGAATAGCCGGAATAAGGCACGTCAAAAGTAAGGCTACAGCACCCATTTGAAAATAGGGGAATCGTTTGGGCGTATCACATATTCGCATGAACCAGTAGGCACAGATAACACCGATGACCAGGCCTAATTGGCCGATTGTGGAGGCAAAGGGTACGCTTTTTCCGACCACATTGACCCACAGGTAAGTCCCGAACTGACCATTGGTATTGGCAACCAGGTTGGTGCATGAGTAGAAGATAAGCAAAACGATGAATGGTTTCAGAAAGGGTACTTTAATGAGATCCTTGATGGCGGCTCGTCTTGCTTGAACGGTATGGGCGCCGGCGATACGCTCGGAATGGGCCGTCTTCCATCTATCCGACTCAGGAATTCCCATACGCAGAATCATCGTAATAAATGCGAATACCCCAATCTGGCCGAACATGATCTGACCACCGATACGGCCAAAATCTCCAACGATCGCTGAACACACCAGAGCACTTTCAATTCCAAAGATCCACATGATCTGGCTGAATCCAAGGAGTTTTCCACGGTTTTCATTGGTGGCTATCTCAGCTATAGCAGCCAGAGAAACGGGAAGATCAGCGCCTGCTCCAAGCCCAACGAAAACCATGCCGATGAGCAATCTGGAGAAGGAACTCATCAGGGATAACATGGCAGAACCAATAACAATCATCGCCATGGTGACGATAAAGACCGAGCGTCGTCCATATCTGTCTCCAAGCCGTCCCCCAACAAGCGCACCAATAGCGATACAGAGGATTAACGCGGAAGAAAAAATCCCGATCTGTTCAGGTGTGGTTCCGATGGAGTGCTGGTAGATGACAAGCGCGATACCTGAACCAATAATAGCGCAGGCATCAATAAAAGAGGCCATACCGCAGACAATGGTGATCCACCATGGGTTCATCGTAATGTTACTCTCCTTCTGATGGTGAGTTGAAGCTTTTCATAAAGGGGAAGTCCCTGAGTTCATTAACTGGAAAGAAAGCTGTTCAAGTCCGGTAGTGCGGGGAAGAGTGTTCATAGTCGCGGCAGATCTGAAGCATCGACTCAGGTTGAGCTGATAATGGCTCTTTTTTTTAGGGATAGAATATATGGAGGTACGTTTTATATGTCAACAGGAAATAGTCCTGTTATATTGAAGGTCTCTCTAACAAGGCAACCACAAATATCTACCGATTTTGTTCTAAGCTTTTCTCTATGCCATAGAATGGATCGAATTATTCAATACATCACGCCTTGAGCAATAGCAAAAAGCCCCGTCCTTTGGCGGGGCTTTTTGTTTGAGTGATTTTATAATATATGGTTTTTATGACTTTCTACATCACTTAATTCGTGTTGCTACAGCTTCTTCGTTTCCGTAACTTCCTACCTGACGACTTATTTTTATCTCATCTCCGGCTACAATTCCCGTGGAAACCATTTGAACATCATTATTATAAAGCCAAGTAAAAGTAATTTTGTCGCCTTCTATTTTCCCATCCGCTATTTCGGTTTCAGTTCTGTTTTCATTCATTTCAGCAATAATTTTTCCGGTTAATATATTGCCATCTGCTTTAAACGTGTAATGGCAGTTCATAGTCCCAATTGCTGTATTCCAGGTTGCCTTCCACTCACCGGCGATACTTTGATCTTTTGCACTTGCTGTCGTTAACACGCTTAAGGTCAAAAAAAGCAGAAGGATCATTGAGCTTAAAATCATGAGTTTTTTCATCTTTAATCTCCTTTTTAATTATCAAAATGCTTATTTCTGTTCAATACTAACCAATTCAAACGAGGTAATAGAATTTCCATTTGAGTCAATAATCATTCTACTCAATACTTCTTTAATATTACTTCCCACCATTTGGTTTGATTTTATATTTATTAATAGGTATCGGATCTGTTGAAAGCTTCATCTCCCCTTCAACCCCTTGTATAATTATCCATTTCAGCCAGTTTTTATCATCACGCTCTGGAAAATCTTCTCGGAAATGGAATCCCCTGCTTTCATCTCTCATAAGTGCTGCTTTGAATGTCAACTCGGCACATATGGCCATACTCCTTACCTCATGGCATTTGCTTAAATAATGAAGGTCCTTTGCGTATAAAGAGGGCAGTTTATCCTTAAGTGTTTCAATCATACTCAGGGCCTCTTCCAGGCGATCTTTGCTTCTGCGCAGATTATATTTCATGGGTGCTGTGATATCGCCCAGTGCAGATATTGCATCCAGGGGCGAAAATGTATTTCTACTGTGCATTGGTTCAAAAGCCATTCTTTTAATCTTCTCCGCCTCCTGAGCATCAATATCAACCGATGAAGACCCTGTAATATAACGGGCAGCTGAAGCCCCTGCCCATGCAGCACTAACAACGGCAAACATAATACCTGAACCCGGGCAAACGCCGGGAGGCGAAGCCACGGCTCCAGCCAATGCTGAACCGGCATAGCTCGTATCACCAATTGCCCAAAGACCTTCCAGGCTGGTCCTCATTTCATGATCCACCCTAATACATGAGGTTTCTCCATGCATTGGAACACCAATTTCATGTTTCCCACCAGGCGTTAATCCGTGTTCCCTTTCCTTTTTAGCAATTTTTTCATGCCATTGACCAAGTTTGGGCAGACTCATATTGAACCCACCCCCGTGTTGAGGCCCTCCTTTAGGCGGTTCAAAGTATATGGGGCCTCTTCCTTCCGCGACTTCTTTTTCCAGACCGATGGCCAGGTTCACAGGTAAAAACACGCCCGCCGGTCCCTTATCGGGCATATATTTTTGGCGTAAATTCTCACCCAGGGAGTTCACCAAAAAGTCTGAACCTACCATACCGCTATCCGTCGCCTGAAAGACAGTGTGCCCATAGAGATTGCCGTATTCCGCATTTCTCATTTCAGCACCCGCCCTGTATGCGGCTGCTATTCCATCTCCAGTGCCGGCAGACCAAAAACGTCTTACTTTATATCCACAACTGCCATTTGCCAGTATTGTAGCTTTAGCCTTAAAAATGTATGGATTGCCATCAATAATGTGAAAGCCCACTGCTCCAACCACACGGTTGTCCTCTTTTAAAAGATCAACCACATGGATTTTATTGATCATTTTCGTCCCCATCTTTTTCGCGCGGGATCGCATAGGCAGCATCATATCTATATCTATAAAAGTAGAAGAGAGTTCCGGTGCAAACATGGCAGGGAAAGAGACCATTTTGCCGTCCGGAGTTTTGGCGAGTTTATCACCCCATTCAGCAAACTTTTCAATCGCGTTAAATGTACTGGTTATATATTTATAGAGTAACTCCTGATCATTCAAATAGACTCCGGATGTGTTCACCTGGAAATCAATGAAGTTATCAGCGTCATTATCCGGGCCGAGAAAAACCAGAATACCGCCAATCTTTGTCGCTTTTCCTGCATATCCGGTTGTCTGTTTCTCAACTATCAGCACATCACTTTCGGGATTGTCTTCCTTTACTTTTATGGCCGCGGCAAGGCCGCCAACCCCGCCTCCCACTATCAACACATCCGTAGATATAACCTCTCCAAGATCCTCTAGCTTAACCATCATTTCTCTCCTTCTCCCAGGTAATGTTCAAAAAGATGACCGTAATGGCGCCGGAATATTCGGAATCACGTCAATACAGTCTTCCGGACAGGCCACTTCACAGGCCAGACACCAGACGCAATCCTCCGGATAGGCAACAATCGGCTTTTTCTTTTCCTCGTCCCAACGGATTACATCCACAAAACACGCCTTCATGCATGTTTTACATCCTTTACATGCATCCCAGTCTATCTTGATCTCTTTGACCCAATTCATTGGCATGGTATCCATTTTCAGTTTCTCCCATTGCTAAACATAAATAATACGAGAACCCTCTTTTTTTATCTTTAATGAGGCTTTACGGTTGATAGTCGGGTCAGAAACAGCCTGCCAGATACCCCATAATGCCGGCAAAAAATTCTTGAATGTACTGACCTCCGCAATATTATGCGCCGGCCAACCTCCTCCGGTCGGCTTTTTTCCGGTGGGATGTTCTTTCATCTCAAATTTAGACTCGGGTGGCTTACTTCCGGGAGGCGGTTTTGGGAATCCATGCATGCAGGAACGCATTTTACATCCGCCTGGGATAGCTTCCCACTGATGAGATAGCATGACAAATGGTTCGGTACCGGGAATTTCTCCTGTGGTTCCTGCTGTAAGGAGATGTTCATATGTCCAGAACTCTTTCTGCTCATCGGTCCCTATATTAGGATCTACCCATTCAATTCGGAGGTCCATAACCGGGCTGTAGTCTATACTTTCAGTTGCTATTTGCACTGCTCCGATATGACCGTTCAACGGCGGTTTTTTCTCCCATTTGAAACCCTTGTGTTCGTCAGGACACCAGAGTTCATATCCTTTTTCCATGTTTACCCACCACCAGTCGATCATCTCGGTAGTCACACCGGGAATAACATGATCGACAACCATCCAATCCTCAGGATATTTCTTTTCTTCCATTCTTAACACCTCCTTTAATTCATTTAATAAGAATCGATATACTATTCATCGATATTATTCGTTAAGGTTTGAACACACTATGGTCATTACTTCATGTTTAGTTTTCTCTCAACTCTTTGAGATCAGCATAATCATCCAAAGCCTCTGGATTCCTCAGGGCATCCTTGTTGGGGACTTCCTGCCCGTGGATAATTCTCCTGACAGCCAACTCCACCTTCTTCATGTTCAAAGTATAGGGGATATCTGGGACATCTATAATCTTTGAGGGTACATGTCTGGGTGAGGCCTCTTCCCGAAGAGTCTTATTGATTCGGTTCCTCAAATCATCGTTCAATTCAAACCCCTTCGACATTTTGACAAACAAAATAATACGAATATCATCCTTCCAATCCTGACCTACCACAAGGCTGTCCTCAATCCCGTTGATCTGTTCTACAACACGATAGATGTCAGCCGTCCCAATACGCACGCCACCTGGTTTCAAGGTCGAATCCGACCTGCCATATATGACCACACCTCCATGACTGTTTATTTCAATAAAATCACCATGCCTCCATACATTTGGATACACATTAAAATAGGCGTCTCTATATTTCTTCCCATCCGGATCATCCCAAAAATAAATCGGCATGGGCGGTGCCGGGGCCGTGCAGACCAACTCACCTTTTTTGTCTATGATCGATGTCCCCTTATCATCAAATGCCTCTACCTTCATGCCAAGACCTCGACACTGAAGCTCACCGGCATAGACCGGACCCATGGGATTTCCAAGGGCAAAACATCCATTGATATCAGAACCTCCGGATATGGAGGAAAGCTGAAGATCCTCCTTCACTTCCTGGTAAATGAATTCAAAGGATTCTTCGGAAAGGGGTGAACCGGTTGAGAGGATCGCCTTCAGTGGCGACAGGTCATAGGCCGTTCCTGGCCGAATCCCCTCATTCATCAGTACACTGATATAGCCGGCACTGGTGCCGAAAATCGTGACCTTTTCATCCTGCGCTATCTTCCATAAGACTCCGGGGTCCGGATGAAATGGATTACCATCATAGAGAACCAGCGTTGCCCCCACACCCAAAGATGCGACAAGCCAGTTCCACATCATCCAGCCGCAGGTCGTATAGTAAAAGATGGTATCCTCACGTTTCAGGTCCGTATGAAGAATGAGCTCTTTAAGCTGATTGATGAGAACGCCCCCAACGCTCTGGACCATGCATTTTGGAAGCCCGGTAGTCCCGGATGAGTACATTATGTAGAGGGGGTGATCAAAGGGAACATGCTCAAATTCAATCTCAGAATTCGTTTCCCGCGACTTGAAGTCACGATAATGGATGGAATCGGGAAGGCCTTCGATCATCGGGTCTTTATCGGTATAAGGAATGACCACGCATTTCTCAATACCCGGTAATTTGTTAAGAATGTGAGAAACCCTCTCCAGGGAATCCAGTTTTTTACCCTTAAACCAATATCCATCAGCAGTGAATAAAACCCTGGGCTTTATCTGACCGAATCGATCTAAGACACCTTTGATACCGAAATCCGGAGAGCATGACGACCAGACTGCCCCTATGCTCGTGGCAGCCAGCATCGCGATAATCGTCTCCGGCATGTTGGGCATAAACCCGACCACACGGTCCCCTGACCGGATGCCCAGATACTTGAGAGAAATCGCCGTTCGAGCGACCTCATCATAAAGTTCAGCATAGGTCATTCGCCGAACGACATGATCTTCGCCTATAAACAGCAAAGCACATTTATCATCCCTATAACGCAGAAGATTTTCCGCAAAGTTGAGACGGGACCCTGAAAACCATCGAGCGCCAGGCATTTTGTTTACATCATCGATCACCTCGTAGTAGGTTTCGGATGCTTTGATTTCGACAAACTCCCACACCGTTGACCAAAAAGCTTGCAGCTCCTTGATGGACCATTGATAAAGAGAGACATAATCATTGAAGTTCTGATGACACTTTTCATTGACGAACCGCATAAAGTTCCACATATTCGACGACTCAATCCGATCCCTTGAGGGTGACCATAGCAATTTCCCCAAAATAACCTCCAGACTAATCGTTACACTGCCTGTCTTCGTTCCTTCTATTCGAAAAGATACCGCGCGGGTGCTTTCAGTTTTCTGAAAGACCTTTCCGTTACTTTTGCTTTACAACGGTAAAGTATTTATAAAGTACAACCGTAAAGTATATATGTCAATCAGAATTCAACAGAAAAAATGATCGTGAGATTATCGCATCTGTTAAAAAACATATCGAATTACTCAACATTTAAGTATAATCACTACGGCGCGGCAGCAGCTCATTCAGATTTGACACGGGACATTCAGACAATGATTCAACTGAACAACAAAAGAAAATTGGGAAAGCAATCCAGAGAAGTAAGTGAAAAGACAAAGGAAACGGTTCTAAAAGCCGCCCTTAAGATATTTGCCCGGGAAGGCTTTTATAACGCAAAACTGAGGGAGATTGCCGATCTTGCAGGCACCACTCATAGCCTGATTCGGCATCATTTCGGGTCAAAAGATGACCTGTGGAAAGCCGTGGTTGATTACGGGATGAATCTGCATGAAAAAAACTTGTTAATAATTCTCAGATCCCGGAAATCAACTGACCCAGTGGAGCTTTTCAAGGGTTTCATCGCGTCCTATGTATCTACAATTGCCAAAAACCCTGAACTCTCCAAAATATTGTTGCATGATAACAGCAGGTCCAGCCCCCATCTTGATTATCTCATTGAAAGACAGAAGCAGTTACACTCAATTATTGAACCTGTTTTTAGAAATGTTCAGA
>JAFGFY010000122.1 GCA_016930795.1 Deltaproteobacteria bacterium
ACTTTCTTCAAGGGTCGTATCTTCACTACATTACGAGCCGGTTTTGCCTTGAATACAGTCTCTTCACCCGTAAACGGATTGATGCCCTTTCGAGCCTTGGTTGCCGGTTTTCTCTTGACTTCAATTTTCATAAGCCCCGGCAGGCTAAACTGACCAGCGCCACCTTTCTTGATGTGACGCTCGATCAAAGCGCTTGTCTCATCGAAGACCGAAGATACTTGCTTCTTGGTCAATCCGGTCTTGCCTGAGATTTCCGCCATAATAGCGGATTTGGTCATGGGCTTCTTTATCGCGGTGCCCTTTTTTACTGGTGCCGCCTTCTTTGCCTTTTTTGCTGTCTTTTTTACTGCCTTTTTCTTTGCTGCCATGAGACCTCCTTTCTGTTGAAGCGTTTTTGTATTCCACCTAAAAAGATTTCCCGCCCTCCTGCCAATACCCCTATAATAAACGGCCAATACGTTTATACCATATTGAAGTGTCGTAATATATAGGATTCTCCAATTGTGTCAACTTTTTTTTGTTTTTTTTTATTTTTTCTATGCTGATATGGCGCGGCTCAAGGTTTGAGGTAGGGGAGTATGCAATAGAAAGGGACAAGACTCTTGGCCACTTCTTCTGAGACAGCTATCTCACTAACGCGACATCCTCTGAGTGGACCCAGCAGGTTCGGGCATCAGCCAGTTCTATTTGGTACCAATCTCCTCTGTCTTCAATAAGAGAGAATTCAGTTCCGGAATGAAGGGGATCTTTAAAGCTCGGTTCATAAGTTTCGCTGTTGCCTTTCCTGGCAACCGCTTCCCCGCTGATGACAACACCGGGTCGTCTGTTTCGCAAGGAAATCTCTTCGGCCAGAAGGGAGCCGGCCGCAATAAGAGAAAGGATGAAAGACACGGCGACACACCATCTCAGGTATGAGGCTTGTGAGAAAATTCTGATGGCAGCAGCGGTCCACATCAGCACAAAACAAACTGAAAAAATGATTACACGCCCTTTTGTGGACAGATCATAGTGCCAGAAAAACAGGGTTTTCAAGACTTTCGTTTCCTGCTTTTCTTCGATGTCATCAAGACGTTTTTCTCTGGCGTAATCAAGATTTTGTTTTAGATTAGGATCATTGGGAATGTACTGCTCAGCGCGACGGTAATTGAGAATGGCCCGCCCTAAGTCCTTCAATCTAAAATAGACATTCCCCAGATTATAATAGAGCTTCCCGTTCTGAACGCCACCCTCCCGAATGATGCGCTCATAACGCATAGCGGCTTTCCCGTAGAGATCTTCCGCCTGCGAGGGAGATACGGCAGCCAGTTCATCGGCTTGGCGAAAGAAATCCTTTGCCTGAGCGTAAAGATCCGCCACCTGGGCTTCGTCCAAGGCTTCCGCTCTCAATGATGGCGCGGAAAACCCTGTTACAAGAAGCATGATGATCAGGAAAGCTAAAATTTGGGAAGAAGGTTTAACCATAGTGATACGATAACCTTTCTCAACAGAACAGACTTTTGAAGACATGTGTGACTAGATATGGGCTCAGTAATCTCCTTTCTGACGCGAAATCCTTAAGCCGTCTGCCCTTCGACGTTCTTTTTCTTTCACTTCAACTTCTTTTCAAGATCCTTCGCCAAAAGGATGCCCTGCTCTACAATAGAAGACGAATCAGAACCTGCGCCGATTCCGGCATAGCGGCCGGCCTCACACCTTTCAAAAAGGGCTTTAAGCCGGTCAAGGGTCCCTGGGTCTAAGCCTTTTGCCTTTAACGCTTCTTTGACATCATTGAACGTCAGGGCTCCTTTGGCCATACGCAACTTGTCTCCCAGGTAGTGACGAAAGGCCTCCTGAACCATGTCACAAGCAGGGGCACTTGTAGGTGAACCCTGTGCCTGCTTCAAAGACCTTTCAAGACGGCCGAATGCCTTTCTTGCCCTGGCCTTCATGGGATCGGCATTTCTATTTCGTATAAGAGCTATCCCTGAAAGCAACAAGACATAGCAAAGAGGCGGCCCCGCGAATAAACTGATCCACAGGGGCAAACGAAACCATGAGAGTGGTGTCAACCGTTGATTGACAAGGACCCCCATGTCTTCGTAGTTGAAGGCAATCCCCTTGGTCCATGTCTCGATTTCGCTACCTGGGAATTCCACGGGGTTTACACCTTCCGCGTCAAGGGCCGTGATAATCCTCGTCTTATTGACCGTGAGGGGTATCGGTTCTGAACGTGCCACGCGATAGGTCCCCGTAATGGTATCAAAATAGGGAAGCTCTATGGAGGGGATTTCTTTGACATCCGGTCTGAGGGCCCGAATGGTCTGGGTGAATACCTTGGATTTGCCCAAGATCTCGGCTGTCGCCCGCTCCTTAGGCACCTTAAAGTCTCCGGCAAGTCTGAGTTGTTCATTCAATGGTGGAAGTTCCACATATTCAAGAAAAGCCGGTCCGCTCAAAGAAAGGGTCAATGTGATTGGATCTCCCACGTTCACCTCTGTGGGCGTTGCGCGAGTCTCGATCTGATAATCTCCCACGTGACCGGCAAAGTTAGCAGGTCGTTCCTCCAAAGGAAGATCGGAGATTCGAAGGTCCAGCGCATTTGAAGGGACCACCACCGTCTTATAGATCCCTCTTCGACCAGTGCCAAAGAAATCGCTTCCGAAAAAATCGTCATCAAAAAGGCTGCGCTGTCTCTCATACCCTGTCAGTGCGCTGCAGGCCACCGTTGCCGGCTCGATGGTGACATGGCCCGAACTCACAGGGATAAGAACTTTCTGAAAAGTGATGGTGGCATACTGCTTGCCGCCTTCCCTGCCCCGGCCCTGAATACCGACGGCCTCACCATCACCCAGAGGGATGCGGTATACCTTATTGCCGGATTGCGTGTCCACCTCAGGATCGGCAAAACGGAAGGTATCGTCGTTGAGTAAGGGAAGGGTGAAACGATAGTCCCTGACATCCTTTCCAATAAACCAGGTCACCGTCAGGATCACCGGCTCACCCACATAGCAGTGCTCCTTTGATAAGCTCATCCTCAACTTGAAATCCTCAGTCTCCGCCGGCTTGCGCGCGTTGATCACAACAGGATGAGTTTGGGTGGAACGGCCGTTCGAGATGACGATGATGGAAGGAATGACAAGGCGCCCCTCTCGTTTAGGCGTCAACTCATAGGAGAAGAAATAACCCTCTTGTACATCCTCGGTTACTCTGCCGTTTATGATGGTCACGGATCGCCTGCTATTCTGCTGTCCACCCTGAAAGGCCACGGCAAAATCCTTGACGAGGGAGAGATCCGGTTGCTCCGGGTGTTCACTCCCTGAGACCTGGATTTGAAAGACAAAGGGCTCTCCGACAAAAGGATCGGTCTTCTCCACCGCGGCCTTTGCGGAAAAGGTGGCTGCCCAAGCAGGCGCGCATAAAAAGTGCGCGCACATCAAAACCGCTATGGATATGACCCTTATCATCACCAATCCTTGTCCACGTCCTTGTAAGCACCGGCTGCTTGCATTTGGCGTTGTGCCCTGTTATCCTTTTCCTCGTCTAAGATATCGTGGGCATCTTCCATGAACTGCGCCTCCACAGCCTGTTCTTCTTGTTGCTCTCCCTGGGCTTGAGGCCCTTCCTGAGGAGAAACGCCTTCTCGCCCCTGCTGATTGCCCTGTTGTTGTTCCTCTTGCTGTCCCACGCTGTCTTGATCTCCCTGCAAAGACTCTAGGGCCTCCTTGAGTTCCTTAAGGGCCTTTTCCTGGTTGGGTTCGGCCTCTGACGTGTGGTTTTCCTCCAGGTGCTCCGCTGCCGCGTTCTGCTCCTTTTCCGCATTCTTTAGATGTTTCTCAGCCGGTGTCCCCTCTGAAAGAGACGGCTGTCCGGCAGGTTTGGGCATGTTCTTGGTCTGCTCTTCTGTTTCAGTCTGAAGATCCCTTTGCTCTTTGGCCAGATCCTGCACCTGTTTCCGCAAGGCCTCGGAGTCCCCCTTGGCGCGCCTTTCATCGTCCAACTGTTGATTCCTATCCAGGGCCTGCTGTTGTCTTTCAATCAACTCCTCTATCTTCTTCGCCGCCTGCCCCATGGCTTCCTGTTGTTGCTGGGCCGCCTCTTTCTGTTTGTTAACGGCATCCAGGATATTCTTCATCATAAGGCGGGCCACCTCGATGTTTTCAGCCGCCTCCCTAAACTCAGGGGCCAGCTTAAGGGCCCCCTGATAGTGTTGAATGCTCTTGGTCAGGGCCTCAAGAGCCTTGTTTAGATCGCTGTCCTGTTGGCGCTCGGCCTCTCGAAAGGAGCAATTGCCGAGATTAAACCTGCTCTTTGCCTCAAGCCGTGAATCCTTGGTCTTCAAGGCCGCCTTCTCAAATGCGTCGGTGGCGGCAGCATAATCACCCATTTGATAAAGGCTCCCCCCTTTGTTGAAATAGATGACCGGAGACTCCGGGGCCTCTACCGAGGCCTCTTCATAGGCGGAAAGGGCTTTCTTATACTCTCCTGCCGAATAGGCGATGTTGCCCTCCTCTATCAAATCGGCCATTGAACCCGCATAGGCTGTCAAGGGCAGCAACAGAACGCCATACATGAATAACAGGAAGGCCCTATTTGTAAGTACGGGTAGCATGTCAGATCATTAAAATCTCATAACTCTATTCGTTTTAGGCGCCCGCGTTCTCTCTTCTTCGCTCCGAAATGACCATTTCCAGACACAACAGGACAAACCCCAGGGCCAGAAAGATCTGAAACTTCTCCTCATAGCGTTTGATGGTTTCCGACTCTAAGGCCTTTTTCTCGGCACTCACAATGAGCTGTGTATAGACCTCGCCGAGATCAATGGTTCCGGTCGCCACGTTAAAATATTTCCCTCCGGGGGTAGCGTTTACCATCTTCCGAAGGGTGTCCGCATCGAGTTTGGACCAGACCTCTTGTCCCTTGTATTTCAAAAAAGTCTTTTGTCCGTTCTCGTTTGTCACAGGAATGCGTTTGCCTTCGTTCTCATCACCGAGCCCTATGGCGATGAGTCTGATCCCCTTCTCTCCTGCCTTCTCGGCCGCTTCAACCGCGAAGGAATCATGATCCTCACCGTCTGTGATCAGAATGATGTCTTTGTATTCCTTGGCCTGATCATCAAATACACCCGTCATCACTTTACGGAGGGCATCCCCGATCATGGTTCCGCCGCGAGCAATGCTGTTTATGGAGATCCCGTCAAGCATCATCCTGAAAAAACCATAGTCGAGTGTTAGAGGGCATTTCACTGCGGCGGTACCGGCAAACGCGACCAGTCCAACCCGATCCCCTTGAAGTTTATCCACACAATCGTCAATGGCCAATTTCGCCCTTTCCAAGCGGTTGGGCACCAGATCCTCTGCCAGCATACTCTTTGAGACATCCAGTAAAAAAACAACATCACGGCCCCGTCTCTCCACGGTCTCGGGTTTGGGATTCCATGAAGGCCTCGTCATAGAAAAGGCCAGAAGCATCACAGCCACTAAGAGCAGGATAGCCTTTAAGATCCGCCTTGAAGGGTCGGCGGAGATATGAATCCGATCCAGAAGCCCCGCGTCAATGAACATCTCAAGGGTCTTTCGCCGTTTTTGCCATACATAGACCAACAGGGCACAGAGGAATGGGATGGTCCACAGGAGATGAAGCAAGTCGATGTTCTGGAGCCTGATCCCGCTCATGGTATCCTCCTCAACAGGGTACTTCGAAGAAGGGTTTCACAGAATATCAACACAAACCCGGTTAGGGCAAACCAGATAAAGCTCTCCTTATAATCCACAAAGCGAACCGACTCGATTTCGCTTTTTTCCATCCGATCAATCTCTTCATAGATATCCCGTAAGGAATCCGCATCCTCTGCCTGGCGAAAAAAACCTCCGGTTTTCTCCGCAATGGCCTGTAAGGTCTTTGTATCCACCCTCTGTCTTGAAGGAATTTTGTACACGCCTAAAGGAGTCTGAATCGATGTCACGGCATCCTCTCCGCCTATGGCAATGGTGTAGACCTTGATTCCCCATTGGGCCGCCAGTTCCGCGGCCTGCAATGGAGTTCGTTTCCC
The DNA here is from genome assembly GCA_016930795.1 of Deltaproteobacteria bacterium. Taxonomy (GTDB): domain Bacteria; phylum Desulfobacterota; class DSM-4660; order Desulfatiglandales; family HGW-15; genus JAFGFY01. Next base: position 6,029 of record JAFGFY010000122.1, read on the forward strand.
AAAATTGTTCTCCCCATCTGAGAGAAGCACAATGATCTTGCTCTTAATCGTATAGGGATCGGCCTTTCCCCTCTGCATTTTCAGGGACTCTTCCGCGGTCTTCAGGCGCGCGGCGGCAAGAGCAAGGGCATCGCCGATGGCGGTTCCGTCTTCTTCGCGAGTCTGGACAAGCCTCACACTCTTCAGAAAGGCAGGGAGGGCCCCATGGGCCAGGGTCAGCGGACAGACCGTGTCGGCAAAACGTGCAAAATGAATCATACCGATGAGATCATTGGGTCTACCCGGCAGGTCGCGACCCCCGCCCATGACAAATTCCTCGAATACCCTTTTCACGGCATCCAGCCGGGTCATCCGCTCGCCCTCATACTCCAGCTCTGCGGCCATACTGCTGGATCGATCAACGACCATCTCGATCGCGATACCTTTGCTGATCTCCTTAATCTCCTCCCGTCCTGTCTGGGGCCGGGCCAGGGCGATGATCAAAAGAACGAGCGCCAAAATACGCATCAAGGTGGGCAACCACAGCACCCTTCGGCGGAGGGATTTCCCTGCCCTTGCCGCGTGTCCAATCGTGGAAAAACGGATAGCCCCCCCCTTGCCCTTAAGGGCGTTAAGACCTATCAAGAGCGGAATCAGCAACAATAGGAGAAACGCTAAAGGGGATGCGAAATGTATATTCACTTATTCCTCTTCCTCTGTCCCTTTGATAAATGCCTTACAACTGTCAAAGGTCTTCTGAATATCCTCTGCTCCCGGCTGATGCTCGGCAAACTTCACCAAATCGCAGTGAGTTAGAAATGTCTTGAGTAGAGGCCTGTATGTGCCCGGAAATTTTTGCTCAGTCTCAAGACTCGTGAGAAATTCTTCCGTGGTCTGTTCCGGGGCGCGAAGCCCAAACCGGTTCTCAATATAGTGTCGGACAATCCCTGAAAGACGCTGGTAAAACACCTTGACCTCTCCCTTTTTGACCAAATCCTCCGCCACAAGCCTTCGGAGCTCCTCATAGGCCAATTCATGGGCCGGCACCCGTTGGCTCCAAACCTCTTCCATTCTTTTTCGTCTCCGAATAAGGACCACAGCCACAGCAGTGACCGCGACCACAAGGGCTGATCCGATTCCCGCCCAGGTCCATAGACTAAAGGAACGAGGAAAAGGAACGGGCGGCTTGATTTCATTGAGCTTCACTTCTTCCAGATCTTCAGGCAAAATTGATTTTACCGCGATGGTCACTTCAGGGGTCTGTATTTTATGGGCCTCGGTTTCCTCTTCTCCTGTTTTCCAGAAGGTTACTTCCATGGGGGGGATGAGGTACTCCCCTGACAAGAACGGTTCCAGAACATAGGAACGGCTCATCTCTTTGTGGTTATCTTCAGTAAGTTCAGGTTGGGTTGTGTGATAATCAACAATTCCAAACTGCTCGAGTTTTTCACCGAACCCTGGGAGTCTGACCTCGTAATCTTCATCAATGACCATGGTGATCTTCAGGTTGATCCGCTCCGCAACCGTGATTTCCTTTCGGTCTATGTCCAGAAAGAGCGTCGCAGGGCCTCGGTCCACTGTTTCGTGAATCCCTGTCTCCTTTTCCTCACCCCTTGGGCCCCTCTTCTCTTCTTTTCTGCAAGAAAACATAGAGACAATAAGGGCGACAGATAAAAAGACTAAGAACCCCCTCAACCAGGAGGTCGGTGTCCTGTCGTGACTCTTTTTATGAGAAAGCACCTCCTTCATTACTGATCCGCTGTCACCTCAGTGCTGTCCGCTCCTGAAAAAGCAGACTGATGAATGACCACATCATATTGTTCCTTGAGTCTGGCAAAGAGCTTCTGCTGAACCTCACGCTCTTTTTGAGACCGTAACGCCAGGGCGACCTCATTTTTCACCTCATCAAAGGCCTTCTGCCTCTCCGCCTCCCGCTTGAGGACCTTGATAATATGAATGCCTTTCTCAGTCCGGATATCCTCTTTGACCAGATGCCCTTGATCCGTAGCAAAGATGGCCTTAATCGCCGTATCCGACCCTCCAAGGCCTGGGATCTCACGACCTTCTCCTTTTTCTATCCATTCCGCGACTTCACCCCCTGTTTCCCGGGCCTGCTCATCCCTGGATAGTTCAGCAGCCAATACGGAGAAATCATCCCCTTTTTCCAGCCTCCTCCGAACATCCCCGGCCTCTTCCTCATTTTCCACGAGGATATGGGCGACGGACGCCCTTTCCGGCTGGATATATTCCTCTTTGTGCGCCTTATAATAGGTCGCCAGGTCGCCGGACGAGATCTTTATCTCATCGGCAAATTCTTTTTCCATCACCTTTCCGGCCAGCAGACTCCGCTCTATATCCCGGAGCGCAACCCGGACATCCGGATCATCCATCAACCCGGATTCACGCGCCTTTCTATAGAGAATCTCTTCTGCCATATACTGGTTCAAAAAGATCTGCCGTTGGCTGTCCGTGGAATACTGCCTGAGCATATCCTCTTTTCTCTTATCGGCCTCTTCTTCAGGAAGATAGGAGGCGTACTGGGATATCTGCGTTTCAATCAGACGCTCGATTCTTCGATCCAGATCGGATTTCGTGATTTTTTGGGTCCCAATCTCCGCCACCACCGGGTCCACCGTGTCATGAGAGGAGCTTTCGGTTGTAATGCCACCCGTGCCCACGCGATCGGCCAGCTCATAACGAAGGGCGGCAAATTTACCCATGGTTTCCAGGGATTCCTGGACTCGTCGCGCGATTTCAGGGGATATATCATCCGGCCTTGCATAGGTCTCAGACCGATAAAAGGCGTCAAGGGCCATATCATACTGGCTGTCAGCCTGGTATATCTTCCCGATCCTGTACCAGATTCGGGCCGCTTCCTCCCCGTCAAGAGAGGCGGCTTTTAGGTATTCCTTCCATGCCGCAACAGACGCCCTGTCCAGTTCCTGCTTTTCCAGCTTAAGGGCCAGATCCTTGAGCTGTTCCGCGGAAAGTGCCGAGCCTTCAACCCTTTCACTTGTGACGTCTTTGTGAATCAGGACAATACACATATTGGCTAAGACGATAATCAATACAATCACCGTCAATATGACCAACAGTTTTGATCCCGTTTGAGCCCTCTTTCCCTCATGGGTTGGAATACTAAAATCAAGTTCTTCTGTCATGGTCATCCTCACAAAAAAAGGAATTTCCTACATCTTCAAGTCTGACGGTTTCTTAAAAAGTCGTTCTTCCATTCGCCTAAACATTCCCTTTGCCTACCTCTGCAATCTTCGTTCACGGGTCCTGAAAAAACGGATCAAATCCACCACATAGTCCTTTCCCGTGTAGATCTCGATATGATCCACGTCCATGGCGCGAAAAGATCTCCTCAACCGGTCTTGTCGTTCACTGCCCAGACCCTTGTACTGTTTTCGGAATGCGGCGCTTCCCGTATCGATCAAGACCACCTCTCCCGTCTCCGCATCCTCAAGTTGAATCAGGCCCACATTGGGCATCATGACCTCTCGGGGATCGGTCACCGAAACCGCAATCAGGTCATGCCTCTTTGCCAACACGCGCATCTGGTTTTCAAAACCTTCTCCGAGAAAATCGGAGATCAGGAAGACCACGCTCTTCTTGTTGGTGACCCTGCCCAGATATTCTATACCGGTTGAGATATCGGTTTGACCCTGTCTCGGGGTAAAATTAAGCAGCTCCCTGATAAGCCGTAGAACGTGTGTGGTTCCTTTGGCCGGCGGGATGAACATCTCCACCTGATCAGTGAAGACAATCAATCCCACCTTGTCATTGTTCTTGATGGCCGAAAACGCAAGAAGGGCGCAGAGCTCGGCCGCCACTTCATTCTTGAGTTGGCGAGTGCTTCCAAAGGCGCCCGAAGCCGAAAGATCCACAAGGAACATGACCGTCAGCTCTCTTTCTTCCACAAAAAGCTTGACATAGGGCTCCCCGGTACGGGCCGTGACATTCCAATCAATGCTGCGGATTTCGTCACCGACCTGATATTCCCTGACCTCTTCGAATTCCATGCCCCGGCCTTTGAATACACTTTCGTACTCACCGGCCAAGGAATCGTTAACGGCCTTGCTGGTGTAAATCTGCAGGTATCTTATTTTTTTCGCGAGTTCTTTGGGGATCATGGAACATCAACGGTTTGAAGGATCATCTCGATAATATCTTCAGACGTCTTTTCTTCTGCCTCTGCCTCATAGGTCAGAATCACCCGGTGCCTTAATACATTCATGGCAATAGTCTTGACGTCCTGGGGCGTGACATAGCCTCTACCTTCAATCATGGCGTTCGCCTTTGAGGCTATGGCCAAAAAAATGGAGGCTCGAGGAGAGGCGCCATAGCGGATATACTGGCCGATATTCAATTCGTAAACGTCCGGATTTCTGGAGGCCTCCACAAGGCTGACGATATACTCCTCAATCTTCTCATCCATATAGATCTCGTCTGATAACGCCCTCAAACGCTTTACGTCGGCCGGGGTAAGAATGGGGGCGACATTCACGGCCGGATTCGTTCGGGCCATCTTTTTCAAAATCTCATGCTCTTCTGCCTTGTTTGGGTACGATACCCGGATTTTGAACATGAAACGGTCGACCTGCGCCTCGGGCAGGGGATAGGTTCCCTCCTGTTCAATGGGGTTCTGAGTGGCCATAACCAGAAAGGGGTCGTCCAGCGGATAGGTCCCGTCCCCGATGGTTACCTGTCTTTCCTGCATGGCCTCCAGCAGGGCGCTCTGGACCTTTGCAGGGGCCCTGTTGATCTCGTCGGCCAGGATAATATTGGCAAAAATCGGCCCTTTTTTGGTCGTAAAATCACCGGTTTTTGGATTATAGATCAGCGTCCCGATCACGTCGGCCGGCAGCAGGTCCGGTGTGAACTGAATCCGCTGAAAAGAGGCCTGGATCATCCCAGCCAAGGTGGTTACGGAAAGGGTCTTGGCCAGACCGGGTACGCCCTCAATAAGGACATGGTTATTGCAGAGCAATGCAAGGATAAGACCGTCAATCAACTCTTCCTGGCCTACAATCACCTTGTGAGCCTCAATTCTAATCTGATTAATGACTGAACTCTCCTTTTCAACCTGCTCATTGATCTGCTTGACATCCACTGCCATCGTGTAACCTCCTCAAATCGTCCCTTAAAATAACTATACACCCTCAATCCCAAATGGTTACAAAAAGCTCCGCGCCTTTAATCCTCCTACAACCCTCTCAATCTCTCATCATTCTCCTGTTTTCTCTTACACGTGATACACATGGTCGTTACGGGACGAACCTTTAGACGGTCCTCAGATATGGGTTGCCCACATACTTCACAAATTCCATAGGTGCCGTCCTCAATACGCTCCAATGCTTCCTTGATCTTGACAACCAATTTACTGTCCCTTTCCTTCATATGAATGTTGAAATCCATATCTGATTCTTGTGTGGCTTGATCGGTAAAATCGAGTGATTTTTCGCTTGTATCGGCCACGTTGCCGGCAGTATGACTGTTCTTCCCCACAAGCTCATTCAGCTGTCCGTTCAATAATCTCCTAAAATAGTCTCTTTTCTTTCCTTTCAACATCCCTCTCTCCTGCGCCATTGATCTATTGCATACCCCTCAATCCTTCAGCCTCTTCTCGTCCGCCTTCCTGTGTTCCCTAATCCTTGATCGTCTTCTGCAGATTCGGGTAGGTTTCGGGTTTATCGCGATACATCATCTTGCTCTCTCCTTCGCGAGGCGTCACGTTTTCATAAACGCCGTCATCCCTCTTGACCAATTTGGTGAAGCCCTGGTCACGCAGTTCCGTGTTTGTCTTCGGTGTATTGATATTACTGAGTGAAATCAACTTTCGCACAGGCCGGCCGCACCGAGGACAGGATGTCAGGGCCTCTTCATGGACAGACTGGGTCACCTCAAAGGCCTTACCCAATGAGCAGAACCGATCGAAATGTTCATATTCATAGACGGGCATGAAACAGACCTCCGGCCGTCACCTCCTTACGGAAGAGAAAATGACCTATAACTGTCTGATATTTGAAAGATAAGTATATTTTTGGAAATATATGCATCCCAATGAATTTGTCAACCCCGGTCTTCGACCTTTCATCGTATGATCCTTTGTCTGCTTCATTGCAGTCTGCCCGGCTTCTCACACGGGGGCAAGGAAAATGATCTTCAGAAGGGGCTCTCTACACGAATTTTCCGGATTGGATATAACAGGAAGGATCGAGCGTGTTTTCTTAGTTCCGATTTACGCAAACCATCATCTCAACGTGAACATGAAAAATACGCGTTCGCCTGTCTTCAGATTAGAGCCTCACATCACGCCGTATTTCTTCAGTTTTTTATGGAGGGTCCTTCGAGTAATGCCCAACCGCCGTGATGCTTCGCTCTTGTTTCCACCAGCGAGTTCAAGGGTCTTCAGTATGCTGGCCTTCTCCACTTCCTCGAGAGGCAAGTCGGCTGGAATCGCCACTTCAGACCGAGCCTGATCTCCCGATATGACGCCTTTAGGAAGAAACGGCAGTTCCTTTTCATCCAGATATTCGGAAGTCGAGAGAACCACCCCTCTTTCGATGGCATTCATCAACTCTCGGACATTCCCCGGCCAATCATGTTTAAGCATCCTGTCCATGGCTTGTGGGGTAATGCCCTTCATTTCTTTTTTGTTTTTTTCACAAAATGTGGTCAAGAAGTGTTGGGCCAGCAGAGGGATATCCTCTTTCCTGTCCTTCAGCGCCGGCACATGCAGGGTAACGACATTCAGCCTGTAGAAAAGATCCTCACGGAATCGCCCTACCTGAATTTCTTCTAACAGATCCTTGTTGGTGGCTGCAATCACTCTCACATCGACATGAATGACCTCTTCACCGCCGACACGTGTGATCTCTCTCTCCTGGAGTACTCGCAACAGTTTGACCTGCATGGAAAGAGACATCTCGCTGATCTCGTCCAAAAAAATGCTGCCGCCATGGGCTAGACGAAATCGCCCCTCCTTCCTCCTATGAGCGCCTGTAAAGGCCCCTTTCTCATGTCCGAAAAGCTCCGATTCAAGAAGGGTCTCTGTGATAGCGGCACAATTGATCTTCACAAAGGGTCCCTCCTTTCTTGGGCTATTGTAATGAATGGCCCCGGCAATCATCTCCTTCCCGGTCCCGGAATCCCCCATGATCAAGACAGTCGCCTCGGATGTGGCCACCTGGGCAACGGTTTCAAGGAGTATCACCATAGCCGGGCTTCTTCCTATGATATTCTGTCTATCAAAATGACTCCCCAGGCTCTCCCGCAGGAGACGATTTTCCTCTTTCAATTGCCTGTGGTCCATTGCCCGTTCCATGGCTAGACGCAACTCATCGAAATCAAGGGGTTTTGTGAGGTAATCATAGGCCCCGCTTTTCAGTGCTTCCACGGCATTCTCTACGGAAGAATATGCGGTCATGATGATGATCGGTATGGAGGGATTAAAGGCCTTTATCTCATGCAACGCCTCAATGCCCGAAACTTTGATCATTCGGATGTCCATCAAAATCAGGTCAAAGGCCTGATCATGGGCCTTTTCAATGGCTGTGGATCCGTCATCCGCCTCAAAAATGGTATATCCCCATCCCGTCAAAAGGGTACGCAGCATGGTGCGATGCGCAGGATCATCATCCACAACAAGAATACTTTCTTTGTCTTTCATTGCAGAATATCCTCGTCCCGGCAGACACGCCTGTTTAGGCGTCAACAGGTAATATGATCGTTACCGATGTTCCCCTACCCGTCTCGCTCTCCACCCTGATCTCACCCTTGTGTGCCTCGATGATTCTATGAACGATCGCTAGACCCAAACCTGTGCCGGATTGTTTGGTCGTAAAATAGGGGTCAAACACATGAACAAGGTCCGCTTTCTTGATCCCCGACCCTGTATCAGAAACAATGATTCTCACGCTTTTGAGATCTTCTCGTTGATTCAAGGCCACGGAAAGGGTGCCTCCATCTTCCATGGCCTCTATGGCGTTTAAATACAGGTTGAGAAAGACCTGGTTCATTCTATCCGGATCCATATGTACCTCGGGAACGTAGTGAGAAAGGTCTGTTTCGACCCGAATATGTTTCGCCTGAGCGTCTCTTTCGATCATCTTCAGCGAATGGTGAATCGTGGTTTCCATGGAAGCGGATTTCTTCTTAACGGCTAAGGGACGGGCGAATTCCAGAAGCTGCCCAATGACCCTGTTAAGCCTCTCCACTTCCTCAACCATGATCTCTGCCGTTTTCCGATCTTCGGGGATGTCCCGATATCTCTCCCCAAAGTAGGTGGCAAATCCTTTGATTGAACTGAGGGGGTTTCGTATTTCATGGGCGATTCCGGCCGCCAGACGTCCAAGGGACGCCAGCCGCTGAGCCCTCTCAACCTCTCTTTTGAGTTCTTGTATCTCCGTCAAGTCGCTGAAGAGAATAATATGCCCCATGGATACACCATCATCCCCCGCGAGCCGAGACACGCTGATCTCCATGGGAATGGTTCTTCCGTCCTCCAGACGACATTCTATCTCCTTTTCTATGACATCTTCGTCGGCTCCGAGTTCTTGAGAAAGGCGCTCCAACGGCTTCGGCAGGACTTCTTTGGCATCCTTCCCCAGGACCTTCTGGGCTGTAATCTGAAGCACGCCTTCAGCCGTTTGGTTGAAGGAGACGATTCTCCCGTCCGTGTCCACGGCCAAAAGGCCAATGGGCATATTCTCCACCACATTATCGGAAAAGGCTTTGATCCTTCTCACCGAAGTCCTTGCTGAACGATAGGCCTGAACCAGAAAAAGGGAGACAATCCCCGCAAAACCTATCAAAAGAAGGACAAATGCCATAATTAATCTGTCGTTTCTCTGTCTTTTCCAGAATTCCAGACTGCGATCCATGTCTAATCCGACAAAGACGATCCGTTTGGACACGAGTTCCTCGTAACCGGGGGCCAAGCGGGATCCGTCAAAATCACGCAGACGGCGGGGTCTTTCATAATTACGTGGCATGGGGGACTCATCAGAGTCGGGCGCCACTCGGGATCTGTTATGATCGCGTGACGCCCGCGATCTGCGAAAGAACTCCTCCACCATCCTACGAAAGTCCTCCGAGTCACGCGGTAGTGTGGGCAAGAATCGGCGAAAGACCTCAAACGTAGGGGCGCCGCTCGGATTCGGTATTTCCCGATATTCATCTTCTTCAGATTGAGCAATCCGTTTCAGGTCCAGATCTGTTCCATAGACACCGCCGATCTTCTTCGGGTCATTATGGTGAAGAATGTTTCCGTCCACGTCTGTGACGATAATATAGGCAATGCCGGGTTGTTGGGCCGTCTCTGTCAGGAGTCTCTGGAGTTCAAATACGCTTGCCGGCATACCCAGCATTCCCATAAATCCTGTTCTGGTTCCTGCCTCAAAAGTGCCTATGAGATAGGCCCCTCTCTCCAGAAATAGGGCGGTCATCCGTTGTCTCATGCTTCTGATGTCCCGGACGGTCGTGATCACAATGATGGGCAACAGAACAGCCACGGCCCCTACAATGATCCAGGGCGGCACGCTGAGCCAGCTCCGTTTCGTCACATTTTTCTCTTCCATGAACAGTGTCATAAGCAAAACCGATACCACTCTTGAAGATAGGGCCATCTAACTCGCTGCCGGCCCCATATAACCGAGAGTCTATCGATAGCCCTCCCTGCTGATGCCTCAGAACAGCGGGCCATGGATTTCGATTCAAACACGGAAAAACCGCGTGTGGGACGCCCAACTCCCCATCTGCTGATGGGCTCAGTGTTGTTTCTTGTCGGAATACTCCCATGACCGTATGAGAGAGAGGACAAAAACCCGCCCTTAAGGAAAGAAGGCGACTCAGGGCCTCAAAACACTCATTTGGTCTTAGATATCAGTGGATTTTTCGCTACACTCGAATTTTTATTCTGGAATCCTGTCCATCGTTCGTGTCCATTTAAAGGCTCTTGTGCATCACCTGAATTCCAGTGGAACGTGCTTCGGCAGAGCATTCTGATGAGATCTCTGCAGCGCCATTTCTCTTGACGGCGCGGTTTTTATGTATGTAAAAAGAGAGAATGAGGGATCGTCTTTTCTCCAAAAACCGGAGACATCGTCTTAACCCTGTCCGAATATGTTCTTATCCTCCGCATGGGTAATTTTTAGCCACCTGGATACATTCACCCTTAAGGGATGGATACTTATTATCCATATTTCTCCAGTCCGAGGCAAGGAAATCATCATCATGAACAGCCAATTCACAATAGGTCTTGTTTTTTCGAGTAGCTACGGCTCATCCTCGTGGGTTGGCACACCCTTTGCCCCTCTACTTGAAACGGAGTGCAAATAAGAAATACAAGGAGGCAAAAATGATCACAGCATATCTTTGGCGAAACCGTCGGTTTTTGGTTTTGATCCTGCTCATCTCGATGCTGATTTACCCATCAGTCTCCTGGGCAGTCACCACGGATGAACAGAACAATATTGATGTCTATCGTAAGGCTGCCCCGGCGGTGGTGAACATCACCAGTACCGTCGTCCAACGAGACTTCTTCTATGGAGTGGTTCCCCGGTCAGGCTCAGGCTCAGGAGTCATCATCGATTCCAAAGGCTATATTCTGACCAACAACCACGTCATAGAAAACGCTCAGCGTATCGAAGTCACACTCTCTAACGGAAATAAGTGGCCGGGTAACCTGGTGGGAACAGATTCTTACAATGACTTGGCTGTCATTCGGATCGATGCCCCCTCCGAACAGCTGCAGATTCTATCCTTAGGATCCTCACAGGACCTGCAAGTGGGACAAAAAGTGATCGCCATTGGCAATCCCTTTGGTCTTCAGCAAACACTGACTACAGGCATTATCTCCTCCCTGGGACGGACGATCCATACCGAACAGGGTGAGGAGATGGAAGATCTTATTCAGACCGATGCCGCCATAAACCCTGGAAACTCCGGAGGACCCTTGCTTGACAGCGATGGGAAGGTCATCGGCATCAACACCGCCATCTTTTCCCTTTCCGGTGGGAGTGTCGGTATCGGGTTCGCGATACCCGTAGACACGGTCAAACGGATCTCCTCTGAATTGATTGAAAAGGGGTATGTCTCTCATCCCTGGATTGGCGCCACCCTCTTCCCCCTACAACCGTGGCTGGCAGAAGAGCTGAATCTCAAGGCAGAATGGGGGGTCATGATAGGGGATGTTGTCCGGAACGGACCGGCAGACCGGGCAGGGCTTCGAGGCGCGAACAAGTTACTGAGGGTGGGAAATGTCGCCCTCCCCATAGGAGGGGACGTGATCGTCGCCTTTGAAGGAGAAACCGTGGAATCCACCGAGGGCCTTGTTAGAATGATCCGAAAGAATAGGCCTGGAGACCGAGTGGAACTGAAAATCCTCCGAGACAACCGTTTCATGGAAGTCCCCGTGGTCCTCGGAGAACGTCCTCTAAACCAATAGCTCTATCATGACGGATACGCATCGGTCTCCTTACAAGATAATCCTTGACAAAGAAGCAGTTCTTGAAGTACCCATGAGATATATCCGAATATCGGTCTTCTATTGATGAGAATTTACTCTGTCAGTCATTCTTTTTGGTGGTGGTTCTCTTGGAGCAGTATGGAGAGGCGTGCTGTCCTTATGTTCTAAGCATTCGCCATTTGATAAAGGAAAGGACCGCGGGCCTCTAGGGGCCCGCGGTCCTTTTTCGTTCCAAGACGCTTCGGAAACCGCATCAGCCCTATCGCTGTCAAAACATACAGTCAAAGGAGAAACGAATATGTTACTCGTTATGGATCAAAAGGCAACCCAGGAACAAATCGATAGGGTCATCGCCACCGTCAAGGAACACGGCTTAACCCCTCGTCCCATTCCAGGCGGTCAACGGGTTTCCATCGGTATCCTCAACAACAAAGGTCCTGTTGACGGTTCCCTATTCCTTGGTCTACCGGGTGTCAAAGACGCTATTCCTGTCACCCGACCTTACAAGCTTGTAAGCCGTGAGGTTCACCCCGAGGACACCCTTATCCCGATCGGAGACATCACCGTGGGCAGCGGGACTCTGACCATGATTGCCGGTCCATGCGCCATTGAGAGCGAAGAACAGGCCTTAACCATTGCCCGTCACGTCAAACAGGCCGGAGCCGACCTTTTCAGGGGAGGAGCGTTTAAACCGCGAACATCTCCATATTCATTTCAAGGGCTTGGAAAGCAAGGACTTGAAATCCTCGCTCATGTCCGAGAGGAGACCGGATTGTCTGTTGTGACGGAAGTCCTCGATTATGAAAATTTCGATCTTGTGGAAAAATACGCTGATGTCATTCAGATCGGAACCAGGAACATGCAGAATTTTACTCTCCTGCGCAGGGCCGGATTATCCGTAAAACCGATTCTACTCAAGCGGGGTATGGCCGCGACCATCGATGAATGGCTTATGGCCGCCGAATATATTCTCTCGGAAGGTAACGACAAGGTGATCCTCTGCGAGAGAGGGGTAAGGACCTTTGTCAATCACAGCCGTAATACCCTTGATCTGTCCGCGGTCCCGGTCGTTAAAAACGAAAGTCACCTTCCCATTATCGTCGATCCCAGTCATGCAGCCGGACGGCGTGATCAGGTGATCCCACTGAGTCGAGCGGCCGTGGCCGTTGAGGCACATGGCCTCATGGTCGAGGTACACCACGCCCCTGAAAAGGCCCTCAGTGATGGCGGCCAATCCCTCTACCCGGAACAATTCGAAGGACTCTGCCGGCAGGCCCGTTCCATTTACAACAATCTTCACGCAGTTACAGAATGAGCTATTACGGCATCATTTCACATGCGCGGCTGCAAAACCCACTCTCCACGTGATAAGTCATGCGACCAGACGACCGGCCCCATGGCATCCTTTTCAAAGGCCATCGTTCAGATTAAGAGGCCTTCTGGAATTGCTCTCTCTTCGCGATCTCTCTATGTGCCGAGGTATCACCTCTACAGAAGACATGAGCCGGAAAGAATCTGGATCTCGCTTCCGGGCGCTTAGGATATACAATGCTTGTGGGTATAGACTATGGAAGAATGCTGGGATGTATTCCGGAATGGAAGGCCTGCCCGCCTACGATCCGTAAAAACCACGCAGGCGGGCAAGAGCATTATGTCTGAGTTCGGCCTGATCCACACGCCCATTCTGTTCGGGCGGTTTGTCGCCATTCGATCGGCATGAATCTTTTCGCGGCATTTCTCCGTAAAAAGAATAGAAGAAGAGATGCTGATAATATAGTTAATATCTTCGCACATGTCAAGTATTGATCGCACATCACCAGAAACTCTACATCCCGTCAGCCAAGGTCTTAGCATCCCTTTATTCATCCTCTGTGGCGAGTCTGTCTTCTTGACATTTTTCCTCTTCTCAGCAATACCTTCAACCGACACGGCAGACTTCAATTCCACGCATGACAACATCAAACGCCCCTGACCATAAATAGCCTTCCGCTCCATCCCTTGAAACCTTTTGGTGGGTTCCTCATTGACATGGAGAGCTGAATCTCCTATAGTGCGGGCTTTGCCGAAAAAATAGGATTCGTAGAGGCCTCACACGAAGGGTCCATGGCACAAAGAATTTCTGAGAATAGGCATATATGGCTCCCTGTAATCTCACGTTTCCTTAAAAAAACGGATCAGACCAAAGAGAGGTAAAAATAATATGAACGCAAAAAAGCATGAACCGATTGAGATCACGTCACACCTCTATCAGTTGGGTACACCCGCCTTCCCGGCTTTCTTATCCATGGGAAAAGACGGCATGCTCATCGAAGGCGGAACCGGCCCGACTTTCTCCATCATGGTCAATCAGATTGAGTCCCTAGGAATCGATCCGAGCATTATAAAGTATATTGTCTTGACCCATACCCACGCAGACCACATTGGGGCGGTACCCCATTTCCAGCGCGCTTGGCCTCATATCAAGCTTCTGGCAAGCACTGTAGGAGCGAAGATCCTGGCGAAAACCGAACTGTTCAAACAGTTTCAACTGACCGATCTTGGTATTGCCCAGTTGATGAAGGCAAAATCAGAGATCGACGCCTTGCCGGAGCCTGTTGAAAATTACGCCTTTCATGTGGATTCGGTCGTAAAGGAAGGGGACCGAATTGATTTGGGCGAAGGCATTGTGTGGAAAGTCTATGAAACTCCCGGTCATTCCCCCTGCCATATCACCTTGTTTGAGGAAAAGGAGGGAACCCTGGCGCTTGGGGACACCACCGGGTTCTATGTCCCTGAAAAGGATGTGTTCTGGCCCAATTACTTTGAATCCCTTGACAAATATTGCAGCAGCATCCGGAAGCTGGCAACCCTTCCTGCAAAACGCGCCATTCTCAGTCATAACGCCGTGATTAAAGAAAATGTCCGGAAACACCTAGAAAAGGCCATGAAGGCCACAGAAGAATATCACCATGAGCTTATGACCAGATTGGAGAGTGGAGAGGTCTCGGAAGAAATCGCTATGGAAAAGGCACGGTTCGTGGACAGCCTTACAGATATCCAGCCCTTTAAAATTATGTATGATCTGTGCAAATTGATGATCAAAAATTCTTCTGTCAATGGAAAAGAGGATCATTTTCACTTCTAGACAAAGATAGGTGTTCTCACGGCCATATTTTTCTTGCTCAAGCCTTATACGATGACTGTCTCAGACTGTTTTCACCTACTGCCCACACTCTTCGAAAAAAGACGTGGTTCACACCCAAGGCGCTGACGACACCGATGCCAAGGAGAGATCTCAGGAAAGAGGAGAGGGTGCTTGAGCCCTGGGGTTAGGATACCTTTTGCGCAACGTGGATACGTCAAATGGATACCTGGTATCCACAATTTCCGAATTCATCATCCAAATATGGCGTGTTCATCATTCTCTCCAATTGGTTTTACCCTTTAATTTTAACAGATTATATCTGACCTTTGGGTTTTGGCACACCCATTGCTCTAGAAATGATTAAAGTTAAACTCTCTCTTAGGAGGTCAGAAAGATGAAAAGATTAAGCATATTCTTGGGAATTGTGCTCTTGTTCGTAGTGATTGCGGCTCCCTTATCAGCCCGGGGAGGGAGGGGTATGGGGCATAGCCCATTTATGGGCTATGGTCCTGGCCTAGACATTGATCCTCGTATGGGTGATTTTCCCGTAATGCCGCGGTTCAGCCCCTTGACAGAAGAACAGCGCGCTCAATTGGACGAACGGAACAATAGGTTTCTAGAGGAGACAGCGGAGATCAGGAAGTCTCTTTCCAGCAAGTTTGATGAGCTGAATACCATACTAACCTCGGAAAAACCGGATGAGAAGAAGGCTAAGGCCCTTCAGAAGGAAATCAGCGAACTGCAGGTAAAACTGTCTGAGAAGCGACTCGACTTCAGGCTTGACATGGCCAAGATTATTCCTGAATCAGGTCTTGGCAGAGGGTTCGGCCGGTTTTTGGACATTGATCCCCGCATGGGCGGCTTTCCCATGCGACCGTGGTTTAGTCCTCTGACCGAGGAACAGCGCGACCAGCTGAACGAGCTGAACAAGAAATTTCGGGAAGAGACAGCCGATTTGAGGGAGAAGCTATCCAGCACATCCGGAGAGCTGAGCCGGCTTCTAACCTCGGAAAAACCGGATGAACAGAAAGCCAGGGCTCTTCAGAAGGAAATCAGTGAATTGCAGGCAGAACTGGGCCAAAAAACCCTGGGCTTACGGCTCGAGATGCGCAAGATTCTTCCTGAGACCGAGACCGGATACACCAGAGGATTTGGACGAGTTTTCGGTCCTCACATGGGCTACGGCCCTCACATGGGTCGCGGTCGGGGCATGGGTAGGGCCCCAGGTTTTTTCTAAAACAAAGTCACTTTGATTGAGTGAAGGGGTGGATATGCGATCCACCCTTTCACTTCTCTCTTTCCATCTCCTCTCCATCAATCAAACACTCTTTATTCCGCAACTCCTTGATAATATCGTATTCCTCCTTAATTTCTATATACGACCTGCTTTCCACGGGCTCAGAAGGGTGTGATGACTTGGCGCATGAAGAATGACTGATTGTCAGCATTGATGACAAAGATTGGGCTGATATGATAGCCCAAAGAAAAGATACTTGTGGGGCCGGTCATTGCTGCACTTCGAGCTGTAGGGATACGTTTGTAGAACACCCTGATAAATTTCTATGAAGGAACTCCCATGCCTGAGAAGAATATCATCGTTCCGGTCACAGGGATGTCCTGTGCCAACTGTGCACTGAATATCGAAAAGACCCTAAAAAAAGAACCGGGGGTGAAGGGGGCAAACGTCAATTTTACCTCGGAGCAAGCGGCTATCACCTTTGACACTCGTGATGTCCCGTTACAGGATCTCGTGAAGAGGATTCGTGATGCAGGATATGGGGTGCCGACAGCCATCGTGGATCTTGCGATTACAGGGATGTCTTGTGCTAACTGTGCCTCGACCGTTGAAAGGACCTTGACTGAGAAGGTCACCGGTGTGGTGAAGGCCTCTGTCAATTTTGCGGCGGAACGCGCCCTCGTGGAGTACATCCCCACCGCTGCGAACCTAGACGATATAGTCGCGGCCATAGAAGATGCCGGTTACGGGATCATTCTCCCTGCCGACACGGTGGGAGATGAAGACGCAGAGGCTGCCGCTCGGAACGCGGAAATCAGGGACCAAACAAAAAAGCTCTGGGTTGGCCTTGTTTTCACGGCTCCCCTTTTTGTTCTCAGCATGGGAAGAGATCTCGGCATGCTGGGCCCATGGAGTCATGCCGCCTGGATGGGTTGGTTCTTCCTGGCCCTCGCGACGCCGGTGCAGTTCTATACCGGAAAGGATTTCTATGTCGGGGGTTGGAAGAGTTTAAAAAACAGGAGCGCCAATATGGATGTCCTGGTGGCTATGGGATCATCCGTCGCCTTTGCCTATTCCTTCGCCGTCCTCCTCTTTCCCTCGCTTGGGGAACATGTCTATTTTGAGACATCGGCTATGATCATCACCTTGATCAAACTGGGGAAAGTGCTCGAATCACGAACCAAGGGCCGAACCGGTAGCGCTATCCGCAAGCTGATGGGCCTGCGCCCAAAAGCCGCGACCGTCCTCGACAACGGAAAAGAAATGGAGGTCCCGCTTTCTCAAGTGAAGGCGGGTGATCTGGTCTTGGTCCGTCCTGGGGAGAGGATCCCTGTGGACGGGACGATTCTTGAGGGGGAGTCAAGTCTTGATGAATCCATGTTGACCGGCGAACCCCTTCCCGTGGATAAAGGACCTGGAGAGAGGGTAATCGGAGGGACCATTAATCAAGAAGGTCTTCTCAAATTCAGGGCCACGGCAGTTGGAAAGGAGACGGCTCTCGCACAAATCATCCGGCTTGTCCAGGAGGCGCAAGGGAGCAAAGCCCCGATTCAGGCCTTGGCCGACAGAGTCTCCGCCGTATTTGTGCCTTCGGTCATCGGGATCGCCCTTCTTACGTTTACACTCTGGTGGTGGATGGGAGGGACGTTCGTGCCGGCCATGATACGGACGGTAGCCGTATTGATCATCGCCTGCCCATGTGCCCTCGGGCTGGCTACACCGACCGCTATTATGGCGGGCACGGGAAAGGGCGCGGAACGCGGTATCCTTTTCAAAAACAGTGAAGCCCTGGAGATGACCACAAAACTTGATACCATGGTCCTGGATAAGACCGGTACTCTGACCATGGGCAAACCGTCCGTGGTCAATATCGTGGTATTCGATCCCGTCATCAAAAACGAGGAAGAACTCTTGAAGCTCGCCGCATCAGCGGAACGAGGCTCAGAACATCCCCTTGGTCAGGCCATCGTCAAAGAGGCGAAAAAAAGAGGCATCATCCTTTCCGAGCCGAAGGGCTTTAAGGCGTCAAGGGGCTTCGGAGTTCAGGCACATATCAACGGACAGAAGGTCATTGTGGGAAAACCCGTCGGATTCGAGGAGATGGCCTTGGGGATTGACCATGACACGGAATCCCTTCACACTCTGCAGGATGAAGGAAAGACGGTGATAGGGGTAGCGGTCGACGGAAAACCTGCCGGGCTGATCGCTGTTGCAGACACCCTTAAGCCCGACTCCCGTGATGCCGTTGAAGCACTTCATAAGCGGGACCTGAAGGTCATCATCCTCACAGGAGATCATATAGAGACGGCCAAAGCGATAGCTTCTGAAGTGAAAATAGACAGGGTTATTGCTGGAGTTCCACCGGAGGAAAAGGCCGCAAGGATCAAAGGGCTCCAGGACAAAGGAGAAAAGGTGGGGATGGTCGGGGATGGCATCAATGACGCCCCTGCACTGGCGCAGGCAGATGTGGGCCTGGCCATTGGAACCGGGACGGACGTGGCCGTTGAAACAGGCGATGTGATCCTGGTCCGCGGCCATCTGATGGGGGTGTCCACGGCCATTGATCTGAGCAGGGCCACCATGAGGACCATCAGGCAGAATCTCTTCTGGGCCTTGTTCTATAACGTGATCCTCATCCCTGTTGCCGCTGGGGCATTCTATCCTCTACAATCCCTTCCCGGTTTCATCAGACAATTTCACCCCATCCTGGCGGCTCTGGCCATGGCAATGAGCAGCATCATTGTCCTATCAAACAGTCTCCGTCTTTACAGAAAAAAATAAGGGCTCGGAGACGTCTCTATTTCCCGTTTTTCAACATTTCAATAAAGCAACCTCCACTGTTGGAATCATTGTCCTGAATGGTTATGGTGTCACTGCCTAAAGTCCACCCCTCAGCAGACGCCGAAATCGTGACAGTCTTGGTCCCATCGATGACTGAATCATCGATGACCGTCATGTCAAAGGTCACTGTGGTCTGACCCGATGGTATCGTGATGTTTAAAGGGACCGTTACTTCCTTGGCGTCATTGGAGAAGAGGTCCACCACGATGTCCGACGAAAACATGCCGGCGATAGAAACGGATCCGCCGTTTACGAGGACGCCGTCACCTTCCCTCGCTGTTCCAATGATTTCAACGATGAAATCTGTGGATTCATTGTCGTTGACTAGGACCAACGCCTGAGCTGAACGGTACCCATCCGCACTACACAAAATGACCACTTCCTGGGCCCCGTCCACAAGGTTGTCATCGACGACGAAAAGGTCAAACGCGCTCGAAGTCTGCCCTGCCGCAACGGTGACAATCGACGGAACGGTCACCTCTGAGGGATCGCTGGAGGTAAGAGACACATCGAAATCCTCCACATGGGCCGAAGCTAGACACACGGATCCTTGACCGAATAATCGTCCGTCTCCTTCCGTAACGTTGTCCGGCGCGCTTAGGGTGATAGAAAAACTTTCCATTATTTTACGGTTATTCACCCGCCCTGTCCCGATACTATAGGTCGAATGAATTGGATCGACTCCTGCCCGTATGGCGTCCCTCACTTCTTCACTGCTCAAGCCGCCGTCTGAAGAAAGGACAAGACCCGCAAGCCCGGCCACATAGGCCGTCGCCATGGATGTGCCTTGTAGGAATCTGTAGCCTGAAGGATGAGCCATGATGCCACCCGCCAAGGGCACTGTGCTCAGAATCGTATCGTCTATGCTATGGTCTCCTCCAGGGGCTGCCACATCGACCCAGTCCCCGTAATTGGAGTAGAAGGTCTTGGAGTCATCACCCGCTGTTGCGGCCACGGCGATTACATGATCGTAGGCGGCCGGATAGGAATCGATTAATGAATCCGTGTTCTCATTTCCCGCCGCCCCAACCAGGACGACACCCATTGAATAGGCATAGTCTATGGCATCCGATTCGACCCGGGACTTCTCACCGCCATAACTCATGTTAATCACATCCGCCCCATTGTCCGCCGCGTAGATCAAGGCATTGGCAATATCATCATTCTCGGATGAGCCGCATTCCTCACCATCCTCCAATATGGAAAAGGCCACCCTTAACGGCATGATACGGCAATCCATACACACGCCCGAAATACCCACCCCGTTGTCTCCTGCACCGGCCGCAATGCCCGCGACGTGGGAACCATGGCCGTTATAATCCGAAGGATCGTCGTCGATATCCGTGTAATCTTCCCCGGGAATCAATTCATACCCGTCATTCACATAACTCTCGGTGTCGATATCCACGAAATCATACCCCGTCCCCTGAGGACAACCGCCGCTACAATCCCCCAGCATATTGTTCGCCAGGTCTTCGTGATCATACGCAACACCCGTATCAATCACCGCGATGGTTATCCCATTACTCCCTCTTTGAATATCCCACCCCGGTTCCGCCTCCGTATTCTGGTGGGCCCATTGTTCAAGAAAAAGGGGGTCAGAGGGCGTATAGCTCATATAGGCCAGATAATTCGGTTCGGCATATTCTACGTCAGGATCTTCAGCATATGCCCTGCTGGCCTCCCTGACATCCACCTCCTCTTCGAATTCCACGCGGTATATGTGGTTGAGATAGGGAATCTCTACACCTTCGGGGATCCTGTTGGACCTCATGGGAAATTTTTGCCTGGCAGAATCAACTTGTTTAAGAAACCTCTTCTTCGCGCTTTCCCGAATTTCACTCGCGGTCTCTTGATTGAGAATCAGCCCCTTGAGGTTCCTTTCTTCCTTGGATCTGATCAGTCTCTCCATTTTCTTCACCCTAAATCTATCATTGAGGGTATCCAATGTGGACGTCTTGGTAACCGTCCTAAACGTCTCTTTGCGTCTGCTCAGCTCCTCTGCAATTGCTCCGATATCCGCGTCCTCCTTGAATTTGATGAGGATCTCACCGGGCACAAAACGAGACTTCTCGGGAGTTCGAGCGGGATGGTCTTCCGCATTCCCGAGGGTCAACTCGATATTCGAGATCAGAAACAACAAAAGAGACCAGGCCACAATCAACAAAGAAAATCGTTTCCTGGATCCCTTTTCACATCCGGGTTTCACAAATTTCTCAAGCCTTTTCATCTTTCCCCCACTCAACTCACACATTAACCGAAAAAAGCCTTTTATATCCGTTGAAAGAGACTATCCAAGCTTCTATTTTTTACTGATGATGCTGTGATGATATGGGCAAAATCATATGGGATGAATCGGGACTATTCGGTCTTCCCTATCACACAGACAGCGCAAAAAAGACCCCTTGCAATGGATATGGACCTCATGAGATTCTGACGAGAGCTTGGACAAGGCCTTCTCCTTAGGCCATCTTAGGACCGTGGTCTCGGTCCTCTTATGGAAAGGACATCCCTTACCTTCATGCCGATTATGCTTCGGTCAGGATAGAAACCTCCCGGCATGTTGACGCAAGGATAGACCAGGGATGCCTTACCCAGCAGGGTCCCGGGACTTGTGACCGAATTACATCCGGTCTCGGTATAATCGCCAAGGATCGCTCCGAGTTTCCTTAGCCCCGTTTTATAGACCTTTCCTTCCACACTGATCTTCATCTCGACATCAACAATCTTCAGATTGGCAAGCTTGGTTCCGGCACCTAGATTGACGTGATTGCCCAAGATACTATCTCCGATATAGGCAAAATGTCCTGCTTTGGCATCATTCAACATGATGGAGTGTTTCACTTCCGTTGTGTGGCCCACCACACATCTATCCCCAATAAGGCAGTTCTCTCGCACATACGCCCCCTGTCTCACCTCTGTATGGTTGCCTATGATTGAAGGGCCTTTGATCATGGCCCCCGGCTCAACGACTGTCCCTTCACCAATGTAGATATCGGAATCAAACAGAACGGCTCCGCCATAAAGAACAGAGGCCCCTACGAGCTCTTTGCCTTTTCTAAAGACTTTTAGCTCTCCCTTGGTCGCGTCACCGCTTTCGATCTCAAAATCATCCTGTAGAACTTGGCCATTCCATAATACACAGGTCATTGGAAACATCCCGTGACTCGGCATAACGACGTTTGGGACAAGATTCTTCTTGATAAACGATTTCAGCCCGGCAAGCGCCTCCCAAACAAATGTCAGGTCTTCAAAAACCTCTCTATGTGTGTATTCTCTCAAATCAAAGAAATCTTTTGCTTCTATCATCTATTTCTCCCTCATCTTCCAGAGTGGAGGCGGGTCCCGTCAGGAAGTCCAAGCCTTCTTGCTTTCAGGATGCTCTTCATCATTTTGCCGCTTTTGCCACCTTCCTCGGACAGACCAAAACGTGGTAAAGCACCATCCACTTCTTCAGTATTAACACCGTTAAGTTGAATTGAGAATAAGCTCTTTTTTATAAGCATAAGTATATCGAATTTAGGATTGTATGTCAATCAAGAACGCACCGGATCATTCGCGGTCCCCGGTCTGGGAAGTGACTGAATTCCAGTGTTTCTGTCCACTATATCAAACAGTGAAAGTCTTCTTTATTGCACATTGTATATCGTTGGTGGAACACGATTTCTCATTGCAGATAGTGCCAACTCTTTGAAGATACTCAGTAAATACTCCCTTCTTACGGCCTGGTATGACTCTTGCTGACTCATATTATCGTAAAAAAGGGTTTTTTCCGTTCGGGTTATCCAGCGCCATGGCATCCCGATTGGCAAGATTAGCCTCTTACAACCCCAATTGGATCAAAAGATGAGAGATTTTATCAAAATAGGTGTATTCATTATTATTCTCTGTTGCCTTGCCCTAAGCGCGGCCCGCCCTTATTGGGAGAAGTACTGCCTTGAACTTCAATTAGAGTCGGCTTCAACTTATGGCTCCAAAAACAGTCTTGCAGACACAAGGACATTCCTGGACAAAATCATGCGGGAAGAAGGATACTATTTCAGCGGGGATGATTTTGTAATAGAAAAGGATCAGAGTTGCAATGTCGCCATACGGCTGGATTACGTGGATGAAATCAGCTTCTTTGGCATCACGTTGAAAGAGCTTAGATTCACTGCACAGGGAAGTTCCGAAGAACCTAAAGGTATTTTGGGAAGCATTCGGCAGAATCATTGGGACGGCTGAAATTCCAAAATACCTGTATCCAAGAATAGCATCATCGATTCATACCCCAAATCCATATCCTATCTGAGAGACTCCGTCCGCCTCTAGCAACACTCTTAACAGTCTTAAAATGCTGTCGGATTCCGGCTGTACTCCAACTGGGCAAGACCTTTCCCTATTTGACACCCATGGCAAAACGCTCTATACTTTGTCTATAGAATAGGAGATGTTCAATGCGAAATGATCTTTCCAGGCATGAGGAACAGATAGAGGAGCATATTCAAAAAGGAGATACGGCGTCTGCAGTTAAAGGACTATATGAGTTAATCGTCATTTATGCCAAAGAAAAAGATTTTGAAAAGGCTGAGGCTTTACGGGATCGACTTTACGATACGGATTCCATGGCCTTAACCGAAATCATTAACGCCAACGAGATTATTGAGAAAGAAAAGGCCGGGGCCATCAGTGTCGACCATCGCCGTACCTGGTCAAAACTCTATGATCGACTCTCAACTGAAGATGCGGGGTTGCTCTTTCATGCCATGCATGAGCTAACGTTTGATGGGGGCCAGACCGTTTACCACCAGGGAGATCTCAACAACCGGCTCTTCTTTGTTAACCAGGGACAACTGAAGATCGTCCATCAAAGTGAGGACAAAGAAATCCTGATAAAAAACCTGACAGAAGGTCACATTTTTGGTGAAGACAGTTTTTTCTCGATCAATGTGTGTACGACATCCGTTGTAACCATGACCGCCGTGAGTCTGTCCTGTTTGGAACGCGATGTGGTCGAAGGTTGGCAAACGGAACATCCTGCCTTAGAATCCCAACTAAAAGAGTATTGCCTATCCGGAGATCCCATCGAGGTGGTCTTGAAGCGCAAGGGTCTGGATCGAAGAATATATGAACGGCTGACCATCTCAACAAAAGTCTCCGCCCAAGTGATCTCATCCGACACCAATCAACCTCTTAGCCGCCCTTTTACGGGTATCCTGACCGATATTTCGCGTGGCGGATCCTGTTTCTTCATACACACCAGAAACCGCGATACCGTCAAGACCCTTCTAGGGCGCAGACTGAGTGTAGGGCTTCAAGTCCCTACAGCAGAAGGCCCAAAGAAAGTCATACTGGTTGGCGTTGTACAAGGCGCGCAGTGGCATCCCATTGACAAGTATTCCATTCACCTGGAATTCACGGCCCCATTGCAGGATTCCCAAATTCAGGTGATCCGGCAGCTTTTCAAATAGCGGGGAGGGGTCTCGGTAGGTTTTTTAAGGAAGGCCTTTCAGTATCCCCCCAATTTCAAGCGGGTTGTCCATTGTCACTGGGGTAGAAAGCTCAATAGGCCCGAAGCAGGTCTGTTGTTTCAATGTCAAACCAGTCTGTGATCAGTTCAAACCAGTCCTCTTTCGTAGACTTTCTCGCCTGTTCAGTGATGATCTGATGTGATCCGGCGATGACAATAATCTTCTGTCCCGGCGCCCATACATCGGTCTTGATATACATATTGCCGTTACCCGCCTGGCTGATCCATTCAATCTCCTCGGCGGTCAGGACTTCTCTTAGAATCGCCTTTATATCCTCTGATTCATCCATAGAGCCTATGACAACGATAAAATCCCCTTTGTGATGTTCACCGAATTCCGCTGGATTCACAACGACACATGGGACTTCCTGAGTCTGTAGAAAGGATAGCCAGTCTTGAGAAGCATCCATGGTTGATTCGGTCCCAACGATAATGAGGTCTTGCGCCATGGCTTGATGTTGAAAGCAGAGACCGAATAGGCCCACAACCCATAAGATCGTGGTCTTCCATGTTCCGGATTCCATATCACTCGCCTCCTATGGCATGGATCGACTACATAGCCCATATACCATAATCAAACATGGGATCTACGTCAAGACGTTAGGATTGTCCCCTGATTCACCATCAAGGCATCATCTGCCATTCGACAGGCTCATGGCCCTGAGTAAGTCGAAGGGCTGTGTTGCCTTCGATCGCT
>JAFGFY010000123.1 GCA_016930795.1 Deltaproteobacteria bacterium
AGTGGACGGGAGCGGGAACGTATACGTGGCTGGATACAGCGATGCCACCTGGGGCTCGCCGGTGAACGCCTACACGGGAAGTGATGATGCCTTTGCCGCCAAGCTCAACAACAGCGGCGTCAGACAGTGGAACACCTTCATGGGATCGGGAAATAATGATGTTGGTTATGCCATCGAAGTGGACGGGAGCGGGAACGTGTACGTGGCTGGATACAGCAATGCCACCTGGGGCTCGCCGGTGAACGCCCACGCGGGCGGTTATGACGCCTTTGCCGCCAAGCTAGTCGCGCCGAAGGCTGTACCGTGGATGATGTTGTTGCTCGATGACTAATTTAGATCATTAAAGACAAAGCCGATATCTGTAATGGGTGACCCCTTCTTGCTTTTGTTTGTACCAGAAAAGGGGGATCTCCTTAAATAATCAAATAACACAAATTATTGGACTATTTGTTTTTCAATTCCTTTAGGTATTTAAGGTCTTCCAGGTCCTTTGGTCGACCAGCGGCAGTCTTCATACGAATAAGGTCTTTTAAAGAGGCAAACCAGACAAATGTATCACCAATTTTGGCTTTTACCCGATTTTTCCAAACAGTCTCGAATGTGACGCCTTTTACGAAAGGATGGATATCGGTTTCAGTCGTATACTGTCGAATCAACAACTTCTTATTTAAAAGATCATCAATAGTCACATCACTCATATCATATCCAAACGCCTTTAAAGCATCCAGAGTGTGTTCTGCGTTTGTCCTTTCTCGCCTGATGAAAATATCAATGTCCAATGTGGCGCGGGAATAACCATGGACCGGAAAAGCGGTCGCCCCGATAATGATAAAAACCACCTTATGTTCTTTTAGTGATTTCAGTATTTTTTCTGTTTCCATAACCCTTCAAGAGACCACGAATTTCATCCGATTTTTTAAACATCATTTCAAAACGCTGTTTTGTAGTTAAGGAGGACAGATATTTCACTTCAAAGGCAATTTTCTTATCTTCGTCATGGTTGTCAAGTTTTAGTATCTGTCCCACAATAGATCCTCCTAAAGATAATGGACTTCGACATTGCATCAAGAAATAACATAAATCACGAAATTTCACAATAATGTGGGAAGGATATAAAACGATGGTTCCGAAGCAACTTGACGTATGTCTATTCGCTCATTTCAACTAGACCTGAAATACTCGTATAGAAACAAGAAGAATGGTAGTGATAACCTTCCCACCTAACGCAAACCTCGAACAAAACCCTCGACTACGCCAACCCCCTCATTCTCCACCATCCTGATCATTTGGGTCCCTATGATCGCGATATCCGCCTTCCCCTTCAAGAAATCGATGTCCGCTTTCTCCTTCACTCCAAAACCAACGGCAAGGGGTAAAGAGGTCGCCCTACGGCATCTGGCAAGGTATTCGGTCAATGCCCTGGAAAAGTCTGTGTCCGCGCCTGTAACCCCTTTTCGGGCGACACAATAGATAAATCCTCGGGCCAAGGACGCTATATACGCCATCCGGGCATCGGAGGTGGTTGGGGAAAGGATAAATATGGGGGAAAGATCCTGGTCTTGCATGTCACTCAGATATTCCTCCCCCTCTTCCGGTGGAAGATCCGGAATAATTGCGCCCCGCAGGTTTTTTTTGGACATCTCCGCGATAAAGCGTTTGATTCCATACTTTAAAAGGATATTATAATAGGTCATGATCAGAAAAGGGATACCAAAAATATGGGCAACTTCTTGTGCAAAATCAAGACATGCCTGAACCGTGACCCCATTTTTCAGGGCAGTTTGATTGGCGCGAAGAATGACCGGGCCGTCGGCGATGGGTTCGGAAAAGGGAATCTGCAATTCCATCAGATCCACCCCTCCCTTGACCATGGCTTCAATGATCTCAAAGCACTTCTCAAACGAGGGATAACCCAGGACGATGTGACTCATGATCAGGATATCCTGTTCCTTTAATCTCTCACGCAAATACGACTCAAGCACTGTATTCCTCCGCCTTCTTTTGAATGAATGCTCTCCATGTCGGATCTTCAAAGGCATCCGCGATCGTAAAGATGTCCTTGTCTCCTCTACCCGATTGGTTGATGATGATGAGTTCATCTTCAGATAGGTCCGAGACCTCTTTGAATGCCTGCGCAAAGGCGTGGGCGGACTCCAAGGCCGGCACCAACCCTTCCTTCCTCAGGGTTAACGATAAGGCGTCCAGGACCTCCTGGTCCGTGGTCGCCTCAAATCGGACCCTCCCCTCTTCCCGAAGCGAAGAAAGGATGGGAGAGACCCCCACATAATCAAGGCCCGCGGCCACGCTATGGGTCTCCTTCATCTGTCCCTCTGAATCCTGAAGAAAATAGGTCTTATACCCCTGTGCCACGCCTACACTCCCGTCTGTCGAGGCAAGGCGTGACGCATGATGTCCGCTTTCCAGTCCTTTGCCTCCGGCCTCAGCCCCCACAAGCTCGACAGGATCGTCAAAAAAACCGCTGAAGATCCCTAAGGCGTTGGACCCTCCCCCCACACAGGCGTAAATACGGGAGGGGAGCCGGTTCTCCCTTTCCAGGATTTGTACGCGCGCCTCTTTTCCAATGATCGATTGAAAATAGGAGACCATCTCCGGAAAAGGGTGGGGGCCGCAGGCCGTACCAAGGACATAGTGGGTATCATCCATGTTGGTTACCCAGTCTCGAAGGGCCTCATTGATGGCGTCTTTGAGTATCCGGGTCCCTTCCTTGACAGGAATGACTTCAGCGCCCAGGCGCTCCATCCAAAACACATTGGGTCTCTGTCTGGCGACGTCCACCTCGCCCATATAGATAGTGCAGCGAAATCCGAACTTGGCCGCCATGGTGGCGGTGGCCACGCCATGTTGTCCCGCGCCGGTCTCGGCAATGACCCGGGTCTTTCCCATGCGTTTGACCAGCAGCCCCTGCCCCATGACATTATTGGCCTTGTGGGCGCCCGTGTGGTTCAAGTCTTCCCTCTTGATGTAGATACGCGCCCCGCCAAAGTGCCGAGTCAGATTTTCCGCGAGGGTCAGCGGCGTCGGTCGGCAGGAATAGGTGGACATGATATCCTCATAGTCCTTCCAAAAGGCAGGATCATTCCTCGCCTTTTCAAAGGCCTCCACAAGGTCATCGACTGTCGCGGACAATACCTCAGGGATAAACGCCCCTCCGAATTCCCCGTAATAACCACGTCTAATCATTCGAAAATCCTCTCCTCATTTCATTGACTTTTTCCATCAACTCCCTCATAAGCGCGTGGTCCTTTTTTCCGGGCCGGGCTTCGATTGAGCTGCTTATATCCACGGCATAGGGTTTCACTGTTGAAATGGCCGTCTCGATATTGGATGGCCCCAGTCCCCCTGAAAGAATGACCGGCACCCCGAACTTCACCGCTTCGACTGCCAGGTCCCAATCAAAGGTCTTTCCCGTCCCCCCCCTTAAACCTTCCTGATAGGTGTCCAGCAGCATGGCCTTGACTCTTCCTTTGTAGTTGCCCATTTGAGATAGAAAGGACCTGTCTTTGATCCGAAAAGACTTAATGGCCCATGGCATCAGCTCCCCGCAGAACTCCGGAGGTTCATCCCCATGGAGTTGCACCAAATCCAAACCGCAGTAGGCCACCCTATCCCGGATAACACTCAATTCTTCATTTACGAAGACGCCTACGGTTTGCACGAAAGGCGGAAGATCAAAAATAATATTCCGCACCAATTCAGGAACAATTTGCCTTGGGCTCGGGGCGAAGATGAACCCCAACACGTCCGCCCCCAGTCTGACCGCCTCTGAGGCGTCCTCATGATTTGTTATCCCGCAAATCTTCACCTTGACCATATGTCTTTCCTTCCGCGAAGATTCCCGTCTAAAAAAACCAGCATGTAGAAACCTGTATCCAGTATCTTTTCACCACTTGCACCGCAAGTTATTTGAAACTCGAGGCTGATTATAGGATCTGGCACCAGGTACCGTTTAGAGCCCTGCCAGCTCTCTCACCTTCCCCCCGATATCGTGACTCTGCATCAGGCTGGTCCCCACCAAAATGGCCTGAATCCCCACCTGCTTCAAGGGGTGAACATCTTCTCCGCGTTTTATTCCGCTCTCACTGACCTTGACGCGTCCTTCCGGGATGCGCGGAGCCAGCTCAAGGGTCGTATTCAAATTGATTTCAAAGGTATCCAAATCCCGATTGTTTATGCCGATGATCTCGGCCCCGCACTCAAGGGCCTTGTCAAGGTCATCCCTATCGTGAATCTCTGTCAGGGTTGCCATGCCGAAGGTTCGGCAAAGCTCCAAGAACTTTGTCATCTCCTTCTTAGTCAAAATCCGCGCGATGAGTAGAATGGCATCCGCTCCCCATAGAGACGATTCCTCGATTTGAATCTCATCTAAAATAAAATCCTTGCGCAAAATGGGCAAGGAAACAGCCTCTTTCAGAATCGGCAGATTCTTCAGGTCCCCACCGAAAAACTGATGATCGGTTAGGAGTGAGATGGCTGCGGCTCCGGCATCTTCATACATTCGACCCACAGATAGGGGATCCACATTCTCCCGAATGACACCGGCTGAAGGAGAGGCCGACTTGATTTCGGCAATCAGATTGATCCTGCCCGGCGCGGAAAGCGCGCCTTTGAAATCTCGAACAGGGAGCAGACGACCTTCGGCTTTCCCTGTTAGGCCTTCTCTCTTCAGTCTTTCGACCTCTCTTTCTTTTTCAGCGAGTATTTCCTTCAATCGCGAATGCATGAAAAAACCTTTGAGTCTGTTATAAATTTAGTTCATTCCAAATAACTGAGAGACTCAATAATTCCTTAGATGAAACTTGAGAAGGGGCGCACGGCATAAGGCAGAATGCTTGTCTTCCTTGTAACGTGAACCGTGTACCGTGCTCTCATCTCATCCCGCAACCTCACACTTCTGAGTAAAATCGACCAGGGCATTGAGTTTTTCCCTGGCTCGGCCGGAATCAATACAATCCTCAGCCCTTTCAATGCCCCCTGAAAAATCTTCATCAAGCCCCGCGACAACAAAGGCGGCCGCCGCGTTAAGAATAACCATGTCCCGCTTCGGACCCTTCTCGCCATCCAGAAGCTCTCGAATAATTCGGGCGTTCTCCTGGGCATCCCCGCCCTTGATCTCTTCGGGATTGGCTCTTTTGAATCCATACTGTTCCGGCGTCATTTCAAAGGTCTCCACGTTTTCATCTTTCAAATGGGATACTCTGGTGGGACTGCAGATGCTTATCTCATCAAAGGTCCCCTCTCCACAGACCACAAAGGCCTCTCGAGTGCCCAGTCGGCCCAGGACTCGCGCTAGTTTCTCGGTGAGATCAGGATGATAAACTCCCAGCACCTGTGCGGTGGCATTGGCTGGATTTGTCAGGGGGCCCAGGACATTGAATATGGTGCGAAGGCCGATATCCCGCCTGGGTTCTGCCGCATATTTCATGGCCCCATGAAACATGGGTGCAAACAGAAATCCGATGCCCACCTTCTGAAGAGATCTTTCTACATCCGTATGTGGGATATCCAGCCTCACATTAAGGGCTTCCAGGACATCGGCGCTACCGCACTGGCTTGACACAGCACGGTTCCCATGTTTCGCCACGCGTACGC
Source organism: Deltaproteobacteria bacterium (assembly GCA_016930795.1). GTDB lineage: Bacteria > Desulfobacterota > DSM-4660 > Desulfatiglandales > HGW-15 > JAFGFY01. The sequence continues at coordinate 5,611 of JAFGFY010000123.1, forward strand.
CGCCGCCTGCTGCCACAAAGGCCGTCGCCGTTGAGACGTTAAACGTGTGGGTCCCGTCTCCACCTGTACCGCATGTATCCAATATGGTTTCCGTGTCCAAATTGATGTCATCACGGTCGATGTTTACCAGGTTATTGCCCACGTTGATTTTGGTTGCCTTGGCCCTCATTATCGTGGCCGCGCCGGTAATCTCATCCACGGTCTCGCCCTTGATCCTCAAGGCCGTGATGAATGATCCGATCTGGGCAGGCGTGGCATTACCGGTCATGATCTCCTCCATCGCTCCTTCCATCTCCTTCTGTGTCAGATCATTCCCTTCCACCACCTTTGCAATAGCCTCTTTGATCATTCTTCTATTCCTCCAGTTTGCTTGTCTTCATTATGATTTTTGGGCTCGGGGGTCTCTTGGAAGGGCCGAAGTTGATTCAGTGAGTCTTCATTTGCTCACCCCCGTTCATTGACGGGCGGTAAACTATCACCATCAAATACAGGAAAGACGGACTTCCATACTACGATAAAACAACCCCCACCCGTCTGAATGGCGACAAATCCTTCACTATTCATATATCTTTTCGGCCCTGAAAAGAGAGGACTGAGCTCAATATATTTCCGCGACTCCTTGAAAAAAGGTTACGACATCGTATATGAACCATGCTAGAAATCACGGGCCATATTCGCAAAATTTCTGAGAATACTTGGACCGGTACTCGATAAAATGGATTCCGGGTGAAACTGGACCCCTTCTACAACATATTCACGATGGCGAATCCCCATAATCTCCCCCTCCTCGGTCCACGCGCTTATCCCAAGGCAATCCGGCAAAGACTCCCTTTCCACGATCAGTGAATGGTACCGAGTGGCCTCAAAAGGATTAGGGATATCTTGATAAATGGTCTTTCCGTCATGGTGAATCCTGGACGTCTTGCCGTGCATAATCCTCTGTGCCCGGATCACCCTTCCGCCAAAAGCCGCTGCTATGGATTGGTGTCCCAGACAGACCCCGAGTATAGGCAGGACCGGGCCAAAATGACCAATGGCCTCAACAGAGATCCCCGCGTCATCCGGAGAACCAGGGCCAGGAGAAATGACGATCGAGGCGGGATTCAGACTCCTCATGCCTGAGAGATCTACCTTATTGTTCCGCCTGACTTGAACGTCTTCTCCGAGCACCTGGAAGGCCTGAACCAGGTTGTAGGTGAAAGAGTCATAGTTATCAATCATGAGGATCATCTTCAAGCTCCAGTGGCGCAAAACGACTTATTTGAGTCACGCCGTTACAATAGAAACCAATACTCGTGCTGGCCGATTCTGGATTCTAGTTCCTGGATACTGGATACTTTTTGAGGCCTCTATTCGTCCATTCCTGGATATCCAGCATCCAGCATCGTTCTAAAAGAACCGATTCTCTTAGGCCAAGCCTTACAAACGTTTTTACATGTTCATGCAACGTTAATTTATAACAGCCTCACTAAACATCATCTTTCTTTGGCGCTTTAACAGACTGTCCGCCCCAAATGGGGGCTCGGGGATCTCTTGGAAAAGGCGAACTTGATTCAGTGAATCTTGACCCGCGCATCCCCATAGCGAGGCGGTCCCGCTCTGGAGCGGGACTGCGTGGCTTTGATGACTGCACGACCTAAGAGCGCCTTCGTCCTGAAAAGAGATTGCTGAGCCCCCATTTGGGTCAACCACAAGCTTTAGCTCTTTCGATGGCCCCAAACATGGCGGCCGCCTTCCTCAAGGTCTCATGATATTCCCCTTCCGGAGATGAATCCACGACAATACCCGCTCCAGCCTGAATAGCGAGTTTGTTGCCTATGATAGAAATGGTGCGAATCGTGATGCAAAAATCCATGTTCCCGTTGAAACCAAAATACCCTACCGCTCCGGCATAGGGTCCCCTTGGGGTCGGCTCCAGATCACTGATAATCTCCATAGACCTGATCTTCGGAGCGCCTGAAACGGTCCCTGCCGGAAAAGCTGCCATGAAGAGGTCGAATTCATCCATATCAGGGCTCAAAATGCCTTCCACGCTGGAGACGATATGCATGACATGGGAGTAATACTCCACACCCATGAGGCTGGGCACACTCACAGATCCGGCCGTGGCCACTTTCCCAGCATCGTTCCTCCCCAGATCGACCAACATGATATGCTCGGCCCGTTCCTTGGGGTCTGCCATGAGATCTGCCTCCAGGGCCTGATCCTCTTCAGGGGTCATTCCTCTTTGTCGAGTCCCGGCAATGGGCCGGAGTTCTATCTTCCCATCGGTCAGCCGAACAAGAATTTCAGGAGATGACCCAACCAATCTGACCTCTCCAAAATTGAGATAGAACATATAGGGGGATGGGTTGATACTCCTCAAATTCCGGTAAAGAATGAAATCATCCCCCGTCATCTCTCCTGAAAACCTTTGAGAGAGGACCACCTGAATCACATCACCCGCAACAATATGTTCCTTGGCCCGGCGCACTATTTCTTCAAAGTCCTCTTTTTTGAAATTGGACTTGAGCTCTGAGACGGAGAACGCCTCTGTCTTCGAAAACGTGGGAAGATGGCCCTGCAACTCCTGAATCGTTGCACGGATTCCATCACAGGCACGATCATAGACATCTTTCAAATCCTCATTTTCACGCACATAGGCAAAGGCGACGACCTTGACCTGATGGGTCAGGTGGTCAAAAACAATAAGACGGCCGGCGCATGTAAACATGGATTCCGGCATATCTTCAGGGCAAATGCCGGGAAGGTGTTCCCACGTCCTGATCAGGTCGTAGTTAAAGTACCCGACAAAGCCACCTTGAAAGGGTGGAAGCCCCTTAATCGTCACGGGGCTGATATCCCGAATCAGATCTCTCAGGACACTTAGAGGATTTTCCACTTCTCTTACAATCTTCTTTTCACCTTTCTCGAGTATCTCGATCTCCTTGCCGCGCGACTGGACCGTAAGAAAAGGCTTATATCCGATGAAGCTGTATCGCCCCCATCTCTCTCCGCCATCCGCACTCTCCAGAAGATAGGAAAACGATTTATCCCTGATTTTCAAATAGGCCGAAACGGGCGTATCCGTATCAGCCAGGATCTCCTGATATAGAGGAATCAGGTTTCCCTGCTCTGCCAAATCTTTAAATTCTGAAAATGAAGGTCTTATTTCCACGTCAGACTCCAAACGAAAGGGCCGTGAGGTTTTGCGCCCCACGGCCCTTTTCTGAAACACTGAATAAAAAAAGAAAACCGCAGGGTCCCTGGAAATGAGCCCACGGTTTGTCATGTCACGAATGCTATCCTAGCGGGCACACCTCCCTTTTTGGGCTGCGCCGCCACCACCACTTACTTGATTGAACAGCTATATTTCTTTCCCGTCTCATAGAGGCCATCCTAAAAACGTTGGGAATAAAAGTCAAGGAAATAATTCAGGTAGAAAAAGATTCTCTTGACATCGGGAAATGGTTTGTATAATAATGAAATTCAGATTGCAGAAAAAATCAAAGGTAAGAAGATGAAAAATAATCAATCCTGGCAAAACTTCTTTTTTTATTATTGGGGGAGAGGTTTGCCCGGGGATTGAGTGCGTCTGTTTTCCAATTCAAAGCCGTGGGCAAATCAAAGCCCACGGCTTTTTTTATGAACCCAACTATCTAGCGTCGTGTCTCAGTATTAACTTGAATAATAAGTACCTGCTGCACAAATTCAAAGGGGGCATGGGATCGGCTAAAATTTTAGAAGGTATTTCTGGGACACGACACTGTTTCATCATGTTACACGGAAAATCTGGGCCCGAATAGGATGAATATTGTACTCATAGGTTATCGTTGCAGTGGAAAGACCGCTATCGGCAGGGTCCTTGCCCATGAGCTGGGTATGAGTTTCGCGGATACAGACGTCATGATAGAGGAGGATGCCGGAGAATCCATCGAGACCATCATCAAAACAAAGAGTTGGGACTATTTTCGGAATCTCGAATCAGATGTCATTAAGAGGGTCTCAGAAAAAGACAATCAGGTCATCGCCACCGGGGGTGGAGTTGTCGTCAATCAAAAAAATGTAAAGGCCCTGAAAAAGGATGGTTGGGCCGTCTGGCTTGACGCCCGACCCGAAGTCCTGAAGGAGAGGATGGAAAAAGAACAGCAATCTGGAAACATCAGGCCATCCTTGACGGAAACTGATCCTTTAGCGGAAATCGAGGCGGTCATGAATGCTCGAAGGCCGATGTACCAAAAGGCCGGAGATTTTGTGGTCGATACGACCGGACTCTCCGAACCAGAGGCCGCGGCACTGATTATGAAGAATCTGCCGGCGAAGTTGAAGGCCAAGAAAGGATAAAACCATGGCAGGAAACACATTCGGACGCGTTTTTAGAGTCACCACGTTTGGGGAATCACACGGACAAGGCGTCGGCGCGGTGATTGAGGGTTGCCCTTCACGAATCAGTCTGTCCTCGGAAGACTTTGTCCGGGATATGGCACGACGAAGACCTGGAAGGCCTGGTATTGCCAGTCCACGAAAGGAGATGGATAGGGTTGAGATACTGTCCGGTGTTTTTGAAGGTCTGACCACAGGAGTCCCCATCGTCCTTTTCATTCAGAACAAAGACGCGGACAGCACACCGTACAAGCCCCTGGAACGGCTTTTTCGTCCCGGTCACGCTGATTATGCCTATTTTAAAAAATACGGGCACTTTGATTACAAAGGGGGAGGAAGATACTCGGCTCGAGAAACCGCGGCACGAGTCGCCGCCGGTGTGGTAGCCGGAAAGATCCTGGCCCCTTTAGGTCTTAAGGTCATGGCCTATACCATTGAGCTGGGTGGAATAAAGGCTGAGAATATTGATCTGGGTTTTGTTGAAGAGAGTCCCTTCTTCTGCCCCGACTCGAAGGTCACCAAAAAAATGGAAGAGGTCATGAAAAAGGCGCAAGAAGAAGGGGATTCTCTTGGCGGTATTGCCGAAATCCGAGTCACGGGTTGTCCGGCGGGCCTGGGAGAACCTGTCTTTGACAAACTTGATGCTGAACTGGCTAAGGCGATCATGTCGATCGGAACCGTAAAGGGCGTGGAGATAGGGGAGGGCTTTGAAGCGGCCAGGCTCAAGGGCTCTGAGAATAATGATCCCATCACCCCCAAGGGGTTTGGCAGAAACCGATCCGGAGGGATACTCGGCGGGATCTCCAACGGAGATGACATCCTTCTAAGAGCAGCCATGAAGCCGATTCCATCTATCGGGAAGGAACAAGATACTGTAGATAAGGAAGGGCAAGCCGCCAAGATCACATTCACCGGAAGGCATGATACTTCCCCTATCCCCCGGATCATTCCGGTGTTAGAGGCCATGGTTAGGATCGTCCTGGCCGATCACTATTTGCGATCAAAGACCATGACATCATGCATAGAAAGGAAATCATTGGACAATGAACAGTCTTAAACTTACATCAATAAATGGTGAAAAGAATAAACGCACCGTCATCACCGTGGACAACGTGAAGGTCGGCAAGGATTTCGTGGTGATTGGCGGCCCATGCAGCGTGGAGAGTGAGGAGCAGACCTTAGAAACGGCCCGAAAAGTCAAAGAGGCCGGCGGCGACATGCTCAGAGGTGGGGCATTCAAACCAAGAACCTCCCCCTATGACTTTCAGGGACTTGGACTCCAGGGACTAAAGATCCTTGAAAGGGCAAAGAAAGAGACAGGGCTTCCGGTAGTCACTGAGGTGACTGATCCTCGAGATGTATCCTGGGTATGCGAATACGCCGATGTTCTCCAAATCGGAACCAGAAACATGCAGAACTACTCCCTCCTTAAAGAAGTCGGGAAAGTCAACAGGCCGGTGCTTCTGAAAAGGGGGATGTACTCGACCCTGAAAGAATGGCTCAATTGTGCGGAATATATCCTTGCAGAAGGAAATCCCAACGTCATCCTCTGCGAAAGGGGAATCAGGACGCATGAAACCTACACCAGGAATACTCTGGATCTAAGCATCGTGCCATCGGTCAAGGAAGTCAGTCATCTTCCCGTTATCGTGGACCCTTCTCACGGAACAGGCAGGCTGAGTCTCATCGAGTCCATGTCTCTCGCGAGTTTGGCGGCCGGTGCAGATGGTATCATGGTTGAAGTCCATTACAGACCCGAGGAGGCTTTGTGTGATAAGGATCAGGCCATGCCCCCGGAGATGTTTGCAAGGTTGGTGAAGAAGCTCAGGATATTACAGTCCTCGATGATAGGGATGAACGAACAATGAAAGAGCTAAAGATCAGGGGGACTTCAGGGGACTCGACCCTGTACATCGGGGAGAGCCTTCAAAATCTTAAGGATTACATTCCTCCAGTCAAAACGGTTATTATTACCGATAGCAACGTCAAATATCACTACCACAGAGATTTCCCACCCGCTCAAATCATAGAGATCGGCATGGGGGAGAAGATTAAGAATCTGGATACGGTCCGGATGCTTTATGAGAAGATGATAGAGTTCGAGGTGGACCGATCTTCTTTTATTGTCGGAATTGGGGGTGGAATCGTCTGTGATATTGCCGGATTCGTCGCCTCAACCTATCTCCGGGGTCTGAGGTTCGGCTTTGTCTCCTCAACGCTTTTATCGCAGGTCGACGCCAGTGTCGGGGGGAAAAACGGTGTGAATTTTGGCGGATATAAAAATATGGTGGGCGTTTTCAATCAACCCGAGTTCGTGATCTGTGACATGGGTCTTCTTAAGACACTGCCGAAAAAGGAAGTCTTGTGTGGCCTGGCAGAGATCGTCAAACATGCCGCAATAGGTAATGCGGTGCTCTTCTCTTATCTCGAAACACATTATGAAAAGGCCTTGAGATTGGATCATGAGGTTATCGAAAGACTTGTGTGGGATTCAGTCCTCTTGAAATCAACCGTCGTGAACAGGGATGAGAAAGAAGCGGGGGAACGAAGGAAACTCAATTTTGGCCATACATTCGGTCACGCCATTGAAAAGACGGTGGGAGTCCCCCATGGAGAGGCTATCAGTGTGGGGATGGTGATCGCTTCCGCCCTCTCTGAAAAGAGAGGATACCTATTATCTGAAGATACGAAACGGATTGAGTCATTGTTGAACAGATTGGGGCTTCCTACCAGACTTCAATTCAACGAAAAGAAGGCTCTCGAAGCATTGATAAGGGACAAGAAGAGACAAAACGAGGATATACATTTTGTATTGCTTCAAAGCCTAGGTCATGCGATTGTAGAAAAGATTCCCATTAAAGAACTGAAGACTGTGATAGAAGAAATGTCATGATTTATCAAAAGGTTGGAGGATTGATAGATGAGTCTCGAAGCGATTAGAAAGGATATTGACCTTGTTGATTCCAAGATTCTGAAGCTCTTGAACCACAGGATGGAATTGGTCCTGATGGCGAATAAATTTAAGGTTCAGATCGAAGACAAGGAAAGGGAAAAACAGCTTCTCGAAAGGATTAAAAAGACCTTGGCCGATCTAATCAAGCCGGAGTTTACGGAAAGAATCTATTCAGAAATCATCAAGGAAAGCAAAAAACTTCAAGAAAAGGATTACAAACTGATGGCCTTCCAGGGTGAGCACGGGGCCTTTGGTGAGGTCGCGTCAAGGGAATGGGACAGCGATCTGGTTACCGTGCCGTGCACCCAGTTTGCCGAAGTGTTTGAAGGGGTAAAATCCGGTCTCTATGATTACGGAATTGTCCCCGTAGAAAACACCCTTGGGGGTGCCGTGGCTGAGGTCAATCATCTCCTGATTAACACGGAACTCAAAGTGGTGGGAGCGGTGGGGTTACCCATACATCTCTGTCTTCTCGCCGTACCGGGAACGGATCATAGAGAGATCCGCAGAGTCTATTCTCACCCCCAAGCCCTTTCACAATCCCGCAACTTCTTGTCAAGAAATAGGCTTGACCCGGTTCATTATTATGATACAGCGGGCGCGGCAAGCATGCTGGCCGAAGAAAGGCCCAAAGGAGCCGCGGCCATCGCCAACAAGCTCTGCGCAAAGCTTTATCATCTCGAGATAGTCAAAGAGAACATAGAAGACCTCGACAAGAACATGACAAGGTTTTTTGTCCTTTCAAAGGAAGGTAACAAAAATGAAGGGGACAAGACCTCTATCATATTTTCAACGGCCCACAAGGCCGGCACTCTCTTTCGTGTACTGGAGGTCTTTGCAAAACAGGACATCAATCTGACAAGAATCGAGTCGATTCCCAGTGATCCGGGAGACTACGCATTTTTCCTGGATTTCATCGGGTCCGATAAAGACGAAAAGGTTCAAAAAGTCCTTGTTCAGGCGCAAGAAATCGCCGCTAACTTCAAGGTATTGGGTTCCTACAAAGAGAGGATAGTTGAATGAATATTTTTGTGATGGGTGCCGGCCGTATGGGAGCCTGGCTTGTAGAGGAATTCTGCCTGGACCACCAAGTGGCGGTCTATGACAGGGATAAACGAAAACTCAAGTACTTCTTCGAGGTCACAAGGCTCATAGATCTTTCTGAACTTCGAGCTTTTGAACCTGAGCTTGTGATCAATGCGGTCAGCCTTCCAAATATGCATCAGGCTTTCCAAGATGTACTCCCCCATGTCCCGGGAGACTGCATTCTTTCAGATATCGCTTCGGTGAAAACCGGATTTCGAGACTTATACAAAGACCTTGGGCATAGATTTGTATCCACGCATCCCATGTTCGGGCCCACCTTTGCGAACATCAGAGATCTTCATGAGGAAAATGCCATTATCATCGAAGAATCCGACCCGGAAGGAAAAGTATTCTTTCGCGACTTCTACGAGGGACTCAAACTCCATGTTTTCAACTATACCTTTGAAGAACATGATAAAACCATTGCATATTCTCTTTCGACGCCCTTTGCCTCATCCATGGTGTTCGCTGCCTGCATGAAGAAGCAGGAAGCCCCTGGGACGACCTTCAGAAAACACCTGGAGATTGCAACCGGCCTCCTTTCGGAGGATGACCACCTGCTTTCCGAAATCATGTTCAATCCGGAAACCATCAGGCAGATCGAAAGGATCAATTCCCAGCTTTCCTATCTGACCCATATTATAAGAGACAGGGATCACGATGAAATGAAGAAGTTCCTAAATAGATTGAGACATAATATTGAATAGGGAAATAATAGGGATCAAGAAGACTTACACGCCCGTTTTCCCGTTTTTAATGTTTTGTATTGTGCGAAGCGGCGCAAGGCTCAAGAAAAAACTTCATATGGTCTTTGTCATATCTATTTGTGGATGACAAGGTACGATGAAATTGAACTGAGGAAAGGTGGCGAGATCTTTTCACCTCCTTCCTTAAATATGCACAAGTGAAAAATCATGATCTGTATACCCATCATGGCGAAAGATACGGCCGAGGCCGTTAAAAAAATCGCTAGAACGAACCCTCTGGCGGACCTGTTGGAGTTTCGGCTTGACGCAATGGAATCCTTCCGGCTCCCGGATATGATTCAGGAAGCATCCAAACCTGTCATTGTGACCTACCGATCCAGGAAGGAAGGGGGGCATAACCCCGAAGATGATGAAACCCGGGCACGTCACCTTTTGAACGCCATTGAAAACAAGGCCGATTATGTGGATTTAGAGTACAGTATGTCCCCGGAGTTCCGAGATCATATTCTCCAGAATCGTCTAGAATCCAAGATTATTGCATCCGTGCACGTCTTGGACAACACGCCTTCCAAAGGAGAACTGAACGGAATGCTAAACGATCTGGCCGGAACCGGAGCTGATATCGTTAAGATTGTCACTCAAGCCCAACAACTCGAGGACAACCTTCGTGTCTTGGACCTGATACCCCGCGCCAAAGAAATGGACCTCAAGATTATTGCCCTTTGCATGGGGGAAAAGGGTCGCATCAGTAGGGTCGCCTCTTTGCTCTTCGGTGCGTACCTGACGTTCGCATCCCTCGATCAAGGAGAGGAATCCGCCGATGGCCAGATACCTGTCCAAAAAATGAGGGAGATCTTGAAGGTTTTTTTGTGATTTATGTGATTTAATGGTTTACCAAAATTTTTGTTTTAATGAGGAGTTGGGGATCTTTAAAATAAAGTATAAGGCTCAAGGCACACGGTGCACGGCGCAAGGCGCAAGGAAGAAGGTGTTTCGCCTTGAGCCTTGTGCCATGAGCCGTGCCCCTCTCTTTCGGGTTTCACAACTGGAAAAAGGCTACAGAATTTTTATCTAAGATCTAAACACTTGTGAGAAGTATTCATCATACCCATGGACCAACATACAGACATCTACGGCGTGATAGGTCATCCCCTGACCCATTCTCTAAGCCCCATCATGCAAAACGCGGCCTTTGTGGAAAAGGGGCTGAACGCGATCTATCTGGCTTTCGATACCGAGAACGTGGAGGATGCCCTTAAGGGTATGCGCGCCCTGGGTCTCAAAGGCATGAGTGTCACAATACCCCACAAGTCTTCCGTGATTCCATTGCTGGATCAAGTGGATGATCCGGCAAAACAGATAGGGGCCGTCAACACTATTGTCAATGATCGGGGTCGCTTGATCGGGTATAATACAGACGCATTTGGCGCCTTAGAGGCTCTGAAAGAGAAGACCCAAGTCTTCGGCAAGACCTGTCTCATCCTCGGCGCCGGAGGGGCGGCAAGGGCCATAGGTTATATACTGAAAAAACAGGGTGCGGACCTAACCTTAGCCAATCGATCCCGTGTACGTGGGGAAGAGTTGGCAAACTTCCTGGAATGTCCTTTTATTCCTTTGGAAAAAGTAGCTGACGTTCAGGTGGATCTACTCATTCAGACGACCTCCGTAGGAATGTATCCGAACAACAATGAGAGCATTGTCCCTTCGGACGCACTGAATCCCGTCACGGTTGTCATGGACATCGTCTATAATCCCATTGAGACGAAGCTTCTGACAACAGCCAAAGACCTGGGATGTGTGACGGTCAACGGGCTTGGTATGTTCATCCGTCAAGGGGCGGAACAATTCAAATTATGGACTGGTCTTGAAGCTCCATTTGAAACCATGAGGAGCGTCGTGGAAGAAGCGTTGAGAAAGGCGGAATGAAAGAGATCAGACCCAGATCAGCCATTAATGCGGCCGTCAGAATACCGGGCTCCAAGAGCCTTACCCATCGGGCCGTGATAGCCGCCGGATTGGCGAGCGGCAAGAGCCATATCAATCATTTTCTCTCCTGTGAGGACACCCTCTATACCATCAGCGCCCTGCAAAAACTAGGAGCCGAAATTTCCATTCATGGCGAAGACTTGACGATTTCAGGGACAGGGGGCGATTTTCCCCATTCACCAGACAGGAAAGAAATCTTCCTAGGCAATTCCGGGACTTCTTATCGTCTCCTTCTCTCCACTGTGGCCCTCGCCAATGGGGAGTTTGTACTCAACGGTGTTCCCCGCATGCACAAGAGACCGATCGGTGATCTGGTCGCGGCCTTGAACACCCTGGGAGTGGAAGCCACATACATGGAACGAGAAGCGTTTCCCCCCGTATTGATCAAGGCCGGGGGCATTCGGGGGGGGTCTGTCGCGATTGGAGGAGATACGAGCAGTCAATACGTCTCTTCACTTCTTTTGGCAGGTCCTTATTCGGATAAGGGCATTGAAATAAAGGTCACCGGAACACCGGTTTCCGGACCCTATGTGGATCTTACCCTTGATGTCATGGAAATGTTTGGGGTTCAGGTTGAACGCGAGGGATACCACTTTTTTAGAGTCCTTTCCGGACAAGGTTACAGCCCTCGTCAGTTCAACGTGGAAGGGGATGCCTCGAGCGCCTCCTATTTTTGGGCCGCAGCAGCCGTGACCGGGGGCACGACGGTCACAGAGAATATCTATTCCCAAAAGACCCGACAGGGTGATATAAGACTCCTCCATATCCTTGAAAAGATGGGATGCCGTGTTGAGAGAAAGGCGGACCGCGTTCTGGTCCACGGTGGAACGCTTTCAGGAATCGAAGCGGACATGAATACCATGCCCGACATGGTGCCCACCCTGGCAGCAGTGGCCCTGTTCGCCGATGGAAAGACCATCATTCGGAACGTCCCCCACCTTCGGCACAAAGAAAGCGATCGACTCAAGGCAATTGCCTCTGAATGGACTCGACTGGGCAGCCGTGTTGAAGAGCTTTCGGATGGGCTGATCATCCATGGGGGAACCCCCCTGATCGGCACCACGGTAGATCCATATGACGACCATCGAATGGCCATGAGCCTGGCCGTGGTGGGTCTGAGGGTGCCGGGAATCAAGATACAAAATGAGGAGTGCGTGGAAAAATCATTTACTCGGTTCTGGCAAATGTGGGATAAAATTTGACTGAGGATAATGGTATAGATTATTAAATAAATGGCTGGGGTAAAAAGGGGCTCAATAATCTCTTTTCAGG
>JAFGFY010000124.1 GCA_016930795.1 Deltaproteobacteria bacterium
AATATCATGTTCGTCTTATCAAGAAGAAGTATTATTGATCATCCTTTCCGTTTTTTTGACTGCTTCCTTTTTAATGCGATTGACCGTTTCTATCAGGGCTGAAAACACATTTTCGCGGATATCCCCTCCCACGGCCACAGCCAGGATCTCATCACCGACTTTCAGGTGTCCTTCATTAGTCTCAACTAGTACTTCAACTATCCCAGGCAAAGATTTGGCATCCATAATGATTCTCATTACTGAATCAAGGTCATAGACGACCTCAATGCCGCTTATATTCCGCCCATCGCGAGATGTCCCTCTAACAACCCCCAGATGACTGGCAATCATACCCATCTTTGTGTATTCCGGGTGTCTCTTCATCCTATCGATCATCTTGTTCAAATCCATGTCATGCCTCTCGGAAATTCTATCCTTTATCCCCATTCTCCTGATCAAGTTTGAAAAGTCTTCGTGCCATATTTACATAGGTGTCTCTTGTGGTCCTGAGGGCTAATTTCTTAAGGACCAATATCGGATCATTGATGATCTTTTCAGAAAGCGACACTGTGAGGGTTTCTATCGCCTTCAACTGAGCAGGAGTTAATGAACCCAGGGCGCTGCGGCTCTTCTTCATTTCGGTTCGCCTTATTTCCTCGGCCTTTTCTCTCAGAGAAATAATGGTAGGAACCACCTCAAGGCTTTTCAACCATCTTTCAAACTTTAGAACCTCTTCCTGCACGATCCTTTCGGCCTTTACCGCCTCATCTTTTCTATGGGCCAAGTTGTCTTCGACAATTCCCTTCAGATCATCAATATCATATACATAGACATTTTCCAGCTCATTGACTCTCGGTTCCACATCCCGCGGGACGGCAATATCAATAAAGAAAAGGGGACGATTTCGTCTCCTTCGAAGAGAGCCTTTGACTTGTTCGTACTTGATCACCGGTTCGGGTGAGGCCGTGGAGGTTATAACAATGTCCACCTCTAGAAGCTGCGGTCCTACCTCTTCGAGAGATACAGGAATTCCATTAAAAAATTCGGCTTTCTCCAGCGCCACCTGAAAAGTGCGGTTGGCTACACGAATGGAACGGACCCCGTAACCTATGAGATGCGTGGCTGCGAGTTCGGCCATCTCACCCGCCCCTATCAAGAGGATGCTCCTCCCCTCAAGATCGCGGAATATCTTTTTCGCCAACTCCACTGCTGCATAACTCACCGATACAGCCGCATCGGATATACCGGTCTCCGTCCTCACCCTCTTTGCTACATGAAACGCCCTGTGCATCATTCGGTTCACGACAACACCGGATGTCTTTGCTTTGGTCGCCTGGCGATATGCATCCTTTATTTGCCCCAGGATTTGAGGTTCTCCCATCACCATGGAATCCAGACTCGATGCTACTCTGAAGATATGGCTAACGGCCTCCATGCCTTCGAATGAAAAGATGTTCGGCAGAAGACGATACTCTGGAATTCCACCTAACCGTGACAGAAGAGACAGGATTGACTTCTTCGCTTCATCCGGATCTTCAGTTGTGTATAGAGCCTCCACTCGGTTGCATGTGGAAATAAAAAGTCCTTCATGGATGCATTCAAGATCTCTCATAAAAGCCAATGCTGTGTCTACATTGTCAGGGTCTTTGGCAAGGCGCTCTCTCAACGCCACAGGGGCTGTCTCATGGCTCATACCGAGGCTGGCAATCCTAATCATATCCCTGTCTGACCTCCCAGACTACTGAAGCTATGATAATCGCTCAGCCAGAGACTGACACCGAAGAATAAAAAGAGGAGCAAGATAAAGCAGATGATCGACATGATCGACGCCCTGCGACCACGCCATCCCACAGCCACTCTCTCATGTATCAGCGCGGCATAGAAGAGCCATGTAATAAGAGACCATGTCTCCTTCGGATCCCATCGCCAGTAACTCCCCAAGGCATATTGGGCATAAATTGAGCCGGTAATCATGCCGATGGTCAACAAGGGAAAACCATACATCAGGGAGTAGTAATTAATTGAATCAAGGGTTTGCAGGGAAGGCAATCGACTATGGATAGAGCCAAGCTTTTTTCTTTTTATCTGGTGCTCCTGAAGAAGATACATAATGGCCGTTAAAAATGTCACGGCGAACATGCCGTTTCCTATAAACATGGTCCCTATATGAATCGTCAGCCACATGCTCCGATACATCGGTTTGACTACCATGTCCACACCAGGAATGGTAGAAGATAAAAGCATAAGAAAGGCTGCAAAGGGGGCGACAAAAGATCCAAGGACCATCAGCCTGAATTTAAGTTGAAGAATGAGATATGCGCCAATGATGCCCCATGAAAAGAAAGAGAGCGCTGATTTCATATTGAGGACAGGAGCGACTCCCAGCTCGTAGTATTGTTGTGCAAAAAACAGAGTATGACAAATGAAACCAGCGAGAAGAATCCGATAGGACCATTTGTAGACAAGTTTTTGCTGCCTGACCAAATAGACGATAAACCCACCCGCAGCCAGGAGGACAAAAAAAAGAGCTGATTTAAATAATAATAACGACATAACGTCACCTTGCTTCAAAGTAAGTCATGACATCTTCCGCTTCTTTTTCCGTATTCATGATTCTGTTCAGAATGGCGGCCACTCCCTTCCAGTCCTTTTCGGCTATCGCATCAAGGATAGGGGAGTTGACGAGTTGGTGAAAGATCTCTTTGTTTTCCTCTTGAGAAAGCTTCTTCTCAAGTATTTCGTCTCGAAGACGCCCCATCAGAACCAAAAAATAACCGTACTCTTCACCAAACTGTCCCTCCAACCCTTCTCTGATCTTTTTTGCAAAGGCCGGACTCTTTCCTGATGTGGAAACGGCGACCAGAAGATCCCCCCTTCTCAGAATGGAAGGGACAATAAAATTGCAATCAGCGGGTTGATCGACCGCGTTAACAAGCAACCCCCTCGCTGATGCTTCCTTACTCACTCGCCGGTTCAGAAGAGGATCATCGGTGGCGGCGATCACGACAAAGGCTCCGTCCAGATGGCTGTCTTTGAATTCATGGCCGCTTAGCTTTATTCTCCGCTCCTCCAAGTACGCACTCAACTTAGGGGTCAACTCCCGGGATATAATGTGGACATCTGCCTGATAGGCCAACAAGGTCTCGATCTTCCGTTGGGCGACCACACCCCCCCCCACGACGACGGCCTTCATCCCTTTCAATTGAATGAGAATCGGATAGTAAGACATCAGTAGATTTCGCTTCGAAACATTCCTTACATAATAT
>JAFGFY010000125.1 GCA_016930795.1 Deltaproteobacteria bacterium
TGGAGCCCCACGGGTAAACCCGTGGTTCCCATTACATGACCCGCCTTCGCACAAGGCTTCGGCGGGTTCATCCGCCCCCCGGCGTCAAGGGCGACATCCGCCGAAGCGGATGACAAGAGCATTCCTCTCCGCATAAATTCGGGGTTTCCTGCGAAGGCGGATGAAAAATACAGAAAAATGGCCGAATTTGCCGGGATAGAATAGATATCTCAAAACAAATCCATGATTTAGACCGGATTATGAAACGCATGGACTGGTATATCAGCGTTGAACTCTTATGGAAAGGAGCGTATATCATGACCATTGGGAATAGGATTATGAAATTTTTCGTCATTATCTCAACGATCGTGCTACTTGATCTGATTCATTTGGGAATTGCTGAGCCTGCGGACAATACGCGAATAATGATTGATGAAAACCTCAAGATCGGTATGCCGCTGAAAGACGCTATTGATCTACTTGGTTCTCCTGAGAAGATACAGGTCAGTCAAGCCGGCACGTCTATTCTACTCTACGATACACTTGGGCTTTCAATTGAGGTTCTGAGCGATGGGACTAGAGTCGAGGGAATACATCTCCTGCCCTCTTTCAGGGGCCAGTTCGCCTCAGGACTCGAGATTGGTTCGGATTCAGAAAGAATCCTCTCTGTATACGACCAACCTGACATCATGACAGAAGACACTATCGAGTATTCTGATATGGCCAGAGTATTTCACTTACATAAAGGGAGACTCGTTGGAGCAGATCTCTATTCAGGGAGGAGTATATCACATCGCCAAGTATCAAGTGAAAAAACTGGAACGCATGAAAAAGCTCATGAAGAAGCGCTTGAAGGACTTCGTGAAGAGCTTCGTGAAGAAGTTCGTCAAGAAGTTCGTCAAGAGATTCGTGAAGAAGTTCGCAAAGAAGTACGTCAAAAAGTGCTCGAAGATCCCCTTGAGGGAGCTAGCGTATTCGAGATTTTTGGGTTTGAGGTAAAAGGCTCATATGATGCAGGAATCGTCGTCTCAGAAATCAGACCTGATTCTGCTGCCGAATCCGGAGGATTGAAAGTGGGAGAGCGTATTAGAAAGGTCTATTTCGAAGGGCATGAGGTGCGAAACATCTATGCTGTGGGTGGACTGAAACAGATATTACAGAGAGCGATCCGAAAGGGTAAAAAAGATGTTTATATTTTACAGAACGAAAATCACTATCACATCGTTGAAGTCCCAACAGAATGGTAGCGACTCTCTATATCAGCCCAATTACTCCCTGTGCGTCGGCCTCTCATAACCTCGTGGTCTATAAGGCGGGCCTTATGCGGGAGGATCGAAAAGACTGCACAGGACGTCTTTTGGGGAGGTTATAGTGGGTACTTTTCAGATCCAGACGGTTGCATATGGAAAGCAGCATACGCGGATTTCTGGAAATTTAATCCTGACGGCACCAAAATCCACCATCTGATATGGATATATTCTTTCAAATCAAGTGGTTTGGACTTATCCCTGATCATTGACTAAAAAGGATACGATAGTAATTTAGGAGGTTTTCATGAGTTTGAATCACGAGAGATCGATACTGATGGTGGTCGTCGCGATACTTTTTTCCTGTTTCGCCGTTCTGAAAGGGCTAAATGCCGATCTCGTATTGAGCATCAGTCCTGAGGATAGCGCTCAAGCAGTTAGAAGGCTTTCGGAATTAGGCGTTCCGCTTGAAAAAGACCCTAAAGGGGATGTACGCTGGATAGAAGCCAAGAAGGGTGAATTGAAAGACGAATCTATGCGTCTTCTTCCATATTTGCCAAGACTGGAATGGCTGGAGATCGGCAATGGCATGATTTCTCAGGATGGGATGAAGCACCTAGGGAAATGCACCGCGCTGAAAAGGTTATACGTTCATGACATAGATCTTACCGGACAAGAATTGTCCTGGATCTCCAATCTGAAACGGCTTGAAGCCCTGTCGCTTCAACGCACACAAATCGACGGAGCATTTCTCAAATATCTGGATACTGCCGATTCACTCAAGGTTCTGAACCTGAGCGAAAATCGTATAATGGATGAAGATATGGAACAGATCGCGCGCTTCAAAAAACTGGAGGTCCTCGCGCTGGCGGATACTCTGATTAGCGGAGCCGGCATAGGAGAACTCGAAGGAATGACTCGACTCAACGAGTTGAATATACGAAACTGCGGCATTCAGGACTATGATCTACAATATTTCCTGTCCATGCCGAACCTTCGTATCGTTTACGCGGAGGGCTGTTATTTCAGTGATTGGGCCGTTGGGGGTCTTACCGCTAGATTCCCTTCGCTTGCTATTTTTCGTTAAATTTCAATCCAGTACAAGACCGATTCAATATGAGAAACATGATGCATCACTATGTACGACATACCAGACAATGTGTCATAGCCTTGGCACTCCTGATTCTGATCAGGGCCCCTCTGAATGCGGAAGATCATACGGAAGACCTCAAATGGATACAGACGCCCGATGTCGTCTACGTCGGAACGCCCTACGACGTGGTATCTGAAATGCTGCGCATGGCACAAGTAAACAAAGATGACTTGGTAGTCGACCTCGGCTGCGGCGACGCCCGAATGCTCGTTCTGGCTGCACAGAAATACGGCAGCCGGGGAATAGGCTACGAAATTGATCCGGATATGGTCCGGGCATCCAGAAAAAATGCAGAAGAAAACAATGTTGTAGACCTTGTGCGAATCGTCCAGGCGGACATATTTACAGTGGATATCAGTAAAGCCGATGTCCTTCCGATATATCTCCTGCCTGAAATGAACCTGCAGCTCTTACCGCAGCTGGAAACCCTCAAAGCCGGGTCCCGTCTGGTATTCCATAACTACGATCTGGAAGGGTTCGTTCCGGACAAAAAAGTGGAAGTCATTTCAAATGAGGACAACTCCATCCATAATTTGTGGTTACACATAACACCGCTGAAAAGGACCCAGGAACAGAAGTCCACTAAAGATGAAACTTGACAACAAAGTTGTCAGACCATGGCACCCCTATGAAATAGTGAGATGACCTCGGAAAGTGCCCTCTCATGGGAAGGCTGGAAGAAAATAGATAGCGGTAATACGATGAAAAGAATAGTACTCGGAAACACTGGATTGAAGGTCAACAGGCTGGGATTCGGTGGCATACCTATTCAAAGAGTGGATGAAGTCCAAGCCGTCGAGGTGATCTTACACGCGATTGAGACCGGCATGGATTTTATTGATACTTCACGAATGTACACAACAAGTGAAAGACTGATCGGAAAAGCATTGAAGCAAACTGAAAAGAAAGTCGTCATAGCGACCAAGTCCATGAATCGCTTTTCGGATGGGATACAGAAGGACATTGAAGTCAGCATGAAGAACCTGAGGGTTGATTACATTGATCTGTATCAATGCCACGCTGTTAGTAATACCGATGAATACGAACGGGTTACCAGATCAAATGGGGCGTTAGCCGGATTAAGAAAGGCGAAGGATCAGGGCTTGATAGGCCATATAGGCATCACTGGACACAGTCTGGATATTATGGAAAGGATTATTGATGACGGCCTTTTTGAAACGATCATGATCTGTATTAGCTTTCTCGAACCGGCGGCAAAAAAGAAGATTATTCCAAAAGCCCTTGAAAAGAATATAGGGATTTTAGCAATGAAGCCGTTTTCCGGAGGGGTGATCGAAGCCCCGGAAATCGCCCTGAAATGGGTATTTTCCATTCCCGATATTCTTGTCCTCGCGGGTGTTGAAGAAAAGAGACTCATTGATGAGAACTGGAAGGTTTTCGAGGGCAGTTATGAACTGACGGATAAAGAGAAAAACAGACTGGAAGAGATATATGAAGAGTATGACAAGAAATTTTGTCGTCGATGTGACTATTGTCTCCCCTGTACCGAGGATATACATATCCAGATGGTCCTCGGCATTAAGTCTGCTGTTAAAAGAATGGGTCCCCAGGTGATGAACAATCCAATGTTTGGAAAAATGATCGAAAGCGCATCCCGATGCTCGGAATGCGGTGAGTGTATGACCAGGTGCCCCTACTCGCTACCCATACCGGATATGATTAGAGAGAACCTCAGGTGGGTGGAGGATTTAAAGAAGGCAAAACCCAATCACTGAGCTTGCCCCCGGTTACCTGCCGGAAAACAACGTATGGACAAGATAACAAATGGCATAAAAGCACTTGGTTTTGGAAAATGGTTTCAAGATAATGCTGGTCCAGTGGATTTGGAAGGCCTTGATATCGCGAGAGTGATTGCCGTTCATAAAGAGAGTTATATCTTGAATGATGGTGAGAATGATGTTTCTGCAGAACTGATTGGGAAACTCCTTTTCAGTGCGGCTTCACCCATTGACTTACCCACTGTAGGAGATTGGGTTTTGGCAGCTTTCTATGATAAAGGCACCTTTTCAATCATTCATGATGTGCTACCTAGAAAATCACTCTTAAAAAGAAAAACACCGGGAAAGCGAGTTGACTTTCAACTGATTGCCGCTAATATTGATGTCGCATTCATCGTTCAGTCCTTGGATACAGACTTTAACCTGAGAAGACTTGAGCGATACTTGGTGATGGTAAAGGATAGCCATATTGAGCCGATTATTTTATTGAGCAAGAGTGATCTGCTCAAGACAAAGGACATAAATGATCGAGTGGCAGAAATTCATAACATAATGCCCTTTTTGCACGTGCTGCCGTTCAGTAATGAAAAGGAGACGGGATTAAAAGACGTCAGAGATCTCCTGGCTCCTCAGAAAACATATTGTCTATTGGGCTCATCAGGTGTCGGCAAAACAACCCTATTGAATAGGCTTATTGGTGACGCTGTATTTACAACAAGGACTGTCAGAGAGAAAGATAGTAAGGGTAGACATGTTACAACATATCGACAATTGATTAAACTGGAATGTGGAGCAATGCTGATAGACAATCCGGGAATCAGAGAGCTCGGTGGTTTTTCTGTGGAAACAGGAATAGATGGAACATTTACAGAGATTGTGGAGTTATCAGAGCTATGTCAATTTAATGATTGTACGCATGTCAATGAAAAAGGATGTGCTGTGCTAAAGGCCGTGAAAAACGGTCAAATATCAGAAGAAAGATATCAGAATTATATAAAGATGAAAAAGGAATCGGATTATTACGAAATGTCATATTTTGAGAAAAGAAAAAGAGATAAACAGTTCGGGAAACTAATCAAAACCTTGATGAAACACAAAAAAGAGCAAAGATAGCTCATAGCCAGATAAATTGATTCATAAAAAGCCGCTTCTGCTGAAGGGCGATGTTCAGTTAAAAGATATATGAAGAATTCTCTCTGCAAAAAGGTGATTATCGCTTTACTGTCTATTCTGATTTTCGGTCGCGCAGAAGCTGCGAGTGAAGGTCCAGAGTGTGTGATATTACTTCATGGTTTGGCTCGCACTGAGAAATCCATGCATAAACTGGAACTGCATCTCAAGAAACATGGTTTCCACGTTTCCAATGTGGAATATCCGTCACTAAAGGAAAACATTCAGACTTTGTCTGTTGATACAATAGAGAAAGCAAGGGGGGAGTGTGCTTCTCTCGGCGCAAGCAAAATTCACTTCGTTACTCACTCCATGGGAGGCATACTTGTTAGATATTATCTTGAATATAATGAAATACAGGGACTTGGGCGAGTCGTTATGCTGAGTCCACCGAACAGAGGAAGCGAAATCGTCGACAAGCTAAAGGATTCTCCAATCTCAGAATGGATCAAGATTCCAGCCGTTCATCAGTTGGGAACGGAAAAGGACAGCCTCCCCAGGTCATTGGGAACACCCGATTATGAAGTCGGCATTATTACCGGTGACAGATCGATAAGTCCTCTTTTTTCTCTTCTCATTCCTGGAGAAGATGATGGAAAAGTCTCTGTCGAGAATGCAAGACTTATGGGCATGAAAGATTTCTTGGTTGTCCACAAAGCGCATCCTTTCATCATGAATGACGAAACCGTTCTCAGGCAGGTCACATATTTTCTTGAGCACGGAGTATTTGATAGGGAGAGCCAGTCGAACATACACTTGAAAAAAGATATCTCATTACACAGCACGCCCTAATCAACCTCTTGCTATGGAGCCCCACGGGTAAACCCATGGTTCCCACTACATGACCCGCCTTCGCACAAGGCTTCGGCGGGTTCATCCGCCCCGGCGTCAA
>JAFGFY010000126.1 GCA_016930795.1 Deltaproteobacteria bacterium
GTGGACATGCATAAGACTGAAAAGATACCGGCCGTAGAAGTGGTGATGACAAAGCTTCACGCCGGAGGAAAGTTTGATAATAAGACTTATCGGGTATCAGGGGGACTTCATGGCGTAGGGGTATCTGTCGTCAACGCCCTTTCAGAATATTTAGAGGTGGAAGTTTATAGAGATAATAAAATCTATTTTCAGAGATATGAGAGAGGGGTTCCTCAAAACAAACTCCAAGTTAAGGGAGAGACAAAAAAACGTGGGACTATGATTCATTTTCTTCCTGACAACCAGATCTTCGAGCAGGTCCTGTTTGACTTTGATACGCTGGCGAGGAGGATGAGAGAACTCGCTTTTCTCACAAATGGCGTCGCGATTCAGATTACGGATGAGCGAACAGGAAAGAAGAAGGAATTTATGTACGAGGGAGGAATAAAATCATTTGTAGAACACCTTAATAAGAATAGGGATGTTATTCACAAAAAACCGATTTATGTATCAGGAGAGAAGAACGGCGTCCTTATAGATATTGCTCTACAGTACAATGATTCCTATAAGGAGACCCTCTATACATTTGCGAATAACATCAACACCACAGAAGGCGGTTCTCACCTGAGTGGATTTCGATCTGCTTTAACACGAAGTATAAACCTCTATCTTCAGAGCACTAAGCAGACAAAAGGCTTTAAGGACAAAGTGTCAGGGGATGACGTGAGAGAAGGTCTGACCGGGGTTGTCAGTGTAAAACTTCCGAATCCACAGTTTGAAGGGCAAACAAAAACCAAACTGGGTAATAGCGAAGTAAAGGGCCTGGTTGAAAACCTTTTAAACGAGGGACTAAGCAGTTTCTTTGAGGAAAATCCGCCTATTATTAAATCTATTCTTTCAAAAGTGGTTGATGCGGCCAGGGCCAGAGAGGCTGCGAGGAAAGCAAAGGAGCTTGCTCGACGAAAGGGAGTTCTTTCAGACCAATCACTGCCTGGAAAACTTGCGGACTGTCAGGAAAGAGACGCGACGCGCAGTGAAATATTTATTGTGGAGGGGGATTCGGCAGGGGGATCCGCGAAACAGGGGAGAGATAGACGCTTTCAGGCTATTCTTCCCCTTAAAGGGAAGATTCTCAATGTGGAAAAGGCGCGGTTTGATAAGATGATCTCCAGTGAGGAGATACGAACCATGATCACCGCTCTAGGCACAGGAATAGGTGAGGAAGAATACAAAATAGACTCACTAAGATATCACAAGGTCATTATCATGACGGATGCCGATGTAGATGGATCGCATATCCGAACCCTTCTCCTTACCTTTTTCTATAGACAGATGCCTGAATTGATTGAAAGGGGCCATCTCTACGTGGCGCAGCCTCCTTTATACCGTGTCTTGATAGGTAAGAAGGAGTTATACATTAAGGATGAAGAGGGTCTGAATCAACATCTTCTGAAGAGGATATCGGAGAATGAGAAGGTCTCTCTTGATAACGGCGAGGAGATTTCCAGTGCCAGACTTATGAGTTTACTCAGCTCAGCTATTCGATTTTATGAGTGTATAGAGAGACTTTCCAAAAGGGGGTATAGTCGCAGACTCGTAGAGTTTCTGGTATCGGCGGGAGCCAAAGATAAGACAGCGTTCAAAAACAGAGAGTTCATGGACGACATTTTTAGGAGGCTACAGGAAGAGAATTTTGAGGTACGAGATATACAATTAAGCGAACAGGGTGGCTACTACGAGTTCCGCGTCAATGAGAGTTTCAATGGCGGTCACACTACAACGGTAAACTGGGAGTTTTTTTCGTCTCCTGAGCTGAAGCAGATGCTGGGGATATCTAAACAATTGGGAGAACTATCAAAAAATACCTTTATTATAAAAGCCGATGCCCGGGAAGAGAAGATTAATAATCTTCAACACCTTCTGGAGACCTTAATGAGCAGGGCAAAGAAGGGATTATCCATCCAGAGATACAAGGGATTGGGTGAAATGAATCCAGATCAGCTCTGGGCAACTACCATGGACCCTGAGAAAAGGACGTTGCTCAAAGTGCAAATCGAGGATGTGTTGGAGGCGGACGATATTTTTACGATTCTCATGGGAGATAAGGTCGAGCCAAGAAGAGAATTTATACAGAGTAACGCGCTGAATGTCACTGAGTTGGACATCTAACACTCTCAATTCAGGCCCATCTGTTTCCAGAACACACCTCTAGAGTCTATAGATTGCCTTTTCATTGATTCCGCATTGATTCAACGGCTATATCGCAGGACTATCGGAAAAGAGATCCCGGAGACATATGTGGTTGAAGAAGAGTGGTTTATTATTGTGGAAAGCTCTCAACTTTTTTCATGTAGACGATAAGATTGTTTTATGAAAATGTAGAAGCCCGGTTTAAGAGGAGAAAAGTATGGTCGGTATAATGAAATCCGATACAGTCAATATAGAAGATGAAATGAAAAAGTCTTATCTCGAATATTCAATGAGTGTCATCGTGGGCAGAGCCTTGCCTGATATTCGAGATGGTCTCAAACCGGTTCACAGACGCGTCCTCTACAGTATGCTGGAACTGAAGAACTTTTACAACAGGGCTTATAAGAAGTCCGCAAGAGTTGTTGGAGACGTCATAGGAAAATACCATCCCCATGGAGATGCCGCCGTCTATGATGCCATCGTTCGAATGGCTCAGGATTTTTCTCTGAGATACCCGCTGGTCGACGGTCAGGGGAATTTTGGATCCATTGACGGGGATCCGCCTGCAGCCATGCGATACACGGAAGTCAGAATGACGCAGCTGGCGCAGGATTTCTTATCCGATATTGATAAGGAAACGGTGGATTGGTCTTCCAATTATGATGACTCGCTTCTTGAACCAGTCATCCTTCCCAGTACGATTCCAAATCTGTTGATTAATGGGAGTTCGGGAATTGCCGTGGGGATGGCCACGAACATCCCACCCCATAATCTCTCCGAAGTCTGTGATGCCATTATTAGGGTGATTAATCAGCCTGATGCCGGTTTTGACGAACTGATAAAGCTTATCCCTGGACCCGAATTTCCCACAGGTGGATTCATTGTCGGGAAAAAGGGAATTCATCAGGCCTACAAAACCGGGAAGGGTATTATCAAGATAAGGGGCAGAGGATTTGTGGAGAAAGTCGGGAAGAATAAGGAAAGGATCGTCATTTCTGAGATTCCCTACCAGGTAAACAAAGCCCGTCTATTAGAAAAGATAGCCGAGTTGGTCAAGGAGAAAAAGATAGATGGTATCTCCGACATCAGGGACGAGTCAGATAAAGACGGGATGCGAATCGTGATAGAAGTCAAAAAAGATGCCATGCCCCTGGTGATACTCAATCGTCTCTATAAATTCACCCAGATGGAGATTTCTTTCGGCATCATTCTCTTAGCCATAGTCAATGGGCAACCGCAGGTCTTGAAACTGAGAGACTTTCTACAAAATTTTATCAAGCACCGACAAGAGATCATCATACGAAGGACCCATTATGATCTGAAAAAAGCGGAAGAGCGAGCGCATATTCTCGAAGGACTCAAAAAGGCTCTGGACTTTCTAGACGATGTGATCGAGTTGATCAGATCATCCTCTGACCCTCAGGAGGCCAAGGCACGCTTGGTCTCTGAGTTCGAACTCTCAGATGTCCAAGCCCAGGCCATACTGGATATGAGATTACAGCGCCTGACCGGTCTTGAAAGGGAGAAGCTGGACGCGGAATACAAGGACTTGATCAAAAGCATCGCCCGGTTTAAGGCCATTCTTGACAGTAATTCCATGGTTCTTCAAATCATCAAGGAGGAGGTCACAGAAATCAAAGAAAAATACGGTGATGAGAGAAGAACGGAAATTCTGGAAGATATGGAAGAGCTTGACTTGGAGGATCTCATCGCGGAAGAAGATATGGTGGTTACCCTGAGTCACCAGGGATATGTTAAAAGAAATCCCATCAGCCTTTATCGCGCCCAACGCCGCGGGGGAAAGGGATTGACCGGTGTGAAACCCAAGGCGGAGGACTTTGTCGAAAACCTTTTTGTTGCCTCTTCTCATGACTATCTTCTCTTTTTTACCAACAAGGGGCGCGTCTACTGGAAGAAGGTCCACGAAATTCCCGAGGCTGGCCGTATGTCCAGGGGTAAAGCCATTGTGAATCTACTTGATCTGAAGAAGGATGAGCGCGTGGAGACGACCCTGTCGGTAAGGGATTTTAGTGAAGACAAATATATTGTCATGGCCACCAAGAAAGGCATTATAAAGAAGACAGCACTGGAAGCCTACAGTCACCCAAGGGCAACGGGCATCGCGGCGATTAAGATCAGAGAAGAGGACGAACTGATTGCCGTGCGGCTGTCGAGTGGGGAAAACGATGTCTTTCTAACGACGCGACAGGGAAAGTCCATCCGATTTAAGGAGTCAGACTTGAGGAGTATGGGAAGAGTCGCGGAGGGAAATATCGGGATCCGGATGGAGGCAGGGGACTATCTGGTGGGTATGGAGGTCTTGGGAGACGAAGAGGCCACGGTCCTCACGGTGACAGAAAATGGGTACGGAAAAAGGACGCGAATGGAAGAATACAGGCGCCAGGCTAGGGGAGGCAAGGGTATTCTGACCATAAAGACCACGGAGAGAAATGGCCCGGTGGTTTATTCCTATCAAGTCACGGATCTAGATGAGCTTATGATCATCACGGGGCAAGGGAAAATCATCCGCTTGAAAGTGGGGGATATCTCTGTAATAGGACGGAATACACAGGGTGTGAAGTTGATCAATCTTGGAGAAGGTGAGAAGGTAGTCGGAGTGGCCAAGCTCATGGAAGAGGAATAGAGGGTATGAAGATATCGGGAGAGAATGTCTTCACGGTAACAGGAGTGGACCATGTCGAATCCTGAAATATCAAAGGTCGCTGTCATCGGCGCCGGCAGTTGGGGGACGACCCTGGCAAATCTCCTCGTTGAGAAGGGATGTTATGTAGATCTGTGGGTTAGGGAGGAAGAGGTTTATCATCAGATCAACCAGGATCACATTAACAAGAAGTTCTTACCGGACATGTCTCTGGACCATCGTCTTCACCCGGTGAGATCCTATGAGGAGGCCCTGGCGGACAAGGATCTTGTGCTCGTGGTTGTGCCCTCTCACGTGTTTCGGGAGGTCTTGAATAACATGAAGCCCCATCTTCGTCCGGAGACGGCCTTAATGACAGCCAATAAAGGGATTGAGAACGAGTCCCTGATGACCATGTCTCAGGTGGCGGGAGAGGTCCTGCCAAAAGAATATATGGAGCGATACGCCTGCCTGGCAGGGCCCAGTTTTGCGAGAGAAGTCTATCAGAAACACCCTACAGCGGTAACCATAGGATGTCGGGATAAGGGTCATGGAGAAAGGATTCAACGGCTATTCTATACCGAGTCTTTCAGGGTATATCTTTCTAAGGATGTGATAGGCGTGGAATTGGGCGGGGCACTGAAGAATGTGATCGCCATTGCGGCCGGCATGGCAACCGGCCTAAATTTCGGATATAATTCCCTAGCGGCCTTGATGACCAGGGGGTTGGCCGAAATTACCCGGTTGGGTGTAGCCATGGGCGCCATACCATTGACATACGCCGGTCTTGCGGGTATGGGAGACCTCGTCTTGACCTGCACAGGGGCATTGAGCAGAAATCGTACCGTGGGGCTAAAGATTGGACAAGGGATGAAGCTGGACGAGATCGTCAACAGCATGGATATGGTGGCCGAAGGGGTCAAGACGTCTGTTTCCGCATACAAGCTGGGTATGAAGATGGGCGTCGATATGCCTATTACCACAGAGGTCTACCAAATCCTTTACCACGGAAAGGACCCAAAACAGGCGGTTATAGACGTTATGTCCAGAGAGCTGAAGCCGGAGCTCGATCCATGAGTTTGATTGATATGCCGCTTGAGAGAGATTTTCTACACGAACCAATCGTCATGACCACATTCTCTCATTCCAATGTCGTGTCTCAAAGATAGCTTTTATTATCCTGAATGGATCCATAACGAATGACAAAGAGACCCCCTAGCTCCTCACAGATCCGTGAAGGAGATGTAATGATGTGAGTTACTTCTGAGACACGATACTAGATGTTTACAATTCAGTCGTCTATTGGTTTTCCCAAGACGATCCGGCCTATCACCGCACATACCAACCCAAATGGCAGGTACCCTGCATATCCAAGAACCGGCATCTCAAATACTTCGAAGCCATGGACAAATGGAATGTTGTATTTCCATTTGGCCAGACTGTAAGCGTTCCACATTTCCCAAAACAGGCCACAAACCAGGGCAGACGAGGCGGAGGAGAATATTTCTCGCCAATCACCATGAGTGATCGGGGAAAAAAGATGAGGTTCTCCAAGGATCGTCTGAATGGAAATGATGATGAGGAGAGGAGATACCCATACGAGAGGGAAGAGATAATTGGGCCAGATCCCTATACCTGCCAGACCTGCCCCTACGATTAAGAGGACGGACCAAGCCGCAGCTTGAGGATGAGAAAATCGGATGGGAAAGAATGCTTGAAAAAAACGCTGAGTCCATGAGAAACTAAGCAACCAATCCCGGGTCCCCATGCAAGCTGGAAGAACGGTTGAGAAAGGTAGAGTCGCGTACCAGAAATACTCACCAGGATTAAAGACGGGCCCCACATAATACCAGTTCTGTACGAATCGATTAAGGTATTCAAAGAACCACCAAAAGCCCGCGCTGACTGGAAAGAGGAGGAGAAAAGGGCTGAGTCGGTCTCGTAACATGCAGCGGCCTGAACGACGATAGGTAAGGGCATTGATGGTGATGATATACCCTAACCAGAGCGGTGTGAAGGTATGGGCCTGGAAATCAGAAAACCAGGGGAGTCGTGTCCATGCCAAGATCCAGGCGGTAATGGTTAACAAGATCCCCCCCCAGCCCCACCAAGGGAAGGGGAAAGGTTTTGAAGGTACGGCGGCAGGTGGGCGATGACCTCCTGCCTTTGCCAGACGGATGAGGAAGGGGGCGAGCCATGCGAGAATGAAAAGGGTATAAATTATGAACATGGGCCAAGAAAAAGGCGCGTGTCGGACATAGGATGTCCGGGGAGGGAATTCCAGGTAAGGGCTGATCTCCATATCAGCGAGGAGGATCCCCAAAACAGGAAGCCCCAACAGCATCATCGCAAGCAAGGTCGATATGATGATGGTACGTCTCATGATCCCAATGATTGGAACTATATCCTTAGCCCGGTCTATATGCAATCCTTAACTTTTGTTAGGGGACAGATTATCGGCGAGACCGGATTGGACCTCATTGAGGGGGGATCATCCTTTGCCGGAAGGATGTACCGGGTGAGTGGGCTCGCCTTCAACAATCATGTGAATCTCCCATGATCGCGATATGATTTATGGAAAGGAGAATATCCGTGGCAACGATTCAACCCAAAGGAGAAAAGCTTAGACAGGCAGTGAGGTGGATTTCAGAAGAACAACAGGAGCGCAAAGAAAAGGGAGTCCGGAAGCTTATTCGGGAGGCGGCATTGAGATTCAATTTATCTCCGCGGGAGGAGGAATATCTGATCTCTTTCTACGATGAATGCAAGGAGTAGGAATCTACAGATTAAGGTCATCTTTTTCTTTCATGTTCTTGAGTATCTCCCTGGACACTCGCACGAACAGCCATAGAATGAAGAATGTGGGGATCGTTCCGGCCAATATGGGCACACAGAAGCCGTCCTGCGGGAAGTGGTTCAACCCTACCCGAACACAGACAACTGCGATAACGATGAGATAAGCAGTGGCCAGGCCGCAAAGGACCAGAATGGACCATCGGCCGATCGTTTTGAAGGGGAAGGGCTTTCGCTGAATCATTTTGCGGCGCTTTTCAGCTTTTGCTGAAGAAAACTGAGCTGGCTTTTGACCTTACTGTCGACCTTGATTTTATGTTCAATCACCTCAGAGGCATAGAGTGCGGTGGAATGATTCCGATTTATGGATTTGCCGATATCTTCTAGGGTTGCGTCGGTATAGTGGCGGCAGAGGTAGACGTAAACATTTCGAGGGTACGAATGATTTTTTTTCCTTGATTTCGACCGTAAGACCTGTGGTTCAATCTTAAAATATTGGCATACATGCTTTTCAATGCTTTGCATGGTTATGGTCTCTTGCTCAGTGACATGGCATCGAAGGACCTCTTTGGCCAGATCGAGGTTCATCTCGGCCTTCATGAGATCTGATTTGGCCTTAAGGCACCTGAGGGCGCTCTCCATCTGGCGGATGTCTCGAGTGAGGTGTTTTGCAAAGAGATGAATAATGTCTTCTGAAAGATAAAGACCCTGTTCTATGGCCTTTTTATCCAGAATTTTTACGGCCGTATTATAGTCGGGTCTCTCAAGCTTTGTGATGACACCTGAAGTGAGACGGGATGAAAGCTCTTTTGTCATGGTTGGAATATCCTTGGGTAAGAGAGGGCTGGTAAAAATAATCTTCTTGTTCTCGTTCGCCAGCGCATCTAAGGTATATCCCAGCTCGATCTGTGTTTTTGATTTACCTTCAAGAAAATGAATCTCCTCCAACAGGAGGACATCGCAGCAGTGGCGGTATTTATTTTTAAACTCATCGATCCGTCCGTTCTTTAGGGCAAAGATCATCTCATTGACAAAATCTTCTGCCGTAACGTAACAGACTCTGACGCTCGAATCCTGGTCCAGGATGGCATGGCCGATGGCTTGGGTGAGATGGCTTTTTCCAAGGCCTGTGCCGGCCAACATGAAGAGGGGGTTATAAGGCTGATTATCCCCTAGGGCCAAGGCCTTTGAAGCAGAGTAGGCAAACTCATTGCATTGCCCCACAACAAAGCGATCAAATGTGTATTCCTCATGAAGCCATCCTCTTCCACATCTTCTCTTTGTCGGCATATGTGGGAGAGTCAGTTGCTTTGATCCGCTTGGAGGGTCGATAGTTTCAGGTTTTTTTCCTGAAGGCTTTACCTTCAAATCGAGTTTGTAATGGCTATTTCCCATCGAGCCCAGCCTTCGCTCAATGAGCCCCAAGTAATTATCTCTGATCCAGTCTCTGGAGAATTTATTTGGGCATCCCAGGACAATGGTATCATCCTTATCCTCCAAATAGGTCACGGGGTCTATCCATAGATGGAAGCTCTTCTTCGGAATTGTAGGTTCGATCTCTCTCTTTACACTATCCCAGATACTGGTCATCGTGGACTCTCCAAGAATGGGAAGGGGTTAAGTGATTGGGTCAGTCAGCGCACGAATAGATCTAGAGCAAATTGAAAAGGTACGGCAGCGAGCCTCCATTTCCTCCAAGGAAATGATTAGGCGTTTTTTCATCACATATCCTGACCTCTGTCAAAGCGGATGGACAGCCGGAAATATTTAGATCGGGTTAGATTCTTGACATACCCTAACTTCCTGAAAGCACGGAATGTTCTTTTTTGGTAGGGTTAAGGTTCGGTGAAAAGCAAAAAAAACGAAAGAATATTTTTTATTTTTAAATCAAATAGTTGTAGATGATTTCCTCATGGTGTACAAATGCACTAACAATCTGATTCTTCCGATATTCTTTGTTTTTTGCCATTTTTTGCCATTTTTCATTTCTTTTCATTGCGTTTTTTTGGCGCAGGATCTCCGGAGCAATGTGCCGATATTTTGGGTAGGTTTCTTGCATATTCCCGGAAAGGCTTAAAGGTCAAGGCTTTCTAATGGCTATGATAAAGATTGTAGGCACTGGGTATGGGGGGAAAATCAATTTCTTAAAAATGTAGCAAAAAATTTTTTTATATTCCCACAAAAAAACTTATCAATAGACAATGATTCTTGCTTGTGGCCTCCAGAGGCCGGGACACCGGATAGATCTATGCCATCCTCTCGAGTGGAGCAAAAGGATAGCCAAATCAAATAAAAACAATCATAATATATAATATATAAAACAAATAATAATGAAATTAAAAATAAATAACGCACTAATGCAAGCCACCTTGTACCTGTTGGTTATAGGCGAAATTCGAGTAAGGCTTTATGATGTAATGTAGAGAAGTCTGAGGTTCCGTCCATGTTTCACGTGAAACATGGATTACCGCTTTCCAAATATGGGGGATTGTGTTATTTGCTTTTTCGCGGTAGAAAGCAGTTCCGGGGCCTCAATAGAGAGGGTCCTGGCAAAGAGACGAGATCAAGAATGTTTCGCGAGAATAGGCCGATTTTATGGGAACCATTATCTCCATTGCAAACCAAAAGGGGGGGGTGGGAAAGACAACCACTGCCATAAACCTGGCTGCCTCCCTTGCAGCGGCAGAAAAGACCTGTCTTCTGGTGGATTGCGATCCACAGGGCAACGCGACAACGGGACTGGGGGGCGACAAAGGAGAAGGGAGTGCGGGCCTTTATGATATGATGCTGGGTTCCGAGCCTGAGTCAAGAGTGATCGTCTCGACGGATTTGCCTGGATTAGATCTTGTCGGGGCTACGGCTAACCTGATCGGCGCGGAGGTAGAATTGGTCTCTATGGAGAAAAGGGAGTATAGACTCAGGCGTAAGCTCTTTCCTCTCAAAGAACGATATGACTACATCTTCCTTGATTGTCCTCCTTCACTGGGTTTTCTTACGGTCAATGCCATGACCGCCTCAGATTCCGTCATCATCCCGCTCCAGTGTGAATTCTATGCGCTAGAGGGGTTGACGCAGTTGTTGAAAACCATTAGGGCGGTTCGGCAAGGACTTAATCCATCTCTGGATGTGGAGGGGATCCTGCTGACGATGTATGATGCTCGGAACAATCTTACAGTTCAGGTTGAGGACGAAGTGCGGGGACATTTCAAGGCAGCGGTCTTTCAGACCATTATTCCCAGAAACGTGCGCCTGAGTGAAGCCCCCAGTCATGGGAAGCCTGTTCTCCTCTACGACATTACGTCCAAGGGGGCTCAGAGTTATCTGGCCTTGGCCAAAGAACTTGTTGAACGAGGTAACAGGCAATGACAAAGCGGAGGGCATTGGGGAAGGGCTTATCAGCCCTCATTCCCGATGGGAACGGCCTGAGTCGAGGAAATGAAACCTTCTTTCAGTGCCCTATTGAGGAGATAGAGCCCAATCCTTATCAACCGAGGCAGGTTTTTGACGGTCCGGAACTGGAGGCCATGAAGGAATCTGTGAAGAGGGATGGAATCCTTACGCCGCTTCTTGTCACAAAGACAGAACAAGGGTATCAACTCATCGCGGGTGAGCGCCGCTGGCGTGCCGCCCAAAACGCGGGCCTGGAAAGGGTACCGGTCGTGGTCCGGGAGACGACACCCGCGGAGTCCCTGGAACTGGCCCTTGTGGAGAACATCCATAGAGAAGACCTGAATCCTATTGAGGAGGCCTACGCATTTAAGAGGTGGCTGGAGGTGACGGAAGCGACTCAAGAGGCACTCGCCGAGAGATTGGGTATGGACCGGTCAACGGTCACCAACTTTTTGAGACTCCTGAATCTTCCAAAGACCATTCAAGATGATATCATCCGTAAGAACTTGAGCATGGGGCATGCCCGTGTGCTGGCCGGCCTTAAGGATCCTGTAGAACAGAAAGAGATCAGGGACCTCATTATGAGAAAAGGCCTCTCGGTGCGACAAGTGGAGAATCTGGTAAAGAAGAAGAAGGCACCGGCGAAATCGACGTCGCGTTATACGGAGGAGGATACTTACTTTAAATCCCTCGCAGATGAACTGAAGAGGTCTCTGGGGACAAAGGTAGATATCAAGAGGAGGCGAGGCGGCAAACAGGGGACTATTATCATCTCGTTTTATTCCCATGAGGAGCTGGAACGTCTTCTGGATCTTCTCTCCTGAGGGTTTTTTCACCCCATTTCCTTTCTTGGCCTTGGGCCAATCGATATAGATTATCTCTGTGATTAACGCATATCAGGACGGCCATGATCAGGGTCACCGCAATCTCCCCGCTCGACTCGCCGAGAACAAGGAGCATAAGGGGCACGAAACATGAAGACACCATAGATCCCACGGATACGTAGCGCCATCCATACACCGTGATCACAAACACCAATAGAGATATCAGGCAGGCAGGAGGGGATAGGGCAAGATACACGCCTAGGGCAGTGGCAAACCCTTTCCCTCCTCGGAATCTCAGATAGATGGAATATTGATGGCCTAAGAGGGCCGATAATCCCGTAAGGGCCGGAATCGCCTCAGATTGCGGGAAGAGGAGGGCGCAAATGAAGAGAGGAAGAAAACCCTTGAGTCCGTCCAGCAAAAGGGTGAGGAGCCCCCACTTTAGGCCGATGATTCTGGCCACATTGGTGGCCCCAATGTTTCCGCTGCCCCTCTGCGTGACGTCTATTCCTGAGACCC
This sequence comes from Deltaproteobacteria bacterium, assembly GCA_016930795.1. Taxonomy (GTDB): domain Bacteria; phylum Desulfobacterota; class DSM-4660; order Desulfatiglandales; family HGW-15; genus JAFGFY01. The sequence continues at coordinate 12,337 of JAFGFY010000126.1, forward strand.
AGTGGCCTATAATTCTCCCGAAGGGGATGGAACCCAAGAGAAATGTCGCCAGGAGAAAAAGCACCGAATAGGCTAGGAATATCGGTAGATCCAGATCAGTATTCAGAGGCATATCCATTCCCAGGGTGTTTCTGAACTGTTACCTTGATAGGATAGGAATTTCCTTTTTCGTCGCTGTTTAGCCCTATCGAACTTTTGAGGGGCTCAGCAATCTCTTTCCAGGGCCGAAGGGCTACAGGGGGAGTACAATAGATTTGCCAACGACCTTCATATTATAGTATAGAGAATTAATTAGTATCAGCCCGTCGGCCTATAGTCGAGTATGCCATAGATCATCTCTTTGTATATAAGGAATTCACGCCGTCAGGTCAAGGGGATGACTTGGGGGAGCGGAGTAGCCTCGGATCAAGGGCCTTTAGCCTATTGAGGCAGTGTCGTTTAGAACAAGGTAAGTGTGAATCAAAAAACCCATACCCGGTGATAGCATGATAGTGATGGTCATGGATGGACAGGGAGGCGGCATAGGCGCAACCCTTATAAAGGGGCTAAGGAATGGCATAGACCGTGAAATGGAGATATTGGCGCTCGGAACCAACTCCATTGCGACCTCCCGCATGATGAAGGCAGGGGCAAACAAGGGGGCTACAGGCGAGAGAGCCATCGTTCTCACGAGTGCCAAGGCGGATGTCATCATAGGACCTTTGGCGATCGTAGTCCCCGATGCCATGATGGGAGAATTGACGCCGAGCATGGCCTCGGCCGTCAGTGCCAGTGAGGCCAAGAAGATCTTGATCCCATTGACACAGGAGAATATAAAACTGGTCGGTGTCTCCGGCGAACCTTTACCCCATTTGGTGGATCAGGTCGTGGAGATCATAAAGGAGATGGATAATCATGTGTGAAGCCGCAGCCTATTTGTTGAAGGACGGGCAAGAAGAGTTGCTCCTTGAGAGTGTTGACCTACTGGAGTCCAGTAATGGGGAAATCAAAATGGTCAATATATTCGGGGAGCGGAAGGAGTTCAGGGGAAAGATTAGAAGCCTTTCCCTGGTGGATCATAAGATCATCTTGGAACCATTATAGGAGGTTGGCGTATGATTGAAGAAATGGCTCAAAAGATGGTGTGGTTGGGACATGATGCCTTCAGGATTGATGCTGAAAAGACGATATATTTTGACCCCTATGATATTTCACCGGGCCCAAAGGCCGACCTGATCTTGGTCAGTCATGAGCATTTTGATCATTGTTCTCCTGATGATGTCTCCAAGATTCAGGGACCAGGAACGGTGATTATCACAGATAAGACCTCGGCAGAAAAGCTGACTGGAGATGTGAGGATCATGGCTCCCGGGGAGACCATGAGTATCGGAGAGGTCAATATTGAAGCCGTACCGTCCTATAACAGGGATAAGGACTTTCACCCCAAGCATAAGGCCTGGCTCGGTTTCGTCGTGGAGATAGACGGCGTGAGGATCTATCATGCCGGTGATACGGATTTTATCCCTGAAATGAAGGAGTTAAAGGTAGATATCGCCCTTCTGCCGGTCTCCGGGACCTATGTCATGACCGCTGAGCAGGCCGTTGAGGCGGCCCAGGCCATTCGACCCAAGCTGGCCATCCCTATGCACTACGGCACCATTGTGGGTGATGAGAAAGATGCCCTTGCCTTTAAAGAGTCCCTGAAGGGCAAGATCGACGTACTCATTCTGCCGAAGGCATAGCCTCCTTTTAACCTGCTTAATGAGTACGCAATGATATGATGATACACTTCAGCTGAACATCGAGGGAATGGTGATGAAATCTTTTCCTCGATTCCGGGCCTCCCGACAGTCACTCTGTAAAGACCTCATCACCATTCTAGACATGTGCGGGAACGTCTCTAAAGATTTGTACTCATTGATAGGATGAACCTGAATTAAGCAGATATAGACTTGGGGAGTTCGAGGTAGTATTTCCCTTCCGCGATTCTTCCTCTTTTAAGGCACCCATTTCCATAGATCCGGCATTTTTCGGAGAGTTCCTGAACCGTGGCACGGAGTTGCTTGGCACTAAGCTGACCCCCATTTATGAGCTTTAGAAGTGCCGTGATTCGAAACCGGTCCATTCCCTTGACTCTGCGGGATAATTGGTCCTTTTGACCTCCCTCCTTGACCACCAGGCGCCTTGGGATGAGAGAAATAGGATATCGGCAGGAAATCCTCAACCACAAGTCATAATCTTCGCAGGCAGGAAGGTTCTCGTCAAAAAGGCCCACCTCACTGAATAGAGATCGCCTCAGCATAACAGAAGAAGGGCTGACCAAACAGAGTTTTAAAGAAGACTCGAATATGTCCCCTGACGGTTTCAAGTGCTTTCTCCTTGGGTTGACATGCGTTCCATTCCTGATCCAGAATTCTTCTGTTTGGCACGCAACCGCGTCAAGATGGTGCATGAAAAAATCCATCTGCACGGAAAGTTTCTCCGGCAACCAGTAATCATCGGAATCGAGGAAGGCAACGAGTGGAGATCTGGATGCCTTGATTCCCGTGTTTCTGGCTGCGGAAACTCCCCGGTTCGAGTGGTGGCGGAGATACCGGATGTGACGGATTAATGGGGCCAGGCTGTCCGATGTCCTATCCCTGGATCCGTCATCCACCAGGATAATCTCGTAATCGGTAAATGTCTGGTAGAGGACAGAGGCTACGGCCCTGATCACCAGGGATGCCCGATTGTATGTAGGGATGATGACACTTACGTCGGTCATGAGAGGATCTGCCAGATGAGGCCCAATAGACCTGCAAAGAAGAAATTGCCTTCCACTATCGCTTCGAGGCGTGTCCCGGGATAAAGCCACCTCCTCTCAAAGGCCAAGAGGCTCAAGCCCAGAGACAGAAGGGAGAGGAGGAGGAGGTATATGAAGGGACTGACCAACCCAAATATACCCGCCGCCGCATTGATCAAAATTCCCGATAAGATGACCCCCTTGAGGAGAAACAGGGTTTTCTTCTCTCCCAAAACAATAGGAAGCGTTTCCACACCCACAATAAGGTCTCCTTGGGCCTGGAAGATATCAAAGAGGGCGGATCTAGCATAAACCATTGAAAATACATGGATAAATGAAATAATGGCCACAACCCAATCCGTGTGTGAGGATGTAAGGAGGGGAAGTAAAGTAATCACCACACCCCATGCGAGGGCCACTGAAAGGGTTTTTGACCCCGGTATTTCTTTGATTCTGGTATACCGCCACGGGCGTTTGGGCCTGATGGGCAGAATTCGAATACTGTATATGATGCCCAGAATGCTGAGGCCCAAAATGGCAAGGAATGTCATGTTGCTCTTGTAATAGCCTATGGCAAAGGAGGCTATCATGGAGACGATAGCCGAGATGATCAAAAAACCCCGGTATTTGCGGTAGAAGTTCGCTCTTTCAGGGTCATTATACGTGCTGGCGTCCTTGTCAAGAAAACGGTTGAAGACATGCATGGCATAGAGATAGAAGAAGGCAAGGGAGGGGTAGACGGGATCAGGCGCCCTGGCACAGAGGACCGAGACCGCATACGCAAGAGCGAGGCCCCCAAGTGCAACCAATAGGTTGCTCAGGAGCATGAACTTAAAGGTTCCCTTCAACCATCGCCCCAGGAAACTCTCCTTACGGCTCTGGATCCTCTCTATCTCATTAACGATATTCCTGATCATCCAGTTTGGCGTGGAGGCACCGGCCGTCACCCCAATCACTTCCATATTGGAAAGCCGTTGTTTATCCAGGTCCTTTTCTGTTTCAACGCAAAAGGTCGGTAAGCCCGCGGCCCCGGATATTTGGGCAAGCCTCCTGGTGTTTCCACTATGATATCCTCCCACTACCACAACCGCGTCGACCTGACCCACAAAGGCCCTGACTTCATCCTGTCGGCTGATGGTGGCGTCACAGATGGTATTGAAGATCTGAGCATCAGGAAACCTATCGTTAATGGCTTCCACGATCTCTTGGTACTTGCGAATGTCCTGTGTGGTCTGGGCTACAACGAAGATTTTTTCTCCATCGGGGATATGAGACACATCATCCAACTGGTTGATCACATAGGCCCGATCCCCTGCGTATCCTAAAAGGCCGATGACCTCAGCGTGGTCTTTGTCACCGATAATGACGGCCGTGTTCCCTTTTTTTGTTTGGTAGCGGATAATGCCTTGGACTCGAGCTACTTTAGGGCAGGTCGCGTCGATGATTCTGAGGCCGGATTCTTTCAGCAGCCTCCTCTGTTTGGGGGGAATACCGTGGGCCCTTATAACAAGGGTTCCCCCCTGTACGGACTCGATATCGTCTATCGAAGTGACGCCCTTGGACTCCAAGAGAGCCATAACTTGGTTGTTGTGAATCAGTGGGCCGTAAGTGTAGATGGGGCCCTCATTCTTGTTTGCTTCCGTGAGAACCATTTCCATGGCCCGGCGCACGCCCATACAAAATGCCGCGGTTCGCGCAAGTTTAACCTTCAATGTGTGTCACCTTTCATGGTCGGAATCAATCTTTTAACATAAAGACACGATATGCAATGTAATCCATTCATGTGTTCATCGGAAAGAAAGCCTGTGCTGGAGATGTGATTGTATTCTAGGAAACTTGCCTCGAGAATTCAACTCAAAGGGTGGGGTAAAGGCCATAGCTTCTTTCGTTAGGTGGGCGTCAAACGAACAATAGTGGCTCCCCAGGAAGAAGGGCCGGTGTCCAGTTTAACTTCGACGACCGCGGGGTGTTTTTCCAGGACAGCATGAACCGTTCGCCTCAGGACACCCTTTCCTTTGCCATGAATGATTTTGACCTCATAGATTCCTTCTTCAAGGCATGTGTTGAGATACTCATGGACAAGAGAGGCCGCCTCCTTTGGATCGAAGGTATGGAGGTCAAGGACACCATCGATGGGTATATGGATCACGTCGTTGATTTCTTCATTCAAAGAAGGCTTTCTCCTTTTAATGTGGCATGAGGCATAGACTATTCTCTCAAGATGATATCTATAGAGGCCGGTGGCGGCTGCGGGATTCCGTGGAACCCTTTTTGAGATATCGTCTTGAGATGACAGCGCGTACCTCATCTTTTACTCGGTCTGCGCATAGATTGGTACATGGCACTAGAAAGAGACCTTTGGCGCTTCCTGCCTTTCTTCAGGGACCTCGAAAAGAGCGGCCCTTTCAAAACCGAAGATCCCCGCGATGATGTTTTTGGGGAAACGTCTAACGGTTGTGTTGTAGGTCCTCACCGTTTCATTATAGCGACGGCGTTCCACTGCAATCCTATTTTCGGTCCCGGCCAGTTCATCCTGCAGGCGGATAAAATTGGTGTTTGCTTTGAGCTCGGGATAACGTTCTACCAAAACGAGTAATCGGGAGAGGGCCGCGGAGAGGCTGTTGTTGGCCTCGATCTTGTCCGGCACGCTGCCTGCGCCACCAACCCTGGAACGCGCCTCTGTAACCCTAACAAATAATTCTTGTTCGTGGGATGCATATCCTTTGACGGTCTCCACAAGATTGGGGATCAGGTCATAGCGACGTTGGAGTTGATTCTCCACCTGTGCCCACGCGGTCTTGACCTCTTCGTCCAAAGAGACAAGGCCGTTGTAGGCCCCCTTAAGATATAAAAGCGGGATTACAACAAGGACTACTATTATAATAACGACAGTCAGAAAAACCTTTTGTATACCGGTCATCTCATCCTCCCAATTTATCGACGATTCTTGAAAGTTTTCGCACTTCCTTAAGATAGGCCTGAAAAAGCGCAGTAATCTCCGCGTCTTTCAGTCTAACCTTCTCTTCCTTGATATCCAGGACCTTTTCAAACAGCAGCCTATCCAGGTCAAATGTCTCGCATGTGAGCCGGACGGCTTCACGTTTCACCATAGGGATCTCTTTGCCTTTCAGGTAAAGGAGGGCGTCAAATATGGCCATAAAGGCCTGAAGGGATTGGGCCATCACTCCTTTCAATGCCCTGCCTTTGCCCGCCGTCTCCAGGAAGGACTCCCTGAGAAGAAGGAGTTTGCCCTTGATCTCTCTTTCGCACTGAAGACGGACACGCTCTGAATGAAAGGAAAGGTCTGCTAGAATGTCCTTGCCATAGACGAGGATATGGTTGCGCTGGAAGTTCAGGTACTCGATGGGAAAGACATCCAGTGAAGATTCGACGTAGATCTCTGTGAGAAACAAAGGGACGGCCACCTTTCGCTTTTTCCACTTATCCACCAGTTTAAACACCATATCAAGACGGTCAATCCCCTGTTCAGACAAGACCATCATAAAATTGATATCCGACTTTCCCGGTCTGTAGTCTTGTCCTGTAGCGCTGCCGTAAAGGATGATGCTGATCAGGTCATCCCCCAAGAAATCCTTGTAGTCATCAATGATTTCCGGGAATATGTCCTTTGGATCTTTTGGGCTCTTTGCCATTTTTACTCCTTGATCATAGTTGTCCCTCAGAAGCTTCTCGATGCACCGCCTCCGCCGCTCATGCCCCCGCCGAACCCGCCAAAGCCTCCTCCAAAGCCCCCGAAGCTCCCTCCGAATCCACCGCCGCCCTTGGAGCCAAAACCTCCTCCCCTGCCTAGAAGCAAAGGGAGGAAGAATATCCAAGACCCGGTTCGTCGCCTTGATCCGAACATCAGAAAAAAGATGAAAATTAGGGGGAGTAAGGAAAAGAGAGACCTCCTCTTTTGAGGGACTTTTACTGGAACCTGACCCTGACCGGTGAGTGTTACACCCGCTTCGTTTGCTAGGATCTGAGATACGGCGAGGGTACCGTTGAGCAGACCTTCTCCGTATTTTTCGCTTCTAAAATATGGAAGAACATAATGATCTAATATTTCTCCGGTCATGCCGTCAGGGAGGATACCCTCTACGCCATATCCGGTTTCGATGCGTACATTTCTCTCTTGTAAGGCGAGAAATATCAAGACGCCTTTATCATCTTCTTTTGGACCAATACCCCACTTTTGGTAGACTTTATTGGCGTAATCCACGTGATCTGCTCCGCCAAGGTCGGGGAAGGTTGCTACAGCTATTTCTGTCCCTGTTTTGCTTTTGACCTCCGAGGCGACAGCGGAAATCCTTTGCTCTATGTCACTGGGGATGACATCAGCAAAGTCGTTCACATAACCAATAGGTTCATCTGGAATAGGCCTCTCTGCGAAAGAGGCCAAGGGTATCATGAAGAAGCTGAGGACAAACAAAAATAAGAATATTGGTTTTTTCATGTTTATGATTAAAGGCATGCTCATGAATATCATAATGGGCTACGTAATCAATTCCAGCATGTTCCCCACATCCGTTGTGGGGGACTTGCAGGTGAAGTTGGCGCAGACATAGGCCGTGGCCTGGCCGTTCAGGCTTTGGTATGGGGTCAAATATCCCGCCAGACTGTCGATTTCCGTTGAGTGCAGCGTGGGTCGAAAAATGGCCACCACTTGAGGAGTGAAGCAACGGGCAAGGGCATTCAGCATCTCTTTTGTGTCCTTTGCCTCGGGTTTCCCAACGATGACCACCTCATAACTGGGACCCGCGGCAAAATCCACAGCTACCATAAATTGGGTGTAGGCGGAAGGAAATTGTTTCACGGCCTTTGAAAACGCGCGGCCGATGTCTATTCCGTATTTTTCCAGACGAGGATTCGCCGTGATGCGCCCAAGCCTCAGCATATTCCACATGGCTACCGCGTTTCCTGATGGAACGGCCCCGTCATAGAATTCCTTTTTCCGTACAATCAGGGCCTCACCATCATCGGGTGAGAAAAAGAGGCCGCCAGCCTCTTTATCCCAGAAGTGTTGGAGCATGGATTCATTCAATTCGATGGCCGCTTCAAGATGCCTGGCATTGAAGGTGGCCTCATAGAGCTCTATCAATCCCCAGATCATGAAGGCATAGTCATCCAGATTGCCATGAATGGCCGCATCCCCGTCCCTGTACCGATGCATGAGCCGTCCATCCGGCTTTCGAAGGTGTTCCAAGACAAAGTCAGCGGCCTTCGCGGCCGCTTCAGCATATTGTGGGTCCCCAAGGGCTGCCGAGGCCTTTGCAAAGGCCGCGATCATCAGGCCGTTCCAGTCAGTCAGGACTTTATCGTCTTTGGAGGGGTGTACGCGCTTCTCTCGAACAGAGAAGAGCCTGCGACGCGCGGCTGCCCAACGATTCTGAATCTCCGCCTCGGATATATTCATGTCTGATGCGATCTCAGGCAGGGATTTTTGAAGATGAAGGATGTTGGCGCCCGTCCTTTTTCCGGCCGACTCGTCGAGAAAATTGCCATGCCTTTCGATGTTGAAAATCCTGATGACGAAGTCGGCCTCTTGGGGAGGGAGAATCTTTCGAATCTCCTCCTCAGACCAAACATAGAACTTCCCCTCCACACCCTCGCTATCCGCGTCTTCGGCGGAATAAAATCCTCCCTTCCAATCGGTCATATCTCGAAGGACATAGGTTAAAACGTTCCTTGCTGTCTCTTCATAGATTTTTTGTCCCGTGACCTGATAGGCCTCCAAATAGGCCATGACCAGGAGGGCCTGGTCGTAAAGCATCTTCTCGAAATGGGGCACCAGCCAGGTTTGATCCGTGGCGTAACGATGAAAACCGAATCCCACGTGATCATGAATACCGCCTTTCTGTATATCCCGGAGGGTTTTTTCCACCATATCGAGTGCTTTTCGATCACCCGTTCTCTTCCAGTGGCGCAGGAGAAAGAGAAAATGATGTGGTGTCGGGAATTTGGGTGCCTCACCAAATCCCCCATGCTTTTCGTCAAAACGTTCAGCCAACTGTTGGAGGGTCATATTCAAAGCGGCTTCATCCAAGTCTCCTTCTAGGTTATCACGGTCCACTGATTTCAAGGTACTGACGATCTTCTCAGCAGAATCATTCACCTCATCCCGCTGCTCGGTCCATACCTGCACCAGACGGGGGATCAAATCCATAATCCCCGTTCTCCCGAGCCGGGTCTCTTTCGGGATATATGTTCCGGCAAAATAGGGTTTTTTGTCCGGCGTCATGACGATATTCAAAGGCCATCCGCCACTTCCGGTCAGGAGCTGACAGACCGTCATATAGACATGATCCAAATCAGGCCTTTCTTCCCTGTCGACTTTGATGGAAATGACCAACTCATTCATCATTCCGGCCACTTCGGGGTCTTCGAAAGATTCCCTTTCCATAACATGGCACCAGTGGCAGGTGGAATAGCCGATAGACAAGAAAATGGGTTTGTCCTCAGCTTGTGCCCTTTCAAAGGCCTCATCCCCCCAGGGGTACCAGTCTACCGGATTGTGGGCATGTTGCAGAAGATATGGACTCTTTTCATGGATCAGGCGGTTGGATGGGTTGATCATATTTTTAGCCCTATACTATAGGCTTGGTCGTGTTGAAATAAGAGGTTCTTCTAACAACAAGTTGAGAGAAAGGGTCCAAGGATTCTAGGATTCTAGGGTTCAAGTACTTGTTTTTAAGACTTTTTGACCGTCCTTTAGCAATCAACTCATTCGGAGATTACGCATAATAAGTAAGAATGAATCGGCTTTTCGCAATCTTTCTCAAGCCGGGTCTTCGCTCTTCATATGGATGGCGTCCCCTGGCCTGATTTTTCCTCCCTTGAGGACACGGGCGAATATTCCCTCTTTGGGCATGATGCAATCACCGGCCAGATAGTAGATCGCACATTTGTTGTGGCACTCTTTGCCGATCTGAGTGACCTCCAGCAATGCGGTATCTCCTAATCTGAATCGGGTTCCTACAGGAATTCGTAGCCAGTCAACACCGGAAGAGGCGATGTTTTCGGCAAAATCCCCAAAGGTCACATCAAGCCCTTGATCCCGTACTTTCTCAATGCTTTCCGCGGCCAGGAGGCTTACCTGACGATGCCAGGGACCGGCATGGGCATCTCCCTCTATCCCGTGGTCCTGGATAAGGAAGGCCTCGTCCACGATCTTCTTGCGCGTCCCTTTCTTCTTGCTGACGGCGACGGTGACAATTTTCATCATGATCCATCTCGTTCAAGGTTTTAATGTATGGTACTTTATAATCATTATTTTACTTTTTCCAATTGCAGAGCCGGAATTTTCTCCTTGTTCTGGGCCGTTACTCCTTAATATGCATCGGATCATTGGGGATGTCAAAGGCGTTCATAAAAATCGGTTCAAAGGAGTGAATTATATGGAAAAACGGATGGAGTTAGTGAATATTGTTCCAGTAGAATAGTATCGTGTCCCGGAAGAAACTTATATCAACTATTGCCTGAATATCGATCTATAAGGGGGCACGAGGGTCTCTTTTCAGTGCCGCCACCCAAAAGAAGCCCAAGCCCGTAACCGCCCCCCATCAGATATCACAGAATTTGTTTATGATAATTAGAGTTATTTCCGGGACACGACACTCATGGAAAGAGTATAATCGCTAGGGTCGGTTGAACCTATGGATCCTATTAAAGACACCATCAAAAAGGTTGGGAGGACCATTTCACGCCATCGAATGTTGAACCCGGGAGACCTCTGTATTGTGGCCGTCTCAGGGGGGGCGGATTCCGTGTGTCTTCTGGATATTCTTAATGAACTCAAGGCGGCCTTGGGGATTCGACTCGTGGCGGCTCACTTTGATCATGGGCTGAGGGAAGGGGAGGATGACGCGGAAACCCGGTTTGTTCGAGACCTGGCCTCTTCCATGAACCTTCCCTTTGAGAGTGAAAAGGCCGCCTCTCTCATGGATGGGGCCTCAGGCTCTGTGGAGGAAAAGGCCAGAGATGCTCGATACATATTCCTGGAGAGTCTCAGAGAAGACCTTTCTGCTCAAAAAATCGCCATGGGCCATCATCTCAATGATCAGGCCGAGACGGTCCTGATGAGGCTATTGAGGGGAACGGGTCCTTCGGGGCTGACCGGGATTCCCCCGTTCAGGGAAAAGGCCATCATAAGGCCGTTGATCGACATCAAGAAAGAGGAGATAGAATCCTACTGTAAGGCACGGGACTTGACATACAAGGTTGATAGCTCCAACCTTCAGAAGGATTATCTGAGAAACAGAATCCGGCTGGAACTCTTGCCTTCTCTTCTGGAATATCAGCCCCGTCTTATAGAGCATCTCGGACGATTGGCAGGTATTCTGAGGGATGAAAACGCCTATATGGAAGGCCGGGCAGAAGACTGGATCGTGAGAAATGCGGACCTCAGGTCCACGGGCGAAGTGTCCATCCCCATACCCTCTTTCCTTGGCCTTCCGCAGCCCATAAGAAACCGGGTCATCAGACAGATACTAAGAAAGGTGGGAAAAGGTCTTCGCAGAATAGACTCTCGCCACATTGAATCCGTGGCTGATCTGGGAAAAAGCAAGAATTCACACAGCAGCCTGAATTTGCCCAATGGTCTCATGGTCCAAAGATCATATGATCGAATGGTCTTCAGAATTGGTGAGGGAGAGGAATTAAAAGGGTTCCATTATCTCCTGGATGGGGCAGGGACATATTTTATTGAGGAAATCGGGCAAACCATTGGGCTTGTGGAGGTGGAGCCGAAAGCGGATCTGAACCTGGAGGGGGACGAGAGAACGGCATACCTCGACCAGGAAAAACTGGAGTTTCCCTTGATCTTCAGGAACTTCAGGCTGGGAGATCGCTTTGTCCCCTTGGGCATGACAGGACACAAGAAGATCAAAGACTTTTTTATTGATCTCAAGATCCCCGTTGAGTCCCGGGCCTTGATTCCCCTCTTGGTGAGTGGCAATCAACCCATCTGGATTGGCGGTTACAGGATTGACGACAGATATAAGGTTACCTCCAAGACCAAAAGGATATTGGAGGTCTTTCTTCATGAATGGATGGAAAAGGATAAGGGTCCTTATGCTCGATAATCAAGACTCCACCATGAAGCGATTCAACCATGGTTTTCTGGAGCTTGTTTCCGTCTATTGGGAACGCCGCCTCATGATCATCTTTTTCATGGGGTTTGCCAGTGGCCTGCCTCTGGCCTTGACTACCACTGTGCTTCAATGGTGGCTTTCGGATGAAGGCGTTTCTCTCGCGGCCATCGGCCTTTTCGCCCTCGTGGGGACGCCCTATAGTCTGAAGTTCTTTTGGGCCCCATTCATCGACAGCGTACCCATCCCTATTCTCTCAAACATGCTGGGCAGACGCCGCGCCTGGATGATCATGATCCAGATCGCTTTAATGGGTTCGATTATCGGACTCGGCATGACCAAGCCCGAAGTGAATCCCATGCTTACGGCCGTTTTTGCGTTTGCCGTGGCCTTTTTTTCCGCAAGCCAGGACATTGTGATTGATGCCTATCGAATCGATATCCTGGATGAAGATGAGCAGGGCGCGGGGGCAGCCATGACCCAGACGGGCTATCGTGTGGGGGCCATAGCCTCAGGGGCCGCGCTCATTCTTTTTGACTGGGGCTTTAATTGGTCTTTGATCTACGGCCTCATGGCAGGACTGGTCCTGGTGGGGTTCATCACCGCACTCCGGGCACCCATTCCTAGGACCGATCAGATAGATAAGGCCCCTTCGGGGTCCGCGGGCATCTGGATTCAAAGGAATATCGTGGCCCCCTTTATCGAGTTCTTTCAGCGCAATCAGATTTCAACCGCCCTTGTGATCCTTGCTTTTATCGTGTTGTACAAATTCGGTGACGCCTTTCTCAGTGTCATGGCATATCCTTTCTATTACCAGATCGGATTCACTGGAAGCCAAGTTTGGATGGCCAGTGCAACCTTTGGAAAGATTGCCATAGTCGTGGGTGCCTTTGCCGGGGGGCTCGTGGTCAAACGTTACGGCATTCTCAAAAGCCTGCTTATCGGCGGGCTTCTTCAGATGTTTTCAAACCTGATGTACGCGGCCCAGGCCGCCATCGGCCCTTATTATCCGTTTCTCTTCCTCACCATTGCCATTGAGAACATATCCCAGGGCATAGGCTCATCGGCCTTTATTGCCTATTTGTCCATGCTCTGTAATACGCTCTATACCGGGACACAGTATGCCCTCTTTACTTCCTTAATGAATTTTGCCCGCACATGGCTTGTGACTCCATCGGGATGGGCCGCGGAGAAGCTGGGCTGGATCGGTTTCTTTATTCTCTCCACGGTTGTTGCTGTACCCGGGTTATTGTTGTTGTTATGGATGATGAAACAATTACCCATGTCCATCCAAACGGGCCGCGACCGGGCCTGAAAGGGTGAGGAAGAGAGCCTGAAATGAGGCATAGACTATTCCCCCTCAAGACGATATCTATAGGGGTCAGTGGCGGTGATCTGAACTTTGAGGGTTTAAAAGGCCCTTCTTTTTAAGTGAGCTATATATGCTGCCATTAGTTCTGTGGCGTACCCCCCGTGGCGTACCCCGTGGCATTTACCCTCAAAGTTCAGATCACGGCGGGATTCAGTGGAACTCTTTTTGAGATATCGTCTTGAGGGAACAGCCCATGCCTCATCTTTTCGTGACCCGCAAATTTATGATAAAGGGAACTAGGTCCCTGGTGTCTGGTCATACTCGGGCCGGGGTCTATAGAGTAGTTTTTCTTTTGATAGGCATCTGAATAATCCGATTAAACCTGGTAGAGAGCGCACCCCTTTGATCCTTATCTCACCCTTCAGCCACGCCTTTGCCATTTGCAGCAATGATCTTCTTTTTGTTAGAACTGCGGAATAGAGGGGAATATCCATCTCCACATATCCATCCCAGTGGAGAACATCCCTATGAATGTTCTCCGCCGGCTTGTTCTTGATGCCCTCAACCCGTATGGTCCCATTCTCAATAAAGACCAGCGCGGCATAGAGCCAGTCCGGAGAATTCAACAGCAGCTTGAGATTTTTGTGTCGAAAGTGCCTCTGGAATTTCCAGTTTTCATTTAGCGGAAAAAGGATGTTGCTGACGATTCCTGCATAACCGTTAGGAGTGTTTTCTGAAGGTGTCATCATAGGGTTATCCCGGGGGCATCACCTGGTGGTTCACCAGATATGCATCCTGCTAATCGTATTCGGGGCTGAAAGACAATCAATCATTTTCCCTTCCACATTTTCCTCAAATGACTTGGTCAGCTTTTTAGGGAGTTTCAATGGCATTGACACGCCTATACAATATTTTTAATATCCATCTCCATTAATACAATATCCTGTTCCATATCAGAGATGACCCTAACAAACAACTTAACAAGCGCGCCGATTCCTTCCCTGATCAGGGGAATCGCCGTTCCGGCATCCATCGGGGCCGTGTTCAACACCCTCTACAATATCGTGGATTCATGGTTTGCCGGATTCATCTCTACCCAGGCATTGGCCGCGCTGGGGCTCTCCTTTCCTGTGTTCTTCTGCATCATTGCCATGGGGATGGGCATTGCGACCGGTTCTACGGCCATTCTTTCAAACGCCCTGGGAGCAAAAAGCCAGGAAGATGTGAGGCTGTTCGCCATCCAGGCCATGACATTCGGTGTGATCCTATCCTTCATCCTAACGATCCTGGGCCTATGGCTGTCTCCGTATCTCTTCAGGTTGCTGGGGGCCACGGATGAATATTTTGCCATCTCCCTCTCCTATATGAACATCATCATTGTAGGGACGGTCTTCTTCCTGGGGAATTTCGTTCTCAATTCCATTCTCCAGGCACACGGAGATACCAGGTCGTTCAGGAACATTCTCATCCTCGGCTTTGGCCTGAATTTCCTTTTCAATCCCATGTTCATGTTCGGTTGGCTCGGCTTGCCCGCAATGGGGATCGCCGGGATTGCATTCGCCACACTCGTGATACAGTTCATCGGACTCATCTATATGATCTGGAAGGTTTCCCGACTCGGACTGTTTTGTCGGGAATGCTTCCAGATGATTCCACCGCAGAAGGACGCTTTCGTGCAGATATCAAAGCAGGGATTCCCCGCAAGCGTCAATACCATGACCGTTGCCTTGGGGATCTTCATCATCACCTATTTTGTCAAAGACTTTGGGCAGGCCGCCGTTGCCGCCTACGGCGTTGTGCAAAGGATAGAACAGCTCATGATGCTTCCCATCATGGGCCTGGGCGTTGCCGCGCTGGCCATTGTGGGCCAGAACAATGGGGCCGGAGAGTTCGGAAGGGTCAAGAAGGCCATACGGAAGACCCTGACCTATGGAATCTGCTTCATGAGTATAGGGGCCGCGGTGATGTTTATGATTCCCGGTCCCCTTATGTCCTTTTTCACGGAAGATCAAAGGGTGATCTCTATCGGCATCGTCTACCTGAGAATCGCGGCCTTCGTCTCCTGGGGGTATGTGATATTGAGTATCGTGGTTGCGGCCCTCCAGGGCATGAAACGCCCGATGTTCGCCGTATGGATCGGGTTATACAGGCAGATCATTGGGGCGTTCTTCATCTTCTTTGTTGTCAGAGGTTTGCTGGACCTGGGAATCATATCCATATGGTGGAGCATCTTCTTTTTGGTATGGAGTTCTACGGTTATCGCGCTTCTCTATCTAAGAAGGACGTTGAACCGTGTTCTCCATTAGCCTAATCAATTCCCAATAGGCCTTTTTAGGTTTCATTTCACGGTCAAAAATCATGGGGTAATCCGTCCTTCCAAAAATCGGGAAATTGTTTTTCCAGGATATTCCATCATGCAAACCCCAGAAAGTGACTCGGCTGATTTTATCCTTGTGCTTGTCAAATAGTAAAAAGATATCCCGATATCTTTTTGCGAGTTCTTCACTCACCGAATCAGGGATGCCGTCGGGATATGGATTCATATTCTCATTCTTTTCATGCCTGATATTAACATCTGCTGACGGTATATTCCATGGACTCGGTAAAACAGAAACATCAAGTTCAGTGAACATCACCCTAATCCCCAGTTCCGAGAACTGAATAATGGACTTCTCGATCTCTTCAAGGGATGGAGATATCAAATCCCAATGGGCCTGGATGCCCACGGCATCAATTTTCAACCCCTTTTCCTGCAAGTCCTTGATAAGCCTGATCGCCCCTTGGCGTTTTGCGGGTGTGACCAAATTGTAGTCATTATAGTATAGTTCCGCGTGAGGATCAGCCTCATGGGCATATTCAAATGCCTTATCAATATAGGTCTCTCCGGCAATCCTGAAGAAATGCGATTCTCGAAGAGTGCCGTCCTCATTCAGTGCTTCATTGACCACATCCCAGCCGTACACTCTTCCTTTGTACCTACCTGCCACCGTAAAAATATGGTCTCTCATTCTCATGAGCAGTGTTTCACGATCAACCCACCGGTTTTGGTCATCTGACCCATCCTCCGTAAATATACCTTTTCCCAATTGAGAATGCCAGATCAGTGTATGTCCGATCAATTTGAGGCCATGGGCCTGGGAAAACCTCGCGATCTTATCCGCGCGATCAAACCTATACTCGCGCAGGTTCGGGTGCAGCAGCCCCCACTTCATGTCGTTTTCCGGCGTGATACTGCTGAAATGGGTCCTTATCAGTTCAGAGGATACAGGATCATCGAACAATTCGGGAAACAGGGCCGCGCCTATGAGAAAATGACCCTTATAGACGTCTTTCAATCCTTTGATTTCTTCCTTGTCCACCGGCCTTGAACCGCAGTGGACAAAAAGCGGTACAAGCAGGCACAGTATGACCAGGTAAAAGCGTGTGTCTTGCATCATTCGTTTACGCATTGTTTTATCCTACAGGGATGGATTTATCCGGTCCGGGTGGACCTCAGGATACCCCTTGTCCTTTTCTCTTGACACACAAGAGAAATCACCCTAGAGTCTTTTCATTGAAAAAAGCAAGTTCTTTTCACATCATAAAAGGATGCTCTTTCCTGGGTATCAAATGAACCTTCCCGCCGCAAGCGGCGGGGAATTGAACCCGGAGTGATCAAAATATGAACATCTCGCATGATCTGAAATCGAGCAGTCTGACAGCATCTGTGATGCTATTCATGGTAATGTGCGCGCCATGTAGGGCTATGGCCGAGCAGCCGCTGACCATAGACGCGAGTCGCTGTGTTCACATCAAATCCGCCCTTGAACGGCTCACCTGTTACGATGAGTTGGCGGATCAGGCACAGCAGACCCATTCAGACCGAGCAGCCGCCGATTTGAGTGACCCCGAATCGGATTCCGATTCAGAGGCCCCGGTCACGATTATTCAGCAGGAAAGCGCCGCCGCGGCGGTTACGCAAGGTCAGGCAGAGGTGGAGAAGGCCCCCGTGACAGAGCACATCGTAAGCGAAGCCGGCCGTGTTACCGAAGAAAATTTTGGTTTTCCTCCCGAAAAACGGGATGATGGAAAAGGTCTCGTCGAACTTCACTCGACCATTAAGGGATTGAAAGAAATCCGACCCTTTTGCTATCTGATCACCTTGGAAAACGGCCAAATCTGGCGGCAGATGGTGGCTGAACGTTACCGACTCAAAGTGGGGCACAACGTTCGGATCTATCCTACGCGTTGGAGTAAAAAAGACTTTCGTCTCTCAGCGGAAGGATTGAAAGGTACGATCCAAGTCCAGAGAGAGCGTTGATTGTGAATGGCCTTTTCCCCAGCGTCCTATTCCTGGGCCCGCCTCTAGGCGCATGAGAATTTAGCACGATTGAGCGGACGGGATGCGTTTACAAGAAAATACGCTGTGATTTCATGAACTTAAAACCTTACCCCCTGTTGAGAAACGTGTCTCCTTATTTTCTTGACA